>CAYQTB010000020.1:0-30570 GCA_964420315.1 uncultured Thiothrix sp. | reverse complement strand
CCGCGCTATCCTCCCCGCCCTGAAGGGCGAGGTTTGCCGCGCAACCTGATCAACCGTTGAGACCTAGCGCTAACACCGCAAGCCCTACTAACGCAGCAGAAAACTTCTGAGCGTACATCTAACTTAAACCTGTTTGGCAGTGGTTGAAAAAGTGCCGTGCGGTGCGCCCACTTTGACCACCGCGCTCAATCGCGAAAGCCAAGGCTTCTTGGTGCAGCAACTCTGCATCTTGTACCCGACCTTTAAACAGTTTGTCCACTATCTCCAGATAAATATCTTTATTCATGGTGTGGAAAGGCAGCGACAAGCCAAAACGATCCGCCAGCGAGAGTTTGTCTTCGATGGCTTCACCGGGGTGAATTTCACCGTTGAGCATACTGGTGGCAAGATTATCGGACATTTGCTCCGGCATCATGTGCCGTCGGTTAGAGGTGGCGTAAATCAGCACGTTTTCAGGCGGCTTTTCCAAGGTACCTTCCATCGTGCTTTTTAACATGCGGTATTCGCCCTGACCCTCATCGAAGGTGAGATCATCGCAATAGATAATGAAACGGTGGTGGGAATCGACAATTTCATCGGTAATATCCACCAACACACTCAAATCGTCTTTGGAAATCTGGATCATTCGCAAACCATAGGTATGGTAACGGGTTAGCACCGCCTTGATCAGCGACGATTTACCCACGCCACGCGCCCCCCAGAGCAGGGCATGGCTGGCAGGTTTGCCCCGCAAAAAATGCTCGGTATTGCGGAACAGGGCATCTTTCTGTGCATCAATGCCTTGCAAAGTATCCGGGTTCACCAAATCCACATTCCTGATGGGTTTGAGGAAATGCCGGTTGGAACGCCATACAGCCGCCAGCGTACTACGCCAGTCAATCGTCAATTTGCCAAAAGCCATTATAACTCCCTTCGATAATGAGCCTGTGCGGATTACCCCTTGAGTTTAGCTGTTTCCGCGAAATTTTTCCGCTGCTTTCTGAAACACTTGCGTGCGGCAGGTCTTAACTTTTACACAAGCTGTACCTATTTGCCACCGAGTGTGGTAGATAAGCAAAGTCTAACAGCTGTTTATTATTTTTATGGCGGCAGCCAATGGTATTTTTACGTATTCTGGCGCGTATTTGTATCTGGAAGAACCAGTTTACGCCATTTTATTTGCTGTCGCCGTACAGTTTGCGATTGCTATCGCACTGTTAGCGCTACCTTATGAACCGTTACGCACCTTAATCAGCCATATTCAGCCGCTGCATTTGGAAGGGGAAACCCAGCAAGTGGGGATTCCGTTTAGCGTGGTGGAACAAGAGTCACGCCTGAAAACCTTGCTGGCAATGCTGATCCAAAGCGGGGTGCTGTTGCATCGGCGCGAAGCGGAATGTTATGTGTTGAATCCGGCAGAAAACATGGCGCAAAAGGTCATGGTGTTCATCCGCATGGGGATGCGCAATAGCCCAGAGAGTTTGCTCGCGCCTGCCGCGCTTTTACTCAGCCCGGAACAGCGTCAAGCCTTGACTTAATTCACGCCTGAACGCATACGCCAACAGCCCAAACCATTCGTGCAGGGCTGTTTGACTGCGAGCCAGCGCATTGGCTTGCGGAACCCACCACAACCATTCATGCCGCCAGAAATTGCTTGAACCGTAACTGAGGGAGGCGGGAACGTAGTGCACCTGCCTATCCGCAAACACTTGCATGGCACGCGGCATGTGCCAAGCGTGCGTCACGACCCACGCCGAACGAATCCCGGCATCTGCCAGTATTTGATCGGTAAAAGCGGCATTTTCCCACGTGGTGCGGCTTTGGTTTTCCTGCCAGCGCAACGGCACTTGAAAGGTATTTTCCAGCACCTCACGCATAACGTTCACATCCTGATCACTACCGGAGAACAAAATAGGTAAGCCGGTTTTGCGGTGCAAATGCGCGGCGTAATTGAGACGCTCCAGCTCGGTACTGGCACTCATGCGCCCGGCGTACTCGCTGGCTTCGAGATTGCGCTCTGCCCCTAAAATCACAATCGCTTCCGGCAAGGGCACTTGCAACCAGAGCTCCGGCACAGGCGGGTATTGCTGTTCCAAACCCACCATGAGCTTTTCAGCCACCACCGGCAGACTCAACACCACCGTTTGTAAAATGCCGGTGAATAACACGGTCAGCATTGCTCCACGCCAACGGTAAAGCAACAACGCCAACAATACAAACACTACCAAATTGCCGGGCGGCAACAGCAGGAATTCCAGCGTGCGGCTGGTGACAACGTTCATGCGCCGCTAAAAGTGCCTGCGGCTTGTTGGTCAGCGTGGTAGGAAGAGCGCACCATTGGCCCACTGGCAACCTTGGTGAAACCCATTGCCGTGGCAATGTTGGCAAGTTCCGCGAATTCATCCGGGGTCACAAAACGGTCTACCGGCAAATGGTGGCGGCTGGGCTGCAAGTATTGCCCCAAGGTCAGCATGTCGCAGTCGTGAGCACGTAGGTCTTTCAAGGTTTCAATGACTTCCTCTTTGGTTTCTCCCAAACCAAGCATCAAGCCGGATTTGCTGGGAATGTCTGGAAATAGGCGTTTGAATTCCTTGATTAAATTCAGCGAATATTGGTAATCCGCACCGGGGCGTGATTGTTTGTACAAACGCGGCACGGTTTCCATATTGTGGTTAAACACATCCGGTGGGGCGGTTTCGAGAATTTGCAGGGCAATGTCCATGCGCCCGCGAAAATCGGGGGTGAGAATTTCGATCTTAAGTGCTGGATTCAATTCACGGGCTTTCTGAATGCATTTGACGAAATGTTCCGCGCCACCGTCACGCAAATCATCGCGGTCAACCGAGGTGATCACCACGTATTTTAGGCTCATTGCACGGATGGTTTCCGCCATATTCTGCGGTTCATCCGCATCCAATGGCAGCGGTTTGCCGTGGGATACGTCGCAGAAGGGGCAGCGACGGGTACAAATATCGCCCATGATCATAAAAGTTGCCGTGCCGTGGGTGAAACATTCGCCAAGATTGGGGCAGGAAGCTTCCTCACACACCGTATGCAGTTTTTGCTCGCGCAAAATCGCCTTGAGGCGTTTGACTTCCGGCGTGGTCGGCGCTTTGGCTTTGATCCACATCGGTTTACGGCGGAATTCGGCGGTTGGCTCAATCTTGATGGGGATACGGGCTACTTTGTCAGCGCCCCGCTCTTTATGACCGGGTTCTTTACGTTCCATAAGGTCTGTGTGTCTCGTTTGGTAGATTGTCAACACATTTTGGCATTGTCATCAGCGTAAAGAAAGCAGTGGCGTTGAAGTCTTTATCCGTCATCATCCGCGCAAACAGGGCTTCACTGTCATCCATCAAATCGCGGCGCGTCAAGCGTGAGAATCGGCTCTCAAACTGTCTACGACACTGCCAGAAGGTATCGAAAGCCCCTTAATGCGGTGTCAACACGTACACTTTCTCATCCAACCACGTTAAGCCACGCTGGCGGAAACCGGGTTCATCCGCCAGCGCATCCAGCACTAACAGGCGCTCAAGGTGATAATGGTGCGCATAAAAAGCATGGACTTCGGCTTCCTGTACAGAAAACGGGGGACCTTTCATTTCGTGTTGATCGTATTCGAGGGTGATCAATAAGGCAGGTACGCTGGGCGGCAAAATACTAAGCAGATGCTGCGCATAACTCACACGCATCTCAGGCGGTAACGCGATCAGAGAGGCACGGTCGAATACACCGGCACACTCGGCGATGTCGGCAGCCGTGAGGTGAAAAAAGTCCCCCTGCAATATAACCAAGCCATCGCATTCCCAACGTCCAAATGGGCCTTGTTGCGTGATAATCGGTTCCAAACCGCTTTCTTTAAAAAAATCATGAACCGCAATCGGGCTAATTTCCACCCCTAACACCCGAAACCCTTGTGCACGCAACCACAGCATGTCGCGGCTTTTGCCGCATAAGGGTACAAAAATCGTACTGCCCGCAGGAACTGCTAGGTTTCCCCAGAATGCCTGTAAATGGCTGTTGATGCCGGTTTGGTGAAAACCAATCTGGTTGTACTCCCAGCGTTCCAACCAAAAGTCTGCCTGCATGGTATGCTCCGTTAATTAATACTGCACGCCTCCACCTGGGAAAAAGGTTGAGAGGCGGCTAATGGCACGGTCGTGTCTACTTTATCGGCGTTGAAATACAGCCCTAATAAGTGCATTGGGGTTGTCTCTAATGCGTCTGCCAAACGCATTAACGTCGACAGTTTGGCATCAGATAAGTCCGCGCTCAAGAACCGATACCACGTTTGCCGTGATACATCCGCTCGCCGTGCTGCCTCTGATTGGGAAATACCGAGAGCAGCAACCCGTTGCTCAAGGTATACCGCCAAGTCTTTACTCGACATGAAAGCCCCTCCAATTGTTATATCATCAACAGTTGAAGGTTTTGTCGCAGTAGCTCCGCTAGACGTTCACCTTGAAGGCATTAAAAAATAAATTTTTTTGATGAAAAGGCAATTATTGCAATACTACTGTGTAAGCAAGCAAATCTTTTGTGCCTTGGCGCTCTACCGCCATGCTGACAGAATCGCCTGCCTTGTATTGAGATAACACCAGTTTTAAATCTAGCATGGTTTGCAACGCAATCCCTTCCAGACTCGCAAGCCGATCACCTTTTTGCAGCCCTGCCTTGCCTGCGGCACTGTTATTATCCAACGCAGAAATACGCAACCGGTTGTGCTGAGTATCCAACAAAACCCCCAGTTTACCAGTCGGCGGCAAATTCACCACCTCGGTCAGTAAGGTGTAATCCACCGTGACAGCCTGCTCAGGGGTCTCACTGCTGGCAACGGTTGCCAGTGCAATGCCGGGCATTTGCCGGGCTAAATCCTGCGGAATACCCGCACCATCGCTAATATGCCCAACGCCTGCAAACACTGCCATCCGGTGTTCAGGGTGCGCTTGCAGGTAACGGGCGACGTTGTACGCCATGGTTTCATCCCAAATACGCTGTACCAACATGAAGCGTTCAAACTGTTGTGAATCCTGTGAATGCGCTTCAAATACCTTGCGCAACCGCGTTTGATAGGCAGTATCAGCGGGGCGGATAATCGGTGGCAATTGTGCCCTCTCGGCTTTACTGAGCGCTTCCAAACCGCCTTGGGACACTTTGCGCGTCAATTCAACCGGCGCATTCAACGCTATCACGGGTAAACGATTGGTTTTGGCGTATTCCAGAATCGGGCGCAACTGCCGGTAATCGTAGCCCCAGCGCTCAAAATATTCGCTGCGGCGCAAGAATTCCACCTCAGTGAGTTTGCCCGCCAGATAATCATTCACCACTGGTTGGAATGGCTGCTGAAACCATTCTACCCCAATCGCCAGCTTCGGATTACGCTGGTGCAAGGCTTGCAATACCGCCAATTGATGCAGGTGATGATCATAACGATCGTGAATTTCCCCCACAAACACCACACGGTTTTGTGCCAAGCTTGTGATTAAGGTAGAAAATGGCAATGCTTTGCCTTGCACCACACCAGTGGGCGCGTGTTCACCAATGTACGCCAATACTTCATCAAGTGTCGCGTGTTCCACCGTCGCCGCCATGCTGTTGATGGGAAACAGGCTGGCACTTGCTAAGCACAAGCCCAGTAACGTGCGCCGTATCAAATCAGGAAATAGTGTATGTCGATTATGAAACATGTTGTGATCCTATTGCTGTTATGGCTGCCAAGCATGAGTGCTGCCGCTGCCTTGCCGGTGTTACACCACGATTTGCAGGTAACGCCTGATATTAAAACCGGCGAATTGCAGGTGGAAGATACCCTGCGTATCCCCAGCGCATTACGGCAAAACGGGCAGTTTAACTTCACGCTCAACCCGCAATTCACGCTGGATGCTGGCAGTCCGTCACAACCCACGCGGGCAGCAGGTGTTTATAGTATTCCACTTAGTGCCGAACAAGGAGAAATCACCCTCAAATACCGTGGTAGGCTGAATTCCACCCCCGACTGCGCTTGGCTGACGCAAGCTTGCATCTTATTGAATGAAAGGGGTATTTACTTGGATGCCCATAGCCAATGGTATGCACAAACCGCTGATGCGCTGCACACCTTCACCCTGCAAATCAACTTGCCGGAGGGCTGGGTCAGCCTCAGCCAAGGCAAACAAACCAGCGATGGCTGGGCAGAAACCCAACCGCAAGACAGCTTATATTTACTCGCTGGGCGTTTCCATGTGTACCAACAAGCCGGCAAACACGCGCAGGCGATGGTGTATTTGCAGGAACCCGATGAAGCCTTAGCCAAACGTTACCTGCAAGCCACCGAGCAATACTTGAACGAATATTCCGCGCTTCTCGGTGATTACCCCTACGCCAAATTTGCGACGGTGGAAAATTTTTGGGAAACCGGCTGGGGAATGCCTTCATTCACATTGCTGGGGTCACGGGTAATCCGTTTACCGTTTATTTTGCACTCATCGTTTCCGCACGAAATTTTGCACAACTGGTGGGGCAATAGCGTGTACGTGGATGCCCGCGAGGGCAATTGGTCGGAAGGCTTAACCGCCTACTTAGCCGATCACCGCATTAAACAGCAGAGGGGCGAAGGCGCAGAATACCGGCGCACCAGCTTGCAAAAATACGCCACCTTTGTCGGGCAGCAAGACGATTTCCCGCTAATGAATTTCCGCAGCCGTCACGATGAAACCACCCAAGCCATTGGTTACAGCAAATCGCTGATGCTGTTTCACATGCTGCGCCAACAGGTCGGGGATCAGGCGTTTTTTGATGGATTAAGGCGTTTTTACCAGCAATACCGTTTTCAAGCCGCTACCTTTGGGCAACTGCTGGACAGTTGGCAAACGGATAAAACTTTTCGCCAAGCGTGGTTGATGGGTACGGGTGCGCCGCGTTTGCGCATTGCCGAACATGCCTTGATTCCGGCAGATAAAGGCTACCGCTTGCAACTGACGCTGAAGCAACAATCGCCAGCGGATAACGTTTACCCGCTGGCATTGCCGCTGCGGATTCGTTTTGTGGAAGGGCAAGCGGAGCAGGTCGACACCTTGCAGATGACCCAAGCCAGCCAAACGTTCTCGCTATCCTTGCCTGCCAAACCGCTGCAAATCGCGCTTGACCCAGCATTTGATGTGTTTCGCTTGCCGGATGCAGCGGAAATGCCCGCCTCTATCGGGATCATGAACGGCAAAGGCGACAAGACTTACGTGCTGTCACGCCGCACCGATGCGGCAATGCAGCTCGCCTGGGAAAGCTGGTTGGATACGCTGAAAGCGCGTGATCCGCAATTGCGGGTGCAATACGACGATGCGCCCTTGCCGGATACTGGCACGGTGATTTTGCTGGGTGGCAATAATGCGGCACTGCAAGGTTTGCTGGAACGCGCCAAAGAGCCGTTTCGCATGACCGAAGCGGCGTATACCTTGAATAGCGTCAATTATACCCGCAGCTTGCATACCTTGGCATTGGGGCTGCGGGCGGGTGAACAGGCGATTGTGTTGTTGGATGCCTCCAGCCCGGATGATCTGGATAAAATGCTGGCAAAGTTGCCGCATTACGGCAAATACAGTTATCTGGTGTTCAATAGCATTACCGGGGAAAATGTTGCCAAAGGGCAGTGGGAGGTGAAGGATTCGCCGTTGGTCGTGGATTTTTCTACTGATAAGTGATTCATTCCTAGAGTTTTCGCTATAATCATTACACACTCTAATTATCGAGACACCACACCATGACCAAAGATTTCAAAAAACAGGCAGCGTCTGGCAGTGCTTTTGGGCAATACGGTCTGGGTTGGATGGTCGGCGGCGTGGCTATCGGACTCCTTATCGGTGCAGGCATGTACGCACTTGCCAACAAAGGCAACACCCCGGAGGCAAGTGCCACTACCCAACCCGGCATCAGTGCCACCACCAGCCTCGGTGATAGCCCCGCGCCGACTGATTCCACCCTCGTCGCAAGCAATACCCCGGACAGTGTTGCGGGCAACACACCAGCGCAACCCACCGATGAAACGCCCGGTTTCAGCTATCACGCCGTATTACCGCAACTGGAAATAGACGTGCCACTCGCCGTGCAGGTTGAACAAGCGGCAACCCCCCCCAAACCGGCTGCTGATAAAAAGCCAGCAGCGGCTCCCCCCCTTAAAGAAGCGGATAAAAAACCCGCTCTGGCGGTGGTGGATACCCCTAAACCCGAAACCAAGAAACCCACGCCAGCAACGATCACAGGAGCCAATGCCTTCCAGGTTGGTTCCTATAAAACCCAAGATCAGGCCTCCGCCATGCAAAGTCGCTTGAAGAAAAGAGGGCTGAATAGCCACATGGAAATCGCCAATATTCAGGGAGCCACTTGGTTTCGAGTGCGCGTAGGGCCTGCAACCTCCCCCGAAATGTTGCAACAGTGGCAACAAACTTTATCTGGAATGGGAATTAGCCCTATGGCGATTCGTATGTAATGATTATTACCATTTCACTGACTTACCCACAACAAGGGAGACACTAACATGGCATACTTGGATATGAATTCGGGTACACTGGTTGCCAATGCCAGTGAAACCGAGCGGACGGGTTTCATTCGCCGCACTTATTTGCACTTGGGTGGCGCAATCGTGGCTTACGCCGCACTGACCACTTTACTGATCCAATCTGGCGTCGCGCAACCGCTGATGCAACTGATGCAAGGCAGCATGTGGAGCTGGCTGATTGTGCTGGCGCTATTCATGGGCGCATCGTATTTCGCTGACAAATGGGCGCATTCTGCTATTTCCAAAGAAATGCAGTACGCAGGTTTGGGGCTGTACGTCGCTGCCTTTGCAGTGATTTCCACTCCGCTGATTTACGGCGCATTGAATTTCGCCCCTAACCCGAATGTGCTACCGAGCGCAGCGCTACTGACCTTGATGCTGGCGGGCGGGATTACTTTCACCGCGTTTACCACCCGTAAGAACTTTTCGTTCTTGGCACCGTTCATCACCGTCGGCAGTTTTATCGCACTGGGTGTGATCTTAGCCAGCATCCTGTTTGGGTTTACCTTAGGGTTGGTATTCTTTGGGATTATGATTGTGTTTGCGGGTGCGGTCATGCTGTACCAAACTTCACAAATGATCCATGAATACCACACCGATCAGCATGTCGGCGCTTCACTGGGGCTGTTTTCCAGCGTCGGTTTACTGTTCTGGTATATTGTACAATTCCTGATGAGCTTGACAGGTAACGACTAAGCCTACACGCCTTCGGTAGAGTCGAATGAGGCGTCCTACGGGACGCCTTTTTATTGCGCGTAATAAACAAGTAAATTAAACAGGTAAACACATGGCTACTTACGCAATCGGTGATTTACAAGGGTGTTACGACCCACTCATGCGCCTTTTGGACACGCTGCGCTTTGACCCCCGGCAAGATACGCTGTGGTTCGCCGGGGATTTGGTCAATCGAGGCAAACAATCGCTGGAAACCTTACGCTTTGTGCGCTCTCTGCGGGATGCTGCCGTGTGCGTATTGGGCAACCATGACATCAGCTTGCTGGCAGCGCATCATGGGCTGCGTAAAGCGCACAAGAGTTTGAAACTGTTGCTGGATGCACCCGATTACCCCGAATTGATTACCTGGCTGGCGCAACGCCCTTTATTACATGTGGATAACCAGCTAGGGTACGCCATGAGTCATGCGGGTATTCCCCCGCAGTGGGATTTAGCCACTGCGCAAACCTGCGCTCGTGAAGTCGAAGCCGAACTCACCAGCTCCCGCGTTGCCGAGTGGTTAGCACGGGTGTATGGCGACCAACCGGACACTTGGAACCCGGCGGATAGCCAACCAGACCGCCACCGCTATATTCTCAATGCTTTCACCCGAATGCGCTATTGCCGTGCCGATGGTAGCCTCGAATTTGAGACCAAAGGCAACCCCTTTGATGCCAGTTCACTTTCTGCGCAAACTACGGAACTTACCCCGTGGTTTGCCTCTCCAATAAAACAAGTCCTAGGTGTGACTGTGCTATTTGGTCATTGGTCTACTTTGGGGTATTATAATGGAAATTATGTCATTGCGCTGGACACGGGCTGTGTATGGGGCGGTCAGCTCAGCGCTATTAGAATCGATACCAAAAATCAACAACCTACCTGCATTCGATGTGACGACTATGGCTGATGAAAAAAAAGACACCGAACCCAGCAATTACGCTGGCACTGTAAAAGTAACCATCCGGGGGCGGGATTATTACGTGCATATTTCCGCACCCATGCCGATGATGTCATTGGAAGATCTACAAAAAGGGCTGGAGCGCAACCGCGCTATTATCAAAGCGAGTCAAGAAAAAATGCGCGACATGTTTCTCATGGAGGCGTTTGAATACGCTGCACCTTGGACATTAAACTATGACAGCCCCACCCAAGAGGCGATTCAAGCGCATATTCATATCAATATGTTAGTGCCGCTGATCAATCTCAAAGGCGGCACTGCCAGCTATGACAAGCCTGAAACCTTTCCGGTCAAACAACGTATCGAAATGATGCGCAATGTTGCTGAAAAAAGCGTATTCATGGATAAGATGCTCAACCAAAATACCATGAACACCGCCATTACCATGACATTTATACTCATCGTGGTCTTAGGGCTAGTACTACTCTAACAGCGCTGCCTCCGGCTGTTCCCCTGTCAATTGCAACACTTCTCCCACTACTGCCTCAATCGTCGGCAAATCAGGGATAAAGCACAGCAAATGTGAAGCGCGTACTTGCCTTGCCACATAGGGGCAACGCTGCACATTACCACTGTGATCATCGCGCAAGGTATCGGGCAAAATATCCAAGGTATTCAAGCCCCCCTGCACCCGCAACGCAATAAACGGCAACCCCGGCAACGCTGAAACGGTATGCAAAATCAGGCATTTACCTTCGCCAGACTCGGCGGCTACTTCCTGCATACACAAGGACTCTAGGGATACCACGGGGATTTGCCGGTTACGCCATTGCAACCAACCTTCCAAACCCGGATGTTCCGAAGGTACTAGTTCGCCCCCCGTCACCAATTCTGCCATCAAATTGACGGGCAATATCAAACTACCGTGATGCAGGCGCACGACCAAGCTTTTGATCGCAGGTTGTTGTACAGGGTTCACGCGGGTAAATCCTCCCATTCATGGGTATTGTTAGCTTCGTGCCCACTGGTTAATACCTCTTGCAAGGCATCCAGCAGCACTTCGTTTTGGTAGGGTTTGCCGAGGAAACCCGTTGCGCCTAACGCTCCGGCATGTTCCCGGTGTTTTTGCGCAGTACGCGAACTGATCATAATCACCGGCAATCGCGCCCATTGCGGGTCACGCCGCAGATGCCCCAGCAATTCAAAACCGTCCATACGCGGCATTTCAATATCCAGCAACACCACGTTGGGTTGGAATTCCGCCATGCGCTCCAGTGCCTCCATGCCGTCTTTCGCCGTCAGCACCGTATATTCACGGCTATTGAGGAATTTTTCAGTCACACGGCGCACCGTAATCGAATCATCCACCACCAACACCCGTGGCGACCCGCTGGATTCATCAGGCGCAGCCAACGCTTCAACGACCAGTAGCGGTGCTAACGCTGGTGGGGCTTCCGCCAGCCGTGCCAATTCTGCCATATCCGGCACGAGGTAAACACTGCCATCCGGCGCAACCGTTGCCGCCGAGTACAAGCGGCAACTTTTGAACAAAGTTCCTAGGGGTTGCAATACCACTTCGCGCCGCCCACGCACGTGATCAATCACCCATGCCAGTGCCTGCCCCTGCAACTGAATAAACACCACTGGGAAACGCTCATCAGCAGCAAACACAGGCTCTGTACGTTGCCCACCCAAGACCTCCGCTAGGTGATGCACGGCGTAAGCCTCCCCCGCAAACATCAACTTTTCAGCACCCGGTTGCAGCGCCGCTTGAATCTGTTGCCCAGACAGACGTGCCAAACCTTGAACCCCCGTAATCGGCAACGCATACACTTGGGTTTGCACGTCAACCAACAGCACCGGGTTCACCACCAAGGTGAAGGGCAAATGCATGGCAAACGTCGTGCCTTCGCCCGACTTGGAGGTAATCTGCAAATTACCGCCCAACGCTTTGAGTTCGGAATGCACCACATCCATGCCAATACCGCGCCCTGAAATTTGACTGATGCTAGCTGCGGTGGAAAAACCGGGGCGCAAAATCAAACGATCCAATTCCGCTTCGGGCAATTCCAATCCTTCGCTCACCAAACCCATTTCGATAGCACGCTCACGCAAGCGCTCACGGTTCAAACCACGCCCATCATCACGGAAACGGATCACGATTTCATTGTCATCCCGGCTAATCGTCAGGGTAATATTACCGGTACGGGGTTTACCTGCCTGTTCACGCTCTTCCGGGGTTTCCAGACCGTGCGAAATAGCATTACGGATCAAATGCTCCAGCGGGGCAGTCATGTTTTGCAACAAATGACGGTCGAGTTCGCAGTCTTCACCCTGCACCTCCAGCGCCACTTGCTTACCCAGTTCACTCGCCACTTGACGGGTCAAACGGCGTAAGCGCGGCACTAGCATGGTGACCGCCACCAAGCGCGTGTCGAGTAAATCGCGCTGGAGTTTGCGGGTGGTACGCATATCGGCTTGCAGTAATTGTTCACCTTTGCGCACTTGAGCCGCCAAATCCGCCTCCAAATTCACCAAGTCGTTCAGGCTTTCTGCCAATGAGCGTGAAATGCGTTGCACCTCGGCATATTGATCCATTTCCAGCGGGTCAAAACCGGCATCGTTGGCAGCCGTTTTGCTGGCTTGCGAACGTTTGCTACGCCCGTCGTGGATGCGGGCTTCGCTTTCCACTTCCAAAGTACGGATTTGCTGACGTAAGCGGGCTACCGTGCGCACCAATTCATCCACGTCCATCCCCATGCTGCTCAGGTGTTCGGACATGTGCACCTGTTGCACATTGAGTTCCACCACGCGATCAATCAGATTATCCACAAACACGGCAGGCAAGCGGATGGATTCATGAGGGTTACTGATGGCGGCGGTGGATGGCGTGGCATCCGGGGCAGGTGTGGCACGGGAAGTACTATCCAGCACACTAATATCGGGCAAGCTATCGGCTTGTTCCAGCAACAAACGTTCCAGCAAGCTGCCAGATTCCGCCTGTGCTGCCCGTTGCCGCACCCAAGCATCGGCTATCGGCGCAGGCATTGGCTCAACAAGCGGCGCAACTGGCGTGAGATCGGGCAATTCTGCCAAGACTGGCGTTGCTGGCATTGTTGATGGAATCGCGATTTCCGGCAGCGCATTGACGTTTGCGTTGGGTTGATGCAACGCTTCCGTCAGGGTATGCAGTTGGTCAACTGCCAGTTGCAAGCGCTCAATATCCGCATCCGACACGCGCCCAACGCCGTGTAAATGGCTTAGCAGCGTTTCAGCGCCATGACTGACATCAGCCAGTGAAGCCAATTGCGCCATACGTGCCCCACCTTTGAGGGTGTGAAATTCACGTTCGAGTTCGCGAATAATGTCTCGTTCTTCCGGTGCTTCCCGCAGGTGTTGCAGATTACGATCGAGCGCCTGAAGCTGTTCTGGAACCTCCTCCCAGAACAACTGCCAGATCATCCGCGCTTCGGCATCGGCTTCTGCGGCATCATCAGCTTCGGGGACAGATGCCGCAACCGATTGCGGCGTAGTCACAAAATCCAGTACCGGCTCAGGATCGCGAGCAGGTGCGAAAACGGGTTCAGCAATGCTTTCCGGCTCAATATTCACCGTAAAATCGAGCACGGGTTCGGAATTAGTAATAAGCTCTGGCAAACGTTCCGGCTCAATATCACTAATGAAATCAAGCACGGGTTCGGGCGCAGGTTCAGGTTCGGAAGCACTAATCGGTTCAGCAAACTCGACCAGTGCTTCAGGCAACAACGCTGGTTTAGCGACCGGCTCGGCAGCGGAAAAGTCCCACGTTTCCAGTGGCGCGGCTTCTGGCGGCAGCAATACGGCTTCCGCTTCCGCAATCATGCGTTCAACACGCGCATCTTTTTGTGAAGCATTCAAGAAATAATCGAGCCTTACCCGCAATTCCTCTACGGCTTTGCCAATTTGCGCAGCAACCCGCTCATCGGCTTTCAATTGCCCGCTCATGACGTGATTCAACAAGTCTTCGTGAATCCAAGCAAAATCACCCAGTGCAAACGCCCCCGCCATACGCCCACTGCCTTTCAGGGTATGAAAGGCACGCCGGATTTCCACCAAGGTTTCACGCTGGGTTCGCGCTTTATCCCACTGCGGGTAAAGCGTTTGCAGCGTCTCACTGATTTCGGTCACTTCTTCGCTGAAGATCGCGAAGATGTCTTCACCCAAGGCTTCCCGCAACGTTGACACCGTAGGGGCGGTAGGAGTCGCTTCAGCCGCTATGCCGGTACTAGCACTGGCTCGATCGGCATCCGTAAGCGTTGTAGTAACGTCGATGGTGTGAGGTGTTGCGCTTTTTTTTTTGCCTCAACGTCGGCTTCCAGCTCATCGAGATCCACATCATTCAACAGGTTCAGATCACTGGAGTGATCCAGCTCCCGCAGCTTGGCAAACCCGATCGGCAACAGCGATAAATAATCTTCCTGATGCAAACGTGCCGACACCGATGCTTCAAACAAGGTCAAAACATCCGCAAACGTCGCCAACTCATCCAATGATGGCTGACGCTGGTGCGCCAACAAATCCTCACGCACGTGGCGCACGGCAGTATCCACCAATGGCAACAATTCACTCGTGCCTGCAATGGTCAATGCACCACTGATGTTTTCCAACAAAGCGGCGACTTCTTCCAGACACACAAATGCCCAGCCTTCTTTATAGAACGCCACCATCCGGGTCTGCGCACGGCTCAATTCCGTCAGGGTTGAGCGTAACAGGCTACGTTCATCCGCAGGATCAGGCGTATCGCTGTCTTGGCTGAAAATGGTTTCGGTCAAATCGTGTCCGGTTTCGGCGTATTCAGCGAGTACCTTTTCCAAACGGGCGTAGTGGGTACCAATCCCCAACATGGCTTCCAAATCTTGCGCTGCACCGCTGGCTAAACGCGTTTTTAACGCCGTTGCCAACTCAGACGTCAGCGTTCCCGCCTGCCCCAAACCTAACATCGCCAAGGTACTGGCAAGATTCTCGGTTTTGTCAGCAAGTTTGCCCAGTAATTCGGGTTGATGCTCCTGATCTTGCATGGCATCGAGAATACTTTGCAAATTGCGCAATTCTTCGGTGACAGAAGAAGCCACGGCTCGCCACATATCACGCCCCGGCGTGGTGTAATAATGGCGTAATTCATCCAAGGTATCACCTTGCGGCAGGTATAAATCCAGATGGTAAGCCGCTTTGACTTTATCCGTAATCGCTGCACCCGGCTCAGCCAAGCCAACGTAATACAGCAGGTTTTTAATGAATTCATCCGAGAGAACGCGGTCATAACGCGCCTCGCCCATCTCCGCGAACCGGCGGATTTCACGTTCCAGCCGTCCCACCAGCATTTTGACCGCCACCCCCTGTTCCAAACGCCCGTGTTCCAGCGCATCCGTCAAACCGGAGGCAATCCACCACAAGGAACGCAAGCGCTGACTGCGATTGAGCTTAATCATATTGTCAGTGACTTTGCCCGCTGCCTGTAACATGCGTTCGGGCTGTTCCTCACGGAACCAACCCAATAAGGCTTTTTGCAGGAAAAAGCGTAGCTTGGTACTGACTTGCTGTAATTTTTCCAGCGGCAATTGCACGTATTCAGTGGTGCCAATCACTGCATCACTGGCATGACCATCTTCTGGCAAAAAAATCAAATGCTCAGACAACAACTCCGCCTCGCGGGAGGCACGTAAATTATTCAGCGCAGGCAACACAATTACCGGCAAATCAGCATAACCTTCCTGCAAATGCTTGAGGTATTCCGACAATTGCAGCAAACCTTCAGCAACCGCATCCTGTGCCGCCCGCAGGTTTTCCACCCGATCCTGAATCAGGGCATCCAGCAGCAGCACGATTTCACGGCTGAGCATGATGACACCGCTGGCATCCAGCATTTCCAAAACCCCATTCAAGTGGCGGCAAGTTTCACGGCTGGCACTTAATTCACCCTTGTCGGCTGTCTCGGTGTAACGCCCGAAAGATTGCCGCGCTTGCTCAATAGCCAGCTCAGTATCCTTGATAACCCATCCAAGACGGCTTGCCAAACTTGATTTATCCGAAATCATATTGCACCTGTCATTATTGTTTTTCTTCGGCCAGATTGAAATCCGCGATAGCCCCGCGCAAATCAGCCGCTGTGGCATTCAGAGCCGTGACCAAATCCCTAGTTTCTTCGCTGTAACGGGCGGTTTGCTGGGTGATTTCCTGAATTGCATTCATGGTATTCGCCACCTGACCCGTCATATTCGCCTGTTTGCTTGCCGCCTCTGAGATATTACCAATCAAACGCGCCAACCCCACGGTAACGTCTTCCACTTCATCGAGCGCCGCACCGGCTAACTCGGCATTACGCGCCCCATCCACCACTTTCGCGGTGGTTTCTTCCATCGACGCCATTACCTCACTGGTATCGGCTTGCATGGTGCGGATCAACACATCAATCTTGCGAGAAGCCTCTCCCGCTTGCTGTGCCAATTGCTGCATTTCATCCGCTAAGCGCCGGAAACCGGCATTGCCTTGAGCGCTGCCGTTCATCGCTTGGCTAGTACTGGTTTGAATCGACGCATTCAGTGCCAGAATATTGGTCTGCTCCGCAATGTCATTCATCAGGCGCACAATGTCACCCACTTCCTGCGAACTTTCCCCTAAACGTTTCAAGCGTTTGGAGGTTGCCTGAATTTTCTCGCGGATCGCGCCCATATCGGCAATCGTTGCCCGCACGGTATGCGCCCCCGCTTGGGAAATATCCAGTGATTTACGGGCAACGTCGGTAGAACTCGAAGCGTTGCGCGATACCTTCTGGATAGATTTTGTCATGGTCGCAATCGCCGAGGTGACGACCCCAATTTCCTGTGCCTGACGGGCAGACGATACCGCCAAACTGTTGATGCGCGTATCGGCATCCTGTGCAAAGCCGGTCAGACGATGGGAGGTCATATCCACCCGCATGACCAGCGCCTGCAACGCATCCACCGCGTAGTTCACCGCATCAGCAATTGCCCCGGTCACGTCTTCCGTCACCGTCGCCCGCATCGTCAAGTCACCATTTGCCAGCGAACTCATCTCATCCAGCAAACGCAATACCGCCTGTTGCTGCTGGCGTGCCTCACCTGCTGACTGGGTATGCATCTGCCGTTTCAGGTGCAGTAATAACACCCCCATCACCACCACCAGCACCAGTAACACCGCAATAATAATTTGGTAGGTCAGCAGGCTCATTAGCGCATCTCTCCACTTTCCAGTGCAGCCACTAATTTGAATGCTTCCAGCACGGCGACCGGTTGATCATCCAACAGCAACCATTGGCGCGTAAAGCGCTGCCAATCCCCTGCCAGTGCAGGCGGTGCATCACATACCGGGGTATCAGACCAAATATGGCGCACCCCTTCAAAGTTACCTGCCTGTAACCCAAACCACTCGTGCGAGCCACGCACCACAAACGTCCGCCCGGAAGCCATCGACCGTTCTTTTTCCAGTAATAACCCCGCCACATCCACCAGCGTCACCAGTTGTGCGCGGCAATAAATCACGCCACTCACCCACGCTGGCACGCCCCGCACACCAGCAACGCTGGCAGGTGTCACCACCTCTTCAACTTGATCGCAGGGAATCAGGCAAAGCAAGCCCCCGACATGCACCTGGAAGCCCGACCACTCCTGTAACTCTTGCACATGGTGTTGCCGTGAGCGGCGCTTTTTTTCCCGCAACAAGGCTAAACCAGCGAGTAATTCGTAAGGGCTAGCCACGTTTGCCAGCCTTCATGGCAAATTGCGCAAGGGTTTCCAGCAGGATTTTGGGTTCGACCGGCTTGACTAAATAAGCTTTCGCGCCTTGCCGCAGCGCCCATACCCGATCAGTTTCAGTCGATTTGGAACTGCATACCACGATAGGAATGTGCGCGGTTTCAGGTGTGCGTGTTAATTCACGGGTTGCTTGAAACCCATTCAGCAGGGGCATGACAACATCCATCAGGATCACATCCGGCTGACGCGCTTTCGCGACCTCAACCCCTTCCTGACCGTTGCAGGCAACACTCACCCGGTAGCCTTTTTTCTCCAGCAATGCGGTAAAAATACGGGATTCAGTCAAAGAATCGTCGATGATCAATACGTGCAGCCCAGACATAACACTCCCCTTACTTGTCAATTAGATCAATGAAGGGCATATTAGGGGGTTCTGCTGGTGCTTCCGGCAGCTTAGGCGCTTCAGGTAACTTTACATGCGTATAAATAGCTGTCAGCAAATCGTCTTTGGTGAACGGCTTGGTCAGGTACTTATCAGAACCCGCCAAGCGCCCTCGCGCCATATCAAAAATGCTGTCTTTGCTCGATAAGAGGATAACCGGGGTATCACGGTACTGTCGGTTTGCCTTGATGAGTGCACAGGTTTGATAGCCATCCAGTCGTGGCATCATAATATCCACGAAAATAACATCGGGTTTAAATGAGGCTATTTTTGACAAAGACTCAAAACCATCACCGGCGGTGACCACCCAACACCCCTGCTCGGTGAGTAACACCTCAGCAGTGCGCAGAATGGTTTTGCTGTCATCTACCACGACGACTTTCAAGCCGGTCAGGTCGCGTTCAAGCGTATTGTTTAGGGTATCAGGCATATTCACACTTTAACCTAGTTCATTGTTTTTATAATTATTACCGACTAACCGACTCGCTTGGCAAGCTTGAGCTTACAGAAGGTATTTATGCCATGATAGGCAGTGCCAGCGCGTTATTGTATGCAAAACAGTTTACTCACTCATTGCCTGAACACCCAAGCTTTTCAGATAAAGTGTCATGCCGCTAAGGAATAATAATCGCCGCCTACTAAGGTGACATGCGTAATTTCTGGCGAACAATTCCGGCGAATCGGCAAACCGGTAGAGCCAATACCTCGACTGGTATAAACCCAAGATTCATTGACTCGATACAGCCCCTGCACGTATTTACGCCCTAAATACGGGCGGATAAACGGCTTACCGGGTTTGAGTTGCACCTGCCCACCGTGCGTATGCCCGGACAATTGCAAGGAAATACGGGTATCATTTGCGTACCAGTCCAGCATATCCGGCTCATGCGCCAACAGCACTACCGGCTTATTACCGCGTAATTTATCCAAAGTCGCCTTAATGTCAGGTTTACCCAACCAACCATCGTCAATGCCTGCCAGATGAAATACACCACCACTGTGCTGAATATCCAAACCGTCATTACGCAATACCGGAATCCCGTGTTTGGCGAAGGTTTCCTCAATCAATACCGGATCAGTTTTAATGTCGTGGTTGCCCATGACTGCAAACACGCCATAACGCGCATTCAACCCCGCCAGCACAGGCACAAGATCCAGAATATCCTCGCTATCGTGCCAGACATAATCGCCCGTCAGCACCACCAAATCCGGCTTGAGGGCGTTGGTTTTTTCCACTGTACGCTGGATATGTTCAACCTGTGTGTACGGGCGTAAATGCATGTCGGTGAGCTGCACAATCGTGAAGCCCTCCAATGCCAGCGGCAAATTTTTCACCGGAATTTCCACGAACTCTTCCACCAGCCAACGGATTTCATTGGTACGCTCCGCGTGGCGGTCATCGTGGAAATAATTCATGCGCCCAATACGGTTAAGTACCCGCTGGGGTGTCATTGACGCTGTTTTCAACATGCGGATAGCCTCTGGTTACATACCAAAACGGAACACAGCCGTTTCAGTCACGCCGGATTCGCGCACACTTTTCAGTGCCGTTGCATACGCGCAGAGGATTCCCCCTGCATATACGATACGCTCACGGAAATAACTATCCGCTTCCGGTTTGTTTTGTGTCGGGTCCGCATTGAGAACAGATTCCACATTGCGCACAACCAGTTGTTCAGGGATGTAGCAAATACGGTTATTTTTGTAACTGCTCATCCGTAATTCTGCCACGGGGTAAGCGCCGCCATCCGATGAGGAAACCGCCACAATCAAGGCAGGCTTATGGGCAAGCTCACCTGCCCCCCAGAGCAAAAAGAAATTCTTTAACCCAGCAGGGACTTGCCCGTGCCATTCCGGGGCAATAATGACAAAACCATCACTGGCTGCCAGTTTTTCCGATAAAGGGTTGAGTAATGCCTGCCATTTAGTCTCACCACGCCAAATTCCCTCATCCCACAAGGGTAAGGGGTTGCCTGCGAGTGAAAACACCTCAGTCGTTGTTGCCTGCTTATTGCTCAACAACGACTGCGCTATGTAACGCGCTACTTTGTCACTTTGCGAATTGTCACGGTGGCTACCACTGATGATCATGATTTTCATGCTACGCTTTCCCTAAGTAAAAAGCCGGGGTATACCCGGCTTCTTTCTGACTGTCCAATAACCCTCGGAAATCAGATAAACAAACAGATGTCGGCTTCGCCCGCAAATTCAAAGAACATCGCCGCACCAGCGTATTCCACGCCGTCGATGAATTCTTTGTTATCCATCTCAAACAGGTCAACGGTCATCTGGCAAGCAATGAATTTGACATCCGCTTCCTGACACAGTTCACGCAACTCCGCCAAATCTGCCACGCCTTTGTCTGCCATTTTCTTTTTCATCATGGCAGTCATCATGCCTTGCATACCCGGCAGTGCTTGCAATAACACCGGCATTGGCATTGGCATCGGCATACCAGGGTTACCCAATGAGGTGACTTGCAGATCCAGTTTCTTCTTCAGCAATTGTAAGCCATAGAACGTGAAGAAAACCTGCACATCATAACCCAAGGCAGCCGCTGTGGATGCCAGAATGAACGGAGGGTAGCCCCAATCTAAGGAACCTTTAGTTGCGATGATCGCCAGTTTTTTGCTCATGCCTGATGCCTCATGTATAAAGTGTAACTCACGGGTCGATAAAACCCACCTCTCTCAAGTACCTTTCCGACTATAACAGAATTCTCTTATTTAGGCAGTGTTTGGTAGCACAACCTTCATACCTGCTTGATACCACGAAATAATCCCACCGCGTAGATTCACGGCATTCATGCCGGTATTTTGCGCCAAAAACATACACGCCTGTGCTGAGCGTGCGCCACTGCGACAATAAAACACGATGGTTTCATCTTTGGGCAATTCATTCATGCGTAACGGCAGGGTATGCAATGGCATGAATTCTGAGCCTTCAATGACGCCCTGAGCCACTTCCGAAGCGGAACGCACGTCAATCAGGTGGACTTTTTCACCGGAATCCAACATTTTTTGCAAACCAGCGGGGTCAACTTCACGAATTCCAAACATAAACAACCTTGCATCCGAATAAAATATTAAAACATAATGATATTCTAATGGAGATGGGCGAACTGTCAAGTTATGCGCAATAATTCAGCGCTTGCACATCAAAACACCAGATCAACCTTCACCGCTTTCAAAAATACTTGCTCACGCTCTAAATCTGCCAGCAATAACGGCTTTTTCCCACGGATGTCATCCACAAAGCGCAGCTCAACCCGATTTTTACCCACGCGAATGCGTTCAATACGCGGCGCTACTTCCTTATGCGAACGATGCAATAACACCGCCAAACGCAGCAGCACACACAGATACAGCGCATTCTGGTAATCTTCCACATCCAGCAAGCCAAACAGTTTACTGGAAATTTTTTGCCGATGGGTACGTACCAACACACTCAACCAACGTTGTTCTTCGGTAGAAAAGCCGGGCAAATCCGCGTATTCCAGCAAATAGCCCCCGTGTTTATGGTAACTGGAATGCGACACTGCCAGCCCTAATTCGTGTAAATCCGCTGCCCAGCCCAGTAATTCCGCCAAATGGCTTGGTAATTTCCAATCATCACGGCAGCGGTTGAATAAATTAAGGGCGGTTAAATGCACCGCCGCCGCATAGCTTTGATCCACTTGAAAACGCTGTTGCCAAGCTCGCACCGTCTTATCGCGAATATCACCGTGCTGGTAACGTTCCAGTCGGTCATACACCAAGCCTTCGCGCAATGCCCCCTCAGAAACCGCCATTCGGTCAATTTTTAGCGCCTCAAAGACCGCAATTAGCACCGCCAAACCACCCGCGAACACCGGCCTGCGCTCCTCACTTAGCCCCGGCAATTTCAGTTTGTCGATATGCCCTGCCTCGATCATCATGTCGCGCACGCGATACATGTGTTCCAAGGTAATGTCGTAAGGCGCAAGCCCGGTTTGCTGAATGACTTTTTTCACTGCACGAATAGTGCCTGAAGCACCGGTTGCCGACGCCCAGCCAATCGCCCGGTAAGCAGCTTTGATCGGGCGCAACTCCAGCAACGCTGCCGTAATCGCCTTATCCCAACATGCCCTCACCAGCTTGCCATCGGGGAAAAATGCCAAAGTGCTGCTGACACAGCCCATACGCAAACTTTCCAGATGCAGCGGCTCGAACCCCTGCCCGATAATCAGCTCGGTGCTACCGCCGCCAATATCCATCACAAAGCGCTTGCCTTGCTGATCTTTGGCGAGGGAATGCGCCACACCGAGGTAAATCAAACGCGCTTCCTCACGCCCGCTGATTACCGCAATCGGATGCCCCAAAGCTTCCTCAGCACGGTGCAAAAACTCGCGGGAATTTTTAGTCAGACGCAAGGTATTGGTGCCAACGGCTGCCACGTTTTCGGAGGGGAAATCACGAATCCGCTCACCGAAACGCCGCAGGCAATCGACCGCACGCTGTTGCGCATCCACACTCAGATTGCCCTTCGCATCCAACCCGCCCCCTAAGCGCACCGGTTCGCGCAGGCGATCCAGAATATTGACTTGCCCGAACGCATCAATCTGCACCACGATCATGTGGAAACTGTTCGACCCCAAGTCAATGGTTGCCAGCTTATACGGCTGTTGCCCATTCGTCATGGCTTAGCCTAAGACCATAATGGCATCGACTTCCACTTCCGCGCCGCGTGGCAAGGAAGCCACCCCAAGCGCCGCACGGGCGGGGTAAGGCTCTGTAAAATATTCCGCCATCACCTGATTCACCACCGGGAAATTCACCAGATCGGTGAGGAATACATGCACTTTCACGCAATCATTCAGTGAACCACCCGCAGCTTTGGCAACAGCAGATAAATTCTCAAATACTTGGCGTACTTGCACCGCAATATCCCCCTCCACCATTTGCATCGTGGCAGGAACCAAGGGAATTTGCCCGGACAGGTAAACCGTATCGCCCACACGTACCGCTTGCGAATACGTGCCAATCGCTTGCGGCGCGTCAGGCGCGGAAATGATGATCTTGTTCATAAAGTTCCTTATTTCGTCGATTTGCTGACATTCAATACATTCGGTATGCGTTTTAGCTGACGAATGACTTCTTGTAAATGCCCTTGATCATCCACTTGAATGGTAAAAGCATCTTGCTTGATACGCCCTTCACCAGAAATCTTTAAATCAACGATATTCACATCCAAACTGTCCAGCGCTTTCGTGATTTGGCGTAACATGCCTTTCACATCGCGAACATCCACGACAATACCGGCTAATATTTTCTGCCCCATCCCCTGTTCGCCCCATTCAGGTAAAGCATTATGCTGACGCAACCAACTGCGGATCGCATAGAGTGCTTTGCTCGTCTTGACGAAATGCAGCCAGCCCACGTCTGGATTAGGCACATCGCCAGTGATAATTTCAATCGTTGCCATGTTGTTCGGCACACGGCTGCGTAATCCCCGCTCCACTCCGTCCACCTTGGCTTTCACGCAACGATGCCCTAACTCAGTATGCACGGCGTAAGCAAAATCCACCAAAGTCGCCCCACGCGGCAACTCTTTCACATCACCTTCCGGGGTATAGGCGTAAATCTCCGTCTGGAACATATCGCCTTGCATCGCTGCATAAAACTCATCCGGGTTTTGTGCCTGACTATCGAACTCCTTGACCTGCTCGATCCAGCTATTGAATACCCCTTGGGTATAGGAACGAGTTCCCGATGCATGATTCCAGCGAGCCGCAACGCCCAATTGTGCCACCTGATACATTTCCCGCGTCTGGATCTGGAAACGCACCACCTGCCCATTGGATGCCGTCACCGTGGTCTGTAATGACTGAAAACCATACGCTCTGGGTGCAGCAATGAAATCCCTGACCATCCCCATGCGCGGCTTGAATAAACTGTGGATAATGCCTAATGCGCGGTAACACTCTTCCGGCTCAGCGACTTGCACGCTAATTTCCAGCAAATCACACTGCTGGCGGAAACTAACCTTTTTACGGCGACACTGCTCGTACACGCGGAACAGATTTTTTTCCCACACCACCACACTGCTACTGGGAATGCTGACTTCCAGCGCATCCGCAATGCTTTTGAAGATTTGCTCATGCTTTTCTTCATTCTCTTGCAGATACCTATCCAGCGCCCGCTCCATAATGCTGCTGCGCCAAGGGTACAAACCCTGGAACGATAACCACTGCAATTCGCGCCGGATAATATTCATCCCCATGCGCCGTGCTAAGGTCACATAGGTCGTGGAGGTTTCCCGCGCGACCCGCCGCCGCTTATCAGGCTCCACATTCTCCAAGGTTTTCATATTGTGCAAACGATCAGCCAATTTGACCAATACCACGCGGAAATCCTGCGTCATCGCCTGCATCATTTTGTGATAACTGGCAATCGTTACCGCCTGTTTGGTCGGCAACGCATCGTTACGCTTTAATTTGGTGACACCACCCACCAAATGCCCAACCGTAGCCCCAAATTTCTCCACGATTTCCTCAATGCTGCAATCGGTATCTTCGGGGACATCGTGTAACAGTGCTGCACAAATGGTATCCACATCCAGATACCATGATGCCAAGGTGCGGGCGACTTCCAAAGGGTGGGTGATATAAGGGGTGACTTTATCCGCCCGCATCTGACCTTCGTGCTTTTCCGCAGCCAACAAAAAAGCATCGTAGACTTTACGGGTATCGGCTGGCGACATGTAACGCTCAACCAACTGCATCAGATTATTGGCGCGAAAGACATTGTGCGAAATAATCATCGGTTTAGGCGTTGGTTCAGCATGTTCCATCAGTGATTCTGACGGATCAGCAGGCGATTCAGGGGGCACTACCGGCTCAGATGCCGCAGAACTTGGCTCACTAAACCCATGAACGCCATCCCCGGTGCTGCTGGATTCATCCCCACTCCCATTGTCGGACGCGGGTTCACGGTATGAATTATCATCTGACATAAAACATCCTCACCGAGCGTATCAGGTCAGGTCGTATTCTCAACCTCAAAAAAATACCCACTCAAGGTAGCAGTGGGTATTCTTTATCAATCTTAATCGTCGATTGCTTTGGTGGAAATCGCCACTGGTTTCTGCACCAGCAAGCCTTCGGCAATTTCGCGCAAGGCGATGACAGTGGGCTTATCGCCCTCATCTGCCACCAGCGGCTGAGCGCCGTGAGAAATGTCACGGGCGCGTCTTGCCGCTTTCAATACCAGCGCAAAATTATTATCAACATGCTGTAGGCAGTCTTCAACCGTAATACGTGCCATCTTGGTTTCGCTCTAAAATTTGATTAATCAGATAAGCTAAGCTGAATTCAAGCTAAGGTCAACCCTCAAGTTTGGTTGATGTTAAACGCACTGCAAAAAACCGGATGATACACAAGCCCATAGCCGCCTTTCGGTAATTTCCGTTATTATCTTTGGCATGAAATACCATGACCTACGTGACTTTATCCAACAATTGGAAAAAATGGGTGAACTCAAACGCATTAGCGTGGAAGTTGACCCCTATCTGGACATGACCGAAATCGCCGATCGCGTGTTGCGGGCTGGCGGTCCTGCGCTGCTGTTCGAGAACCCCAAAGGGCATAACACCCCGGTACTCGCCAACTTGTTCGGCACACCGCGCCGCGTGGCGTTGGGGATGGGTGAAGAATCCATCGATGCCTTGCGTGAAGTGGGTAAATTGCTGGCGTTGCTGAAACAGCCTGACCCGCCGAAAGGGTTTAAGGATGCGCTGAACGCTTTGCCGATTTTCCGCAAAGTGCTGGATATGGCTCCCAAGGTAGTCAGCAAAGCCGCATGTCAGCAAGTCGTGGTGGAAGGCGATAAAGTCGATTTGAGCAAACTGCCAATTCAGCATTGCTGGCCGGGGGATGCTGCACCGCTGATTACGTGGGGCTTGGTGATTACCAAAGGCCCGCATCAGAAACGCCAGAATCTGGGGATTTACCGCCAGCAAGTGTTGGGCAAGAACCGTGTGATTATGCGTTGGTTGTCACATCGCGGCGGTGCGTTGGATTTTCGCGAGTTTCAGCAAGCGAATCCGGGTAAGCCGTTTCCGGTAGCGGTAGCGATTGGCACTGACCCAGCGACGATTTTGGGTGCGGTGACACCTGTGCCGGATACGCTATCAGAATATGCGTTTGCAGGGTTATTGCGTGGTTCGCGAACGGAGTTGGTGCAAGCGATGGGTTCGGATTTGCAAGTGCCTGCGTCGGCGGAGTTTGTGTTGGAGGGGCATATTTACCCTGACGACATGGCTCCCGAAGGGCCTTATGGCGACCATACCGGCTATTACAATGAGATTGATAGCTTTCCGGTGTTTACCATCGAGCGCATTACCCACCGCAAAGACCCGATTTACCACAGCACGTACACGGGGCGACCGCCGGATGAACCCGCGATTCTGGGCTTGGCGTTGAATGAAGTGTTTGTGCCGATTTTGCAAAAGCAGTTTCCTGAAATTGTGGATTTTTACCTGCCGCCCGAAGGTTGTTCGTATCGCATGGCGGTGGTAAGCATCAAGAAGCAATACCCCGGTCACGCCAAGCGGGTGATGATGGGGGTGTGGTCGTTCCTGCGCCAGTTCATGTACACCAAGTTCATTATCGTGGTGGATGAGGATGTGAATACGCGCAAGTGGGAGGATGTGATCTGGGCAATGACCACACGCATGGATCCGGCACGGGATACCACGCTGGTGGAACATACGCCGATTGATTATTTGGATTTCGCCTCGCCCGTATCGGGCTTAGGGTCGAAGATGGGGATGGATGCAACCAATAAATGGCCGGGGGAAACCACGCGGGAATGGGGGACGCCGATTGTGATGGATGCGGCGGTGAAATCCCGCGTGGATGGGATGTGGAAAACGTTAGGGCTATGATTTACAAATCATCCCAATTGACGATGCGGGTATTTATTCAGCACAAAGAGCACTTTTTCTCAAACGCAATGCCCACACCGCAGCAATCACCGCCGACAAGAACGACACCAGCGCCCAATTCGCGAGTGAAAGCCCCAGAATGACCAGGTCTTTGTCTTCGCATAAGCCGCTGACTTCAAACAAGCTGGGGATATTATCGCTGAGAAAATACACCAATTGCTCAATCAGATTCGGATTGCTGCCTGCGCATGACGCGTTACCGGGTGGCTGTAATTGCAGCCACGTCTGATAACCTGCCGTCGCGGTTCCCATGCCTGCCAGCAAGATCACTAACCCGCCCCATAGCTTTTCACCCAAACCCGTCGCCGCGAGCAACCCAAACACCGCTAGCAGCATGAACAACAACCGCTGAAAAATGCACAAATAGCACGGGTGAAGATCCAGCCAAGCAGTCAGCACAAAGCTGCTTGCCGCAAGGCTCATGGCAATCAGACCAATCGCCAGCCATAAGGTTTTAGAGGTTACTGTTAGCATGTGTCGGTGTTTCCTGTATTGTCGCATGACTTAATCGTACAAGAATTAGTGACGCCCTACAGTATGAAAATTCCCTATTGCGGTTGTTTTCTTTTCCGGGGCAGGCTGTGTACAGTAGACGTTTGGATGTTGTTGAGAGAGTGGCGGTTATGGATACAAAGGTAAACCCTGTGCAATTGGTGGATCGTTTTGGGCGGCAAGTCACGTATGTGCGGCTGTCAGTGACGGATCGCTGCGATTTGCGTTGCGTGTATTGCATGGCCGAAGACATGACCTTCGTACCGCGTGAACAATTACTCACCTTGGAAGAAATGGCACGGTTGGGCAAAGCCTTCGTGGATATGGGGGTAAATAAAATTCGGATTACGGGGGGTGAACCCTTGGTGCGCCGCAATATTTTGAAACTGTTTCAAAAGCTGGGGCAACTCGATGGCTTGCGCGATCTGACCTTGACCACGAATGGCACACAATTGGCACGTTACGCCAAAGACCTGCAGGCCGCAGGCGTTACCCGCGTCAATATCAGCCTCGACACCTTAAATCCCGACCGTTTTCACGCTTTGACGCGCTTGGGTGACATCAATAAAGTGCTGGCAGGCATCGACGCTGCCTTAGAAGCCGGTTTTCAGCGCGTCAAACTCAATGCCGTCATTTTGAAACACCGCAACCACGACGAGGTGCTGAATTTGGTGGAATTTGCCCACCAGCGCGGTATGGACATTACCTTTATCGAAGAAATGCCTTTGGGGGTTATCGGCGATCACGATCGTGCCGAAGCGTTTTATTCCAGCGATGAAATTTTGCGGGACTTGCAACAACACTTGAATTTGAGCGCGATCGAAGAACAGACTGGCGGTCCAGCACGCTATTTTCGCCGTGAAGACAGTACGTACCGTGTGGGGTTTATTTCACCGCATAGCCACAATTTTTGCGATACCTGTAACCGGGTACGGGTGACGGCGGAAGGGCGCTTGCTGCTGTGTTTAGGGCAGGAACATTCGATGGATTTGCGGCGCGTATTGCGGGCGAATCCAACCGACGATGCGCGGGTACGGGCTGCCTTAATCCAATCCATGACCATCAAACCGCAGGGGCATGAGTTCAACCTGCAAGCTGCACAACCGATGATTTTCCGCCACATGAGCGCGACGGGCGGCTAAAGCCTAGCAGCGCTGCCTGCCTGTGGTAGAATCCGAGCAAACTCACTGTTACACAGGTTCCTTATGACTGAACGTACTGCCAGCGTGGCACGCAACACGCTTGAAACCCAAATCCGCATCACCATCAACCTCGATGGTACGGGCAAATCACGCTTTGCGACCGGCATTCCCTTCCTCGAACACATGCTGGATCAAGTGGCGCGTCACGGCATGATCGACCTCGACATCGAATGCAAGGGCGACCGCCACATTGACGACCACCACAGTGTCGAAGACATTGGCATTACCTTGGGACAAGCGTTCGCGCAAGCCGTCGGCGATAAAAAAGGCATTCGCCGTTACGGTCACGCTTACGTGCCGTTGGATGAAGCCCTGTCCCGCGTGGTCGTCGACTTTTCCGGCAGACCGGGGCTAGAGCATCAGGTGGAATACCCGCGTGCCAGCATTGGTACATTTGAAACCGATTTGTGTTACGAATTCTTTCAAGGCTTTGTGAATCACGCTCTGGTGTCGTTGCACATCGACAATTTGAAAGGGCGCAATTCGCACCACATTGCCGAAACCGTTTTCAAAGCCTTCGGGCGGGCGTTGCGTATGGCGTTAGAACTGGACCCGCGCATGGCGGGTATTATGCCGTCGACCAAGGGGAGTTTGTAACAAGGGAGAGGAGGCTCTAAAAACCCGGCAAACCCAGTCTCACTATGAGAAAATGCCAACCTAAGTCGCCAACACCTTGATCACCAACCATGCCTAAGAAGTGCCATCAGAACCAGTACGTAACCATTTTTATAATAGATCACTCTTTGCAATAGAGACCCCGCCCATGACAGGTGAGGCGGACAGGACAGACTTAGAAATCGAAAGATTTTTTCCAAGAAACGTAAGCTTTTGTGTCGTCTGCTTTAAGATCACCGGAGAAATTTTTGGCATTACTGGTTGCCTTACTGACGCCAAGGGTAAAGTCACCTTTGGTCAATGTTGCTTCATAATTGTTGTAGTCTGAAGCGGTGCTGCCATCGACGTTATAACGTCCGGTTTTCACGCCGTAGCCGACACCATTGTTGAGTTCGCCGCTGTATCCTAAGCCGACGTAGACATCACCTTCGTCAGTGCTAGTGCCGACTTTGTCGATGGTGTAGTCAATCTCAGCAGAAATACCTTTGTAGCCGATTTTTCCGTAGGTTTCTGCGAATTCAACGGAGTTGTTATCCGGGTAGAAATACTTGATGACACCCATATCGTAGGTCATGCCATTAGGTAATTCTTTTTTGTAACCTGCGTAAAGGTCGATTTCTGCACCGCTGCCAGCGGCAAATTTGGAATTAGATGCCCATGTGCCAACATATAGACCGTTTTCTGCGCTGTAGTCCAAACCAGCTTGTATTGCGCCCGTGTCTTGAGTTTGCGTGATGCCGCGCCAGATGTAGTTACTAGTAACACCGATGTTAGAGGACGCACCTGCAACAGCCTGTGCGTTGATCAACAGAGAACCCAATAAGGTTGTGGTTAACAATACGCCGTTTTTCATCTCACTATCTCCTGTTTAAAAAACTCGAATGATTTAACAGTGACTATAAAGCAATCGCCGTGCCAATCCTCAAAAAATCAATGAAGACGTGGTAAATACGGACAGTGTGGTAAAAACACTTCATGTTTAGCTT
>CAYQTB010000019.1:0-30573 GCA_964420315.1 uncultured Thiothrix sp. | reverse complement strand
TCCCGCGCTATCCTCCCCGCCCTGAAGGGCGAGGTTTGCCGCGCAACCTGATCAATGTTCGCACAAGACTTTTCGCACATGCTGATTGGGCGCTTTTTGCAAGGGGTGGGCGCATCCGCCCCGCGTGTGCTAACGATGGCACTGGTGCGCGATTGCTATTCCGGGCGGGCGATGGCGCGTGTCATGTCATTCACCATGAGCATTTTTATCCTCGTGCCGATGATTGCGCCAGCATTAGGGCAAGGTATTTTGCTAATGGCAGGCTGGCGCAGTATTTTCACGTTATTTTTTGTGCTGGCGCTTAGCGTAGCACTGTGGTTTTGGTGGCGAATGCCGGAAACGTTACCCACTGCCAAACGCCGCGCTTTCCGTTTCAGTGAATTCTGGCAGGGGCTAAAAGAAGTCATCAGCAACCGTACCAGCATGACCTACACCTTCACCACTGGCATGGTGTTTGGTGCATTTCTCGGCTATTTGAGTTCGGCGCAACAAATCCTGCAAATTCAATACAACTTGGGGGAACGCTTCCCGCTGTATTTTGCCTTACTGGCGCTGGCGATTGGCGGCGCATCATTGCTCAATGCCAAGCTGGTAATGCGCTATGGAATGCATTGGATTTCAACGCGAGCATTGCTGCTGTTCACGCTGCTATCGGGTGCATTTTGGTTCGTGACCTACAGCAGTGCCGGACACCCCACACTGCCACTGTTGATGGCGTATTTCATGCTGGCATTTTTGGCATTAGGCATGTTATTCGGCAATCTCAACGCGCTGGCGATGGAACCCTTAGGGCATATTGCCGGCATTGGTGCATCAGTCATCGGCTCGCTCTCGACTTTAATCGCCATCCCGCTAGGAACGTTTGTCGGGCAAGCCTACGATGGCACAATACTGCCACTGATCAGCGGCTTTTTGATTTTTGGCTTAACCGCCACTGCCGCCCTATTTTCACAGCGAAAACCCACATGACTACCACACTAACTTTTTTACGCCACGCCACTGCCGACGCTCACGATCTGCCGATTCCTGATGCAGCACGTCGCCTCACCCCCAAAGGTCACCAGCAAGTGCAACGGGTTGCCCGTTTTTGCCAACGCCACGCTTTATTGCCCACCCACTTGCTGTGCAGCCCATTGGTAAGGGCGTTGGAAACCGCGCAAGGTTTACGTGAAAATTTAGCTAACTGCCCCAAAGCCGTCATTGTGCCTTGGTTAGCGCATGGCGCAGCTACCCAAACCGCGCTGCAAGCACTGGCAGCATTAGCCGCAAACGGTGACGATAATATGTGGCTGGTAGGTCATGAACCGGAATTTTCAACCTTAATCGCGCACTTGCTAGGCAGCCCAAATAGCCGTATTAAAGTCAAAAAAGCCGGATTGATACGCCTAAAAGTCGATATGACCAGCGGCATTGGGGAACTCCAATGGAACATCCCCAACGCGCTGATGATCTAGCTCCCTTCACCCCTTGCGGGGGAAGGGCTGGGGATGGGGGTAATTAAACATTAAACAAGAAGTTCAATACATCGCCATCTTTCACAATGTATTCCTTGCCTTCCGCCCGCATTTTCCCGGCTTCTTTCGCGCCCTGCTCGCCTTTGTAGGCAATGAAATCTTCATACGCAATGGTTTGCGCCCGAATAAAGCCGCGTTCAAAATCGGTATGAATCACGCCTGCCGCTTGTGGTGCAGTGGCATTTTTCGGGATAGTCCACGCCCGTACTTCTTTCACGCCTGCGGTGAAATACGTCTGCAAGCCCAGCAAATCGTAACCGGCGCGAATCACGCGGTTCAAACCCGGTTCGTCCAGCCCCATGCCTGCCAAAAACTCATCACGCTCCGCATCGTCTAATTGCGAGAGTTCGGATTCCATTTCGGCACACACGGGTACAACCACCGCATTTTCACGCTTGGCAACTTCGCGGACTTGATCCAAATACGGGTTATTGTCAAAACCGTCTTCATTGACATTGGCGATAAACATCAACGGTTTAATGGTAATCAGGTGAAATTCGCGGATAGCCAACGCGCGTTCTTCGGGCGTCATCTCCATTGAGCGTGCCGAATGCCCTTCGGACAAATGCGCGAATAAACGTTCTGCCAACACTTTTTGCGCCACTAAATCTTTGCTGCCGGATTTGGCGGAACGGGTCAAACGATTCACCGCTTTTTCAGCCGTCTCCAAATCCGCCAACGCTAATTCGGTATTGATGGTATCGATGTCAGACGCTGGGTCAATTTTGCCCGCAACGTGGATAATGTCATCGTTATCAAAGCAACGTACCACTTGCGCAATCGCATCGGTTTCGCGGATGTGAGCCAGAAACTTATTGCCCAAGCCTTCGCCTTGCGACGCACCTGCCACTAAGCCCGCGATGTCCACGAATTCCATCGTCGTCGGTAGAATTTTGATGGGTTTCACGATGGCTGCCAAGGCATCCAAACGCGGATCGGGCATGGGTACGATGCCCACATTTGGCTCAATCGTACAGAACGGGTAATTCGCTGCCTGAATGCCCGCTTTGGTCAACGCATTAAATAAAGTGGATTTACCCACGTTTGGTAAACCAACAATCCCGCACTTGAATCCCATGAATCCGTACCTTCTTTCGTAGGTCGGGTTTCAACCCGACAATAGTGATACCGTTATTTAGTATGCAGCGCGTTCATCGCTTTCTGCATCTCACCGGCTAAAATCAATTCAATCTGGTCGGCGGCTTTATCAATCGCACGTGAAATGACGATTTCATCATCCAACGAGGGGCGTGACAGCACGTAATCGACCACTTTGTTGCGGTCGCCGGGGTGTCCGACACCCAACCGCAACCGCCAATACTCCGCGCTCAAATGCGCATGGCAATCACGCAAACCGTTGTGTCCGCCATGACCACCGGCTAATTTCAAACGCACGTCACCGGGTGCAATATCCAGCTCGTCGTGCGCTACTAAAATTTGTTCCACCGGAATTTGGTAGAAACTGGCTAACTGCTTAACTGCCAACCCACTACGGTTCATGAAAGTCATGGGTTTGAGCAGCCATACCGTTGCGCTGCCGACTTGCAGTTTACAGACTTCACCGGAAAAACGCTTCTCAACGGCAAATTTGCCGGAGTAGCGCCGTGCCAGTTCGTCAACAAACCAAAACCCGGCATTGTGCCGGGTTTTGTCGTACTGGCTACCGGGGTTGCCCAAACCTGCAATGAGGCGGATCGGGGTTCCCATCGGTATCGACCTTAGTGAATCGCCGCGATGGCGTTATCGTGGTCTTCGCCCAATGCCAATGCTGGCAGGCTCACGCCTTCTGGCAATTTCAGGTCAGACAAGTGCAGAATCTGACCTTTTTCGACGTTGATCATGTCAACTTCGATAAATTCAGGCAGGTTCTTCGGCAAGCAAGAGACTTCCACTTCAGAAATCATGTGGCTAACGATACCACCTTGTTCTTTCACGCCTTTCGCCAAGTCGTCATTGAGGAAGTGCAGCGCCACGTGAACGCGGATTTCTTCATCGTCACGAATGCGCTGTAAGTCAGCGTGCATAATGATTGGCTTTGCCGGGTGGCGTTGCAGGTCACGCAGAATCGCCTGCTCTTTACGATCACCGAAATCAACGGTAATGATTTGTGAGTAGAAACCTTCTTCCTGCAAATTACGGATCATTTCATTGTGACGCAAAGAAATGGATTGTGCTTCACCACCTGCCCCGTAAATAATGGCGGGGACCATACCGGTGTTACGCAGGCGGCGGCTCGCACCCTTACCCTGCAACTCACGTGCCTGCGCTTGCAGAACGTATTGTTTTGACATGTTACTTCTCCAACAGAATCGTTACCGAACGCGACCGGACGGCAACTAAAAAACCCGCGAACGGGGACTAAAACTTACAAACCTTCAAACAGCGAGCTAACTGACTCGTCCTGATTGATGCGTAAAATGGTTTTCGCTAATACACCGGCTACCGAAAGCTGGCGAATCTTAGTACATTTTTTTGCAGCGTCGCTTAATGGAATAGTATCCGTGATGACCACTTCATCAAGCTGAGAGTTTTCGATATTGCCGACCGCTTTGCCGGAAAATACCGCGTGAGTCGCATACGCCCGCACACTCAATGCGCCGTGCTGCTTCAATGCCATCGCAGCGTTGCACAAGGTACCGCCAGTATCGATCAAATCGTCGATCAAAATGCAGTTGCGCCCTTCCACATTACCGATGATATTCATGATTTCGGACTTATTCGGCTCAGGGCGACGCTTATCAATAATCGCCAGCTCGACATCACCCAAACCTTTCGCCAGCGCACGGGCGCGGACTACACCGCCAACATCCGGTGAAACCACCATGATATTATCCAGCTCACACGCCAACACATCCTTAATCAACACACCCGATGCGTAAACATTGTCTACCGGCAAGTCGAAAAAGCCTTGTACCTGATCAGAATGCAAATCAATGGTCAGCACGCGGTCAACATGCCCGGTCGCGATCATATCAGCCACCAACTTGGCAGAAATAGGAACGCGCCGTGAACGTACCCGGCGATCTTGCCGCGCATAACCGTAATACGGTATTACGGCGGTAATCCGCCCTGCGGAAGCACGATACAACGCATCAGCGATGATCAGCAATTCCATCAGGTTATCGTTGGTAGGCGCACAGGTAGATTGCACGATGAAAACATCACGACCACGCACGTTTTCCAAAATCTCAACGTGCACTTCACCATCGCTGAAGCGTTCTGCTTTGATTTTACCGGTGGGAATTCCGAGGTGATCGACGATTTTGTCGGTGAGTTCAGGATTAGCATTACCTGTAAACACCATCATTTTATCGTCAGCCATGACATATCCGCATTGAGTGGGGGGAGGAAAATGGCAGGGCCGCCAGGATTCGAACCTGGGAATGCTGGAATCAAAATCCAGTGCCTTACCGCTTGGCGACGGCCCTTCTGAAACTAGTTGTGAAGCGTTGACAATGTTAACAGCTTTTGTTGCAAAGGCGAAACGTTCGCACTGCTTGCGACAAATCCAAACCAGTCATTAGGTAAGCATTGCAGGATTGTTTCACCTTCTTGCTTACTGATAACCGGAGCGAACAAGCAACTGCCTGAACCCGTCAACATCGCGCTTGAATACCGAGACAGCCAACGTAAAGCAGCAGCAACCTCGGAATAACGCTTTTCTACCACCGGTTGAAAGACATTTATGCCCAGCCCCGCGTGGAAGGTCGCTAATTTAATGGGCGGGCAGTCACGTGTCAAGCCCGGATCAGAAAAAAGTTCCGCCGTTGGCACATGCACACCGGGGTGGATCACCACATACCAAGATTCAGGCAAGCTCACTGGGGTTAGTTGCTCGCCGACCCCTTCTGCCCATGCGGCATGACCGCGCACAAAAACCGGCACATCCGCGCCCAAACGCAAGCCTAATGCGGCTAAATCATCTGTACTCAAGCCGCAACGCCAGAGGTAATTCAAGCCTTGCAACACCGTTGCCGCATCGGAACTGCCGCCCCCCAAACCGCCGCCCATCGGAATGCGCTTGAGCACCTGAATACTTGCCCCCAACGACGAACCACTCACTTGCTGCAACAAACGTGCTGCCCGCACCGTCAGGTCAGCCGCTTCCGGCACACCTTCCGCACCGACTGGACGGTGAATTACGCCATCATCGCGCACCCCCAAGGTGATCTCATCGCCAAAATCGAGGAATACAAACAGGGTTTGCAACAAATGGTAGCCATCAGCCCGCCTGCCGGTAATGTGCAAAAACAGGTTGAGCTTAGCGGGTGCAGGCAATGTGAGCGTTTGCATGGGAATTAATAACGTGTCTGCCAATCTTTGGCGATCACTTTGACCTTGGTGTTATCCGGGGTACGGCTCAGGTTGATCCTTTCCGGTAACGCTTTCCAATCCGTGCCTTGCCAGCCGCTGTATTCCACCTGCCAGCCGGATTGTTGCAGCAATTCGGGACGACCTTGTGCATCCAGCTTGACTTGCTGCACCGGGGAATCGGGGGCAGGAATGCCGCGTACCCAATATTTCATGCCATCCAGCGGTAAGGACACCCCAAGATGACCTTGCAGCAAGCGTTCGGCATTGGCGTCTTTGTAAGTCTTGCCATTAGCCTGCATCACCACTTCAGAACGCTCACCCTTGAGATAGGCAACAATCGAACCCGTCAATGGATTCTTAATGTTCATCTCATACTGGTCTTTGCCGGTTTGCAGCCATGATATATTGAACGAAGCGCTTTGCTCCTGAAACTGCACCCCCACTTTGCCCTGTAAACGCCAGCTACTCATACGGGCGAAATCAGCCTGACGTTGCTGCCATGCACTTTGCGCATCAGTCGGTTTAGTCGAAACGTCTACACCTTGGGATGGGCTTTGGGTCTGCGTTGCACACCCGCCCAGCATCAATGCACAACACGCTGCCACCAGCATCCATTGTTTCATCCGTTTTGCGCGAGAAACCCCGTCCTTCAGGGCGGGGAGGGATAGCGCGTCGGCGGTAGCCGACCCTCTTCTCACGACCTCCTATTGAATTGGCTATCTTTGTTTGTTGAACTCTCACAGAATATAAACTAAAATGTGAGACATGAAAACTAAACGTGCCTACAAATTCCGGTTCTATCCTGACCAGCAGCAAGAAAAACTGCTGGCGCAGACGTTCGGTTGTGTGCGTTTCGTCTATAACAGCCTCTTGCGTTACCGCACCGATGCCTACTATCAGGCGAAAGAAAAGGTCAACTATGTGGGCGCAAATGCCAAGCTGACCGAGATTAAGCAATTGCCTGAATTTGCCTTTTTGAACGACGTTTCCAGTGTCCCGCTACAACAATGCTTGCGGAATCAGCAAACCGCGTTCAAGAACTTCTTTGAAGGTCGGGCAAAGTACCCCGCCTTTAAGTCCAAAAAACACCGCCAGTCGGCAGAGTTCACTTACCGCGCTTTCACTTTTAAAAACGGCAAGTTGAAACTGGCAAAGTGCGATAACCCGCTGAATATCAGATGGTCGCAACCGCTTCCCTCTGACCCAACCACCGTTACCGTTTCCAAAGATCAGGCAGGGCGCTACTTCGTGTCTTGCCTGTGTGAATTTGAACCCACGTTGTTGCCTGTTACCGATAAAAAAGTGGGCATCGACGTGGGCATCAAGGATTTGTTCGTCACCTCTGACGGTTTCAAGTCCGGCAATCCCCGCCATACCGCAAAACATGCGGCTAAACTTGCGAAGTACCAACGTCGTCTTGCCAAGAAGAAACTCGGCAGCAAGAACCGGCTGAAAGCCAAACGCAAGGTTGCCCGTGTTCACGCGAAAATCGCCGATTGCCGGTTGGACAACTTGCACCAGTTGTCCCGCAAACTGATTAACGAGAACCAAGTCGTTTGCGCTGAAAACCTCGCGGTGAAAAACATGATTAAGAACCCAAAATTGGCTAAGCACATCGCTGATGCAAGCTGGAGTGAATTCACCCGCCTGCTTGAATACAAGGCTGGCTGGTACGGCAGGACATACGTTGAAATCGGGCGGTTTTTCCCGTCCAGCAAACGCTGTTCCTGTTGTGGGTTCGTTAAAGACAATATGCCGCTGGATGTGCGGTCGTGGGAATGCCCTGAATGTGGCACAAACCACGACCGTGACGTAAACGCAGCGCATAACATTTTAGCCGCCGGGCTGGCGGTGTTAGCCTTTGGAGAGAATGTCAGTGACGATTGCATTTCGGTGTTGTCGTCCAGTTCTCGATGAATTAGGAATTCCCTTCCTTTAGGGAGGGGAGGAAGTCAAGAGTCGTTATCCTTAAATAATGAAAAGATTACAAGCCAGTCAGCTTTTCCTTGGCTTTGAGCAATAAACTATCGTCTGGAAATTTGCTGAGCATGGTATCGAGAATAGCCTGCGCTTCGGCTTTATTGCCATGCACCGCCAACACTTCGATCAAATGGCTGGCAATTTCAGGGTCCGGCAACAGAGCATAGGCTTTGCGTAGCCAAGTTTCCGCTTCTTCTGGTTTGCCCATCAGGAACAACACCCAACCCATGCTATCCATAATCGCGGGATCATCCGGGCGACCAGCAATTGCTTTAGTGATCAGCTCGCTGGCTTCTGCGTAACGTTGCGTATTGACCGCCAACATATACCCCAAGGCATTCAACACCGTCGCATTATCAGGCTGCAACTTCAGCACTGCCCGTAAATCAGCCTCAGCTTTACCGAAATCACCCAATTTTTCGGTACTCAAAGCGCGGGAATACAAGACATCCGGGTCATCTGCTTTCACCGCCAATGCCTTACCAAAGCTCTCGATAGCCTCGGCATACTGCCCTGCATCATGCAAAAGTTGCCCATCCAACTGTAGCAACAATACTTGGCGCTCATTGTTGGTGGTAGTATCCACTTGCGCCTGCAACCACTCACGCGCCTTCGCCAAACTTTCTGTTTCGACCAATAAATCAGCCACACGCAAGGTGGCTTCACGGCTGTACTGCCCGCCGATAGCCTGTTGGTAAACCTCAAGCGCCTGCTTAGGGCGTTGCAAGCCCTCATGAATTTGTCCCATGAAATAACTGGCATCCGCCGCACGCCCCGGAACGGTTAGCAACTTAGCAATCAACGGTTCAGCGGCGGTGAAAGACTTTTGCTCCAAGTGCAACAAGCTTAAGGTGTAAAGAATATCCAAGTTATTGGGGAAGGCAGCGTAAAGCTGCTGATATAGCGACAATGCCTCCTCGCGCCGATCCGCCAAGATCAACAGGCGGGCGTAATCCAGTTGGAAGTCGGTATCCTGGGCTTGCTTACCAGTGGCTTCCAGTTCTTTGATCGCTTCGGGTAATTTCCCCAAGCCTGCCAAGGCTTTAGCAGCCCAACGTGCTGCCTGCACCTTCTCGGCGGCATTACCCTGCTTTTTTGCCGTCTGACTCGCCTGCAAAGCGACTTCAAATTGCTCCACCTTGAGCGCAAACGACGCTAAGGCGAGTTGCGCCTGCGGTGAACCGTCCACACCCTCTACATAGCGCTTGAAGGTTTCATACGATTTATTCGCGTCCGACTCTAATGCCAGCAACGATACAATGAACGCCAAACCGTGTCCGGCTTTTTTTTCGGCGGCATCACGGACTTTCACCAAATCCTTAACCGCTTCCGTGTATTGCTCAGCACGCACCTTAGCCAAGGCTTGATACTGCATCGCCTCGCTAGAATCCGGGGACAACTTGATCCACCGTTCCAGCGCCCGCCCTGCCAATGGCGTATCTTCTGCGCTCATCGCCAGTTCCACCGCCCGCTGCGCAACTGCCGGGTCAGTGGTCTGCTGGGCAGCGGCGACGTAATGCAACGCTGCCTGCGCCACATTGCCCTGCTTTACAAACATTTCCCCCGCCAAGATATTGTAAACTTGATAACTTAACGGGCTGCTGAAAGTGGCAACATTGCTGATTGACTGGTCGGCAAATGGGGCATCCCCCAACGTGCAGCCACCAATCAAGAGCGCGAGACTCAGACTCACAAAACGGCGCGGTAAACGGGTGCTGGGCATGACTTTCTCCGGTCTGTCACAACGCCTGACTGTGACTGATCGTATAATGTTGCAAGAGGTTTAAGGATATATTCAGCGAATTACCTTGTAATAAGCCATAACGTATCAGAAAATTCGCGGTTCTGAAAGTTAACTACCTCGCTCTAAAAAAGTGCAAAGGCTGACATGTATTCGTTGGTAAACTACTGAATGTCCATCCTGATCGTTGGCGTCAATCATAAAACCGCCCCAGTCTCCATCCGGGAAAAGGTTTCGTTCTCACCCGACAGCTTGCCACTGGCACTGCACGCGGCGCATCGAGTCGTGCCTGAAAGCTTGATCCTCTCCACCTGCAACCGTACCGAAATCTACGCCGCCACGCATTCGCCACAACCCGCAGAAGCCTTGGTGAGTTGGCTGGCAAACTGGCACAAAATACCGGCGGCACAATTGCGCCCCTACTTATGCATCTACCAACAAGACGAAGCCGTGCGCCACGTCCTGCGGGTTGCCTGCGGGCTGGATTCGCTGGTATTGGGCGAACCGCAAATTTTGGGGCAACTCAAAACCGCCCTGCAAGCCGCCAGCGATCAAGCCACCACCGGCAACCAATTAAACCGCCTGATGCAACACGCCTTTTCCACTGCCAAGAAAGTGCGCACCCAAACCAGCATTGGCGCAAACCCAGTGTCAGTCGCATTCGCTGCTGTTAGCCTCGCTAAGCAAATTTTCAGCAAACTCGAAACCCAAACCGCGCTACTGATTGGCGCAGGCGAAACCATCGAACTCGTCGGCAAACACCTTGCCACCAACCACGTTGGTAATATCATTGTTGCCAACCGTAGCATCGACAAAGCCCAAAAACTTGCCGCAGAATACGGCGGCAAAGGCATCGGCTTACCCGAATTAGCCGATCATTTGCCGCAAGCGGATATTGTGATTTCCTCCACCGCCTCACCCGTTCCGATTTTAGGCAAAGGCTCGGTGGAACGAGCGCTCAAAATCCGCAAACACCGCCCCATGTTCATGGTCGACATCGCTGTTCCGCGTGATATTGAGCAAGAAGTCGCGCAACTCGATGACGTATACCTCTACACTGTGGACGATTTGCACTCGGTAATCGAAGAAAATCTCCAATCGCGCCGCGCTGCTGCCGAACAAGCCGAAGACATGGTTCTCACCGAAGTCAGCCATTTCATGGCATGGCTACGGGCGCAAGACCACATGAACACCATTCGTGCCTACCGCGCTCGCACCGACGACATCCGCCAAGAAGTGTTTGACAAAGCCACAGCCTTGCTGCAAAACGGCAAAAGCCCCGAAGAAGCCCTGCAATTTCTGGCGCATACCCTAGCCAACAAACTCTCACACGACGCGACCCAAGCCATGCACCAAGCGGCACGCAACGGCGACCACCAATTATTGGCACACGCTCGTGTCTTGTTTAACCTTTCCACTGACGACAACGGCTAACAATCTGTGAAAGCATCCATCCTGCAAAAACTTGAAGCTTTAAGCGAACGCTACGCCGAAATTTCCGCCCTGTTGGGTGAACCGGATGTAATCGGCGATCAACAACAATTCCGCAAACTCTCCATCGAATACAGCCAGCTCGAACCGGTGTCGCAAGGCTTTCACGCCTACCAACAAACCGCCGCCGACATCGAAGCCGCGCAGGAAATGCTCGCAGACCCCGAAATGCGTGACATGGCACAAGAAGAAATCGAAACCGCCAAAGCCCGCCGCGCCGCGCTCGAACTCAACCTGCAAAAATTGCTATTACCGCAAGACCCACACGATAACAGCAACGTGTTCCTTGAAATCCGTGCAGGCACGGGCGGGGATGAAGCCGCGATTTTTGCCGGAGACCTCTTCCGCATGTACGCACGTTATGCCGAAAGCCGCCGCTGGCAAGTGGAAATCATTAGCCAAAACGAAGGCGAACACGGCGGTTTCAAAGAAATCATTTCGCGAGTCATTGGTCAGGGTGCGTATTCACGACTCAAATTTGAATCCGGCGCACACCGTGTGCAGCGTGTGCCTGCCACCGAATCGCAAGGTCGCATTCACACCTCCGCCGCCACGGTTGCGGTCATGCCAGAGCTGGACGAAGTGGAAGCCACCGCCATCAACCCCGCCGATTTAAAGATCGACACCTATCGCTCCTCCGGTGCAGGTGGGCAACACATCAACAAAACCGAATCCGCCATCCGCATTACCCACCTTCCCACCGGCATCGTGGTAGAATGCCAAGAAGAACGTTCGCAACACAAAAATCGCGCCAAAGCGATGGGGCTATTGCAATCACGCATTTTTGAAGGCGAGCGCCAAAAACAAGCCATTGAACAAGCCGAGACTCGCAAGAGTTTGGTCGGGTCTGGCGACCGCTCCGAACGCATCCGCACTTACAACTTTCCACAAGGACGCGTCACCGATCACCGCATTAACCTGACACTCTATAAGTTGGATGAAATCCTAGTGGGCAACGTTGACCAAGTGATTGAACCGCTCATCAACGAATACCAAGCCGATCAGTTAGCAGCGTTGGCGGATGAATAATCAGGAATTACTGGCGGATGCACATCAGCAATTGCAATCCACCTCGGAGTCAGCACGAGTAGATGCAGAAATCTTGCTGGCGTATTGCCTACAAAAATCACGCACCTACTTGTATACCTGGCCTGAAAAAACAGTCGATAGCCGTGCCGAGGCAACTTTCCGGCAATTGCTGGAAGAACGTATACGCGGTGTACCGGTTGCACACCTGACTGGACAGCGTGAATTCTGGACGTTGAACCTAAAAGTCACGCCCGACACACTCATTCCCCGCCCCGAAACCGAACTGCTGGTCGAAACCGCTATTTTCTTGCTCAAAGAAAGAACCTCACCCTCTATCCTCGACCTAGGCACTGGCTCTGGCGCAATCGCCCTGAGCCTCGCCAGCGAACGCCCTGACCTCAACATTACCGCCTGCGATTTTTCCGTCGCTGCTCTCGCCGTTGCCACCGAAAATGCCAACACCCACCAACTGCACAATGTCAGCTTCATCCAGTCCGACTGGTTCAGCAACCTGCCACCACAACGATTTGATGTCATTGTTTCCAACCCACCGTATATCGAAGCCAGTGACCCGCACCTCACCCAAGGCGATGTGCGCTTTGAACCGTTAAGCGCACTGATTGCTGGGCAAGGTGGGCTGGATGACATTCGTCACATCGTGCAAACCGCCCCGCACTGGTTGACGCACGGCGGCTGGTTGCTACTGGAACACGGCTATAATCAAGGTACAGCGGTCACCACCCTGCTGCAACTGGTAGGCTTTCAACAAGTGCATTGCCTACCGGATTTGGCAGGCAATCCACGAGTCAGCTTGGGGCAATGGCTGGTAGCTTAGTCAGTCACATTGTGATCTAACCAGAACATGCGCGGTAAGATGTCAGTCAGGTCGACACTGCCTGTCACCCCACCTATGCCAACATTGGGTATATCATTACTCGCATCCAGAAGCGGCATTTCCAGCTTACCAACGCGAATTTCCACGGTTTGCTGGCAGTCACCCGCAGCACAGTCACCGCCATCAGCAGCACTGGGCATACGGAAGATGATCTTGGCGGCATCGAGGATTTCGTTGAAACCTGCGACCACAAACTCATCTTTGCCGTCCGTGCCGGTTGTCGTTTTACGGTCAAGATCGGCAACCGCCTTACCCGTAAACAAATCCAAGACATAAGCGCGAGCGCTGTTGGGTGGAACTTCACAGGGGTCATTCGATGCGCCTTGACCCGCTTCATCAACAGGTGCAAACGTGGTGAACACGACTTTGTTCAGGAAAGTGACCGCTGGTGCGAGTACTTTTTCACCCGTATGTGTGAAATCGTAATACCAGCCTTTATAGACTGTATTGGCAGGTGGGGTGAGCAGGTTGTCATTCACACCCGTGAAGCCGGTTTTAGCATCAACCAAGTCCGCATTCGTGAGCGCGGCGAAATCGGCTGGGGGTTCGTTGTAGACATTCGGTTCCATCAAGACGTAGAAGCGGTCTTCGGTATGGGTATTCAAGGGGTGCGTACGGTAGCCGCTACCCAGTGAAATGGTCATGTGAACTTTGCCGTTGTCTTGAATCAGGGCAATATCCGGCTCATAGAAGAACTTGCGGGTATCCGTCCCGTGAGCGCCATTCGTACCCAAGTCCGCCATTTTGGTGAGAACGGCGTCATCGTAGTTGTACATATCCGGGTCAGTGTCACGCAAATCGTGATCCATATCGACCCGCCACACATTGCCGCCGGTATCCGCAAAATACAGGCGGTCAAGCGTGCCATTGCGATCCATATCCAATACACGAATATCGCTAGGGATGCTGTGTTTGATAGGGTTACTAGCAGGGTTGCCGTCGTAGACATCGCGCTGCAATGACCAGTGCAGCTCCCCGCTTAAAGCGTCCACAATCATGACATCCTGACCGAATTGATCAGGCTGACGACCGGTTTCGGCATCTTTAGACACATCGTAACCCGCGCCGAACACCACCACATCCCGCACTTCATTGGAGGTCGCACTGCCAATGCGCATTTTTGCCAAGGTGGGTTTTGACCAAGTTTCACCCAATTCTTGCCAAGCGTTATCGTCCACCGTCAGGGTATTGTCTTTTTTCCACAAAATCATCGGGTTATCCGGGCTGGTAATATCCAGTGCGTAATAGGCTCTGCCACCACGACGCAAGCCAAAGAACAGAACGCGCTTATCATCATCACTGACCTTAATTTCACCATCCGAATTTTTATCGTAATTCCATAAGGTTAACGAGCCATCAATACCGTATACATGGTTTTTGGTCGGTAGGTTTTCCATGAAGGTTTTGATATTGGGCAACAAACTTTTCGGCATGAATGCCCATTGCTCTACCCCCGTATCGGTATCAATGGAGTGCAAAAAGCCCTCATTCGTAGCGGCAAAAATACGCTCTTTCCCATTACCGTAATCGACAATCAAGGGCTTGCTGTTGAGCATATCGCCCATGTGCTGACGAGCAGTACCGTCTGGATTTTCACCACGGGCAAAATCCAACAAGGTTTCACGCTGACTATCAGTTAAATAATCGGAAGCAGGGCAGGTGATGGCAACCGTAGCAATCTCGACACACCCTTCTTCGGTCGAATAATTACCTAACACAACGTGTTTGTTTCCCGCACAATCGGTGTAATACCCCGAACAACTGGTACCATCACCATCTGCATCAGGCAGCCAATACTTAACTTTTTCTCCCGGCGATTCAGGTAAACCTAGCAATTTGCCGTCGGTTAAATCACTGGTGTTAGCAATCGACAATGCATTTTTTGCGGCGATCAGATTTGGATCGGTGCTGACATCGGTGTACAACTTACGGCTATCCGGCAACGGTAATTGGCTGGCAGCACCGCCGATAGAGACATCTTTACCGCTCACCGCGCCCCAGAGGTCTTTGGCATCATTTAAGAATTCACCTTTATCATTCAGAACCGGGTCACCGTTTGTTACCCGATTTTGTGCATCCCGCACTAGGGTTCCACCCACGATTTTACCATCCAAGGTACGGGCGAACTTTTTCAAATTCCCCGGCCATATCGCGGTGCTGCTGCGCTCAAACATAGGGATATAGACTTCATCACTGTGCGCCAGCATGTTATTGGTGTCGATGGCATACGTGGGGGAACTGAACGATGACGCAGATTTGCTAATGGAATTCAAAATCGCTTTGAATGCACCCGCGAGTTCTTCCGCATTATCAGCAATAAAAGCACCGTCTTCTTTCGTTGCCAAGTCTTTTAAATACTCAGTGCCTTTTGGCTCATCCGCCAGTGCGAATGCCACGGTATAAGTGTCGACCCCTTGTTTACCTTCGAGCGTCGTATTGTGGTCGGTATCTGCCAACCACCGGGTTAATTCTGGGCCACAACGCCCACTGTTGTAACCGCGTGGGGCAGTGCCAGTATCACACCCCTTAGCTGCTCCCGGCGTTAGTGCCTCTAGATAATCCTGCAAACGCGGCGCGACTTTAATCTGGCTGTTATTGGTAGCAATCAGGTTAGTAAAGTACGTAGTCCACGCCGGATTGGGCATGGGCTTAAAATCCCCCAACGCCAAGTTTTTGACGGAAGGCGGATAGTAGTGCGTGCCATCCGTATCCTTCAAACCGGGGAAATAGGGGTATTCCGGCTTACCATCCGACATCAACACCAAGTAATTGGCTTGGCAACTGTATTGAATCGGGGATTTGTAAGAGGGAGCGCCTGCAACGGTATCGCAGACTGTGTGTTTACATTTTTCGATCACCGTGGCGCAAGTGTAATTATCATCCTTGCAATACCCCGAACCATCACCGCCCGTGGTGATCCAATTGCAACATTGATTATGGCTGGTGGCGGTACAACTGCCCGCTACAATGTTAGTGTTGCATTGCCCCCAACTGTTGACACATTCAGCTTCATGTGACTTCGTACAGATCGGCGCATTATCATAAGTTAGCGGGTGCGCAGCCCAACCAATGCTGGGGACATCCATACCCCATTTCACCGGCTCACCCCGGAAATAACGTGCAGCTTCATACAACGAATCCACAATCGGCGTGTAACCGTTAGCCGACCAACTGTTAACAATGCTCGCCAAAAACTCACGGACGACCGTAGTATCAGTGGCAGGATTCGGTAGATTATCATTGGCTTGATGTGTTTCAATCAATGGCTTAACCACTGCATCAATCGGCGAAACAGGGAAATTCGCTCCCTTAATTGAACTCCACCAATAGTCATTACCTAAACCGTGGTTGGAGTAGTGCATCAAGCCTATGTTCAAATTGGCAGGGGCAGCATTCATCACCTCCTGAAAGGAATCTTTTAAAACCTGCATTCGTGTGCGTTTGGGAGTCTCGGTATCCGTTGTCACTTCTTGTGTCATACTGCCCGATGCATCAATCACAAACAGCACGTTGGGTGCTACTTCACCGCTTTTGTCGGTAAAGTAGATTTCGGTTTCGTCTGCCATTAAGACAGTAGCGAATAATAAGGGTGCGGTTAACAACAGCCACCGCAGGCTACAACGTAGTTTTTTCATGGCATTATTTTTGTGATTCAGGTTAACGGGCAATTATTCACAGTAAACGCTGTTTATTTCCAACAAGTCTGGGCATTATCCGCAGCGGCAACCGTCGCATTAATACCACCACGTTTTCTGCCACGGTCGTCCAGCGTCAACGCCTGACAGGGTTTATCGTGAACTTGTGGCTGACCTGTCGCTGGGGCGGCACTTGCCACATACCCCGTACAAGCATTTGCACCCGCCACACCGGTACAAGTGTTTGGTGTTGGCGCAATACTCAAGTCATACTGACCCTCGGCGCTGGTCGCAGCATAACCCAGTTGCGTCACATCTTTGGCGTAACTGCGGTTGCGCAGAAAATAAGCTTCCTGACGTTGCGCAATTTCTTGTAAGGCTACTTGTGCATCCGCACGGCGGCTTTTTTGTACTTGCGCGGTGTAACTAGGGTAAGCAATCGCTGCCAAAATTCCCAGAATCGCGACCGTGATCATCAGTTCTATCAGGGTAAAACCTTGGTGATTTTTTATTGTTGTCATGATTAATTCCTGCTTAGTTAATTTTGGGAACGGGCTTTAACACACCTTCGGAATGCCTGCTTTGCGCCCCCGTCCCCGCTAAGGATGCATCCGCATCCGTAGTAAATACACGGCAGGCGATACCACCAGCATCCGGTGTCATTTCGGTCGTCATCGCAATGCCTTTTAAGGGCGGACAACCGGACTCATCACCCATTGATGACTGCGCGGTAACTGCCACACCACTGGCATTATCGGTGTAGCCATCATTCCAACTACCAACCACTGTTGCATCCATGTCACTCATTTTACGCACCCGATGCTTGCCATTTTCGGGTGTTCCCTTTTGAGCGGTCATCATCACCTCATACAAACTGCGGGACTTGTTGAGCATCGAATCAGCGCCCTGAAATGTCAGCATGTAGGTCATCTGGTTCCCCGCAATACGGCTATCAACGGTTGCCATGCGGGTTGCTGCTATGCCAATGACCGTGAGAGTCAGGAGAATCACCATGCCCCACACGAGCACTGCACCTTGTTGTTGATTTTTACTGGTTTGCATAGTTGTTACCTTAACCTTCAACGACGTTGCGCAAGTGAATGACTGTGGTATACACCGACCGTTGAAAGCGATCATCACGATCCAGCGTGACATCCAACACGTCATAAGACTTAGCTTCTGCTACTGGCAATACCGGCTCTAACGAACGTACTAAAATACCGGCTTTAATACTGATCACCCGCTGCCATACTGCGGCACCAGATACCGCCGTTGCATTCAGGTACTGCTCGACATTGCCATCCGCATTGGCATCAACACCATACAAAAATTGAATATTTTCCACACCATTGGCAATAGGTGTCGCACTGGTATTGCGCGAACCGAAACACATCAACGTCGGATGTCCGGTACTTTCATTCACAAAAAACGTGTTGTAAATGAGTGCGGCTTCCATGCTAGGGGCTTTACCCACGCGACAATCCTCAGGCAGTACGCCATTAGCGCAATCGGTAAATAAGGTAGGATCACCCAAAAAACGTACACTGACGGCATCGCCTGTAGCGGTCACACCATCCGGCTTATAATTATCCTGCGTCGCTCGTGCGGCAAATGTCGTCAGATTCAAATTTGGATGCACCCCACTATTAGCACCGTCACAAGCGGCTTTTGGTGGCGTAGTGCCGCCGAGAGGGTACATATACTCAACAATTGGCAATTTTGTCGGGGTGGCGTAACCCGCGTGCTCCAAATGCTTGGTTAACGCATTCAAAGCAATCCGCGCGGTTTCATCCATCAGGGAGAGTTGGTCACGAGCGTGGTAATTACGCTTGCTGCTCATGTAAACGGTTCCAACACCGGCGACTAACACCAAGCTGACCACCATCGCGATCATCAACTCGATTAAGGAAAGCCCGCGTTGTTTCTTGCCGTATTTCATGCTTTCCCCCTATAAAACCGCATTGAGATTAATGGTGAAGGTTTCAATGCCATCAGTGCCACCATCGAAGTCGGCTTGACGGGTGGCATTGCGCTCATCCCATTGCAACGTCACAGTCACACCGTTACTGCAATTACCGGTTGGACAAGTTACTTGCAATTGCCCTCCAATCAAGACATTGCTGATCCCAGTGCTTGAACCATACCCGCACAAGGTTTGATGAAGATCGTAAGTTGCCAGCTCTTGATTACTACAAAGAGCCGTTGCACAGTCCTTTGATGGCTTTTTCGTAAGATCAGCACAGTGCGTTGCTGCGGAGGTCAAGTTAGTCAGCAAATACTGGGATACAGGTTTTGGGTCACTATCCATACGAAACACTTCTGCACGATTTGCCCGCATTTTTTCCAGCAAATCGTGCACGATCCAAGTCGCTTGTTGCATCTGATAAGAATTGTGCGTGGTCTTCATCCCGGCAATTTGCAGACCGGCGAGACCTAACAACCCGGTAGACAACACCACTGTGGCAATTAACACCTCAATCAGGCTCAAACCTGACTGCTGGCGCGGAGAAGCTAAATGTATCGGCATAGAGCCACCTATTACTTTTATGATTGGAGGCGTATTAACTAAGGCTATTATACTGAAAACTGAAACCTATGCTGGAAAAACACAACTTATGCCGACAAGCTGTAGTATTCTGGGAACCAATGGTAATTGCACAGTGATTAAGCAGCCCATAAAAAAACCCCGGAGAACCGGGGCTATAAACTCTCAACTCATGACCATCACACTACTCTGTTCCCTTAAGAGTCGTGGTAGCTAGGCAAATAGTTCATGACGTTGACAATCATTTTAATGCACTCTCAAGGAAAATGCGGGGTCAAAAGTCGACCTAACGCCACCCTCCCGCAACAAACGTTCCAATTGTTTACCCAGATCACCCAAATCCTGACGACAAAGGATCAAACCATCTAACAAAAGTTGAGCAGTGCTACGCTGCCCTACGCTATTTCTACCCACAAGCCTTCTATTCATTGACAAGCTCCCCGTCTTTGACTGACCACTAGTACTAACCCTCGGTTTAACTATAGTGCAAAAATGATTTTTTGGCGTTGTATTTGCACTAAACTTGAGGATAATATCAGAAGTTTAGTATATCACCTGTTACTAATTGAGCAAGATAATGACAGAAACCCTCGCTTATGAAGCACATACTGTATTTGTTGACGAATTAACACCTCAACAAATTACGCAATTACAACAAGCTACCGCGCAGGCGTATCACTTACCCCCTCAGTTTCATGACACCCTGAAAACCGGTCGCAGTGGTCCAGAATTAGCAATCATCCCCGCCGGGCGTTTTGAAATGGGTTCAGAACCTAGCGAATACGGGCATCAGCGTGACGAGGCACCACGCCACCTCACCATGATCCGTAAACCCTTCGCTATTGGCATTTACCCCATCACGGGTGAAGAGTTCCGGCTATTTCGCGAGGATACCGAGTGGTTTTTGCGCCCAGAACTCATCTGGCATGAAGGTCGCTACCCCGCCATCAATATTCGCATGGAAGATATTAAACTGTTCTTAGCATGGTTAAGCCTGCAAACAGGTCAGAAATATCGCCTGCCGACCGAAGCAGAATGGGAGTATGCGGCGCGTGCTGGCACGACTACCCCGTTTCATCATGGCGAAGATGTCAGTTGCCGTGAAGTGCATTTCAACCCGTTTTTCCCTTATCGGGAACAGCGGGAGAAACGCAGGCGGTATCTGCCACATTGTTTCCCTAGCCCCAAAGCCAGCGAAGTAGGATTACAAGCCCCAAATGCATGGGGCTTACACGATATGCACGGTAATGTGTGGGAATTTACCCAAGATCACTGGACAACTTCCCACCTGAACGCTAACCGTGATGGTAGCCCATCCATTGCCGCCAGCCCCTACTGGTATGTCACTAAGGGTGGCTCGTGGTTTGACCCAGCCGCACGCGCCCGCAGCGCCGCCCGCAAAAAACGCTACATAGATGAAATGGACACCAACCTTGGCTTCCGCGTGGTACGGGAACTTTAACGCACAAATTCCAGTGCCATGCCTACAGGTGCAACATCCAGCAATTTGCCGTCTTGCCACACCAACTGACCGTTAACCACGGTGGCAGCAATGCTCGAACGGAATTCATAGCCATCAAACGGCGTCCAACCACACTTTGACAAGCTGTTCGCATGGGTGGCAACAAAGGGCTTTTCCAGATCGACCAGCGTCAAATCAGCCCAATACCCTTCACGGATATACCCCCGCTCTTTCACGTTAAACAACTCGGCTACTGCATGACTAGTCTTTTCAACAATGAATTCTAAGGTAAAAATGCCATCCTGATAATGCTCTAACACCGTTTGCAGCGCATACTGTACCAGCGGCAACCCCGATGGCGTTTTGAAATAACTGGCACTGTGTTTTTCTTCCCACGTATGCGGGGCATGATCCGTGGCAATCACATCAATACGACCATCCAACAGCGCTTGAATAATACCGGCGCGATCTTCGGCGGTTTTAATCGCTGGGTTGCATTTGATCAATGAACCTTTCGTGGCGTAATCTTCATCCGCAAAATGCAGGAAATGCACACATGCCTCCGCCGTAATCCGTTTATCTTGTAACGGCAAATCGGAAAACATTTCCGCTTCTTTTGCCGTGGAAATATGCAAGATATGCAAACGTGCTCCAGAACGCTGCGCCAGTTCCATTGCTAATGCGGAGGACTTATAACACGCTGCCTCACTGCGAATCGTCGGATGCAAATGCACGGGAATCGCATCACCGTAAATGCTGCGATAACTTTCCTCATTTTCCATGATCGTCGGCGAATTTTCACAATGTGTCGCAATCATCACCGGCGAATGCAGAAAAATCTGCTCCAACACCTCCGGGTCATCAACCAACATATTACCAGTCGACGCACCCATAAAGACTTTAACCGCACACACATCGCGTGGGTCTAATGCCTTAATGGCTTCCAGATTGCTATTAGCAGCCCCCAAATAGAAACCGTAATTACCGGCACAACGTCCCGCTGCGAGCTGTTTTTTTTCCTGTAGAATCGCGGATGTCAGGGTATTGGGAATGGTATTGGGCATATCCATGAAACTGGTGATCCCCCCCGCCACTGCTGCACGGCTTTCCGTCGCCATATCCGCTTTATGGGTCATCCCCGGTTCACGAAAATGCACTTGCCCGTCAATCATACCGGGCAGTAAATGACGACCCGTCGCATCCAGAACGTTAACACCCGGCGCTGACAAATGCCGACCAATCGCCTCAATACGCCCGTTGCGGATTAAAACATCCGCTTCAATCGTCTGCCCTTCATTAACCACGTTAGCATTAACAATCAACAGTGAACTCATGGAGAAGAGTCTCCTTGGGATCAGGATTCCCGTTCAAGAATCAAGAAAGAATAAGGGTAGGGGTTTTTAGCGTCAGCAGGATGATAAACCTGTTCCAAGGTACGCCATTGATACCGATTATAGTCGGGAAAAAACGTATCGCCTGTAAAATCAGCATCAATCAGGGTCAAATACAGACGATCGGTATCTGCAAGAAAGTGCTGATAAATTTGTGCACCGCCTACCACCATAATTTCCGGCACATCAGCAACGGCTGCCATTGCCAAATCCGGTGAGCTGGCACGTTCAGCACCAGTGGGTTGGAACGTAGCGTCACGTGAAATCACGATATTGCGCCGCCCCGGTAGCGCCCGCCCTATCGAATCCCACGTTTTGCGCCCCATGATAATGGGTTTGCCGAGGGTATTTTGCTTAAACCACGCCAAATCTGCCGGTAAATGCCAAGGCATAGCACCTTCGCACCCAATCACCCGCCGCTGTGCCATGGCTGCAATTAAAGACAGCATTGGGCTTATTTCACTACCCGCAGGAAAGAGGGGCGTGTCGTAGGCTTGGGTGGTGGTGGCTCATCATCATCCGACGCATCGGCTTCAGTGGTGACCGCTGCCTCACTCGCTGTAGCATCCGGTACGCTTGCCAACGAAGGACGCGGTGTTTCTGCTGCGGCTGTGGCTAATGCCATGCTTTCGGCGTACTCTTCCAGCGGGAAATTCAAACCATCGTGTGTTTCGCGCGCATAAATCGCCATGATTGACCAAATTGGCAACCAGACTGCCATCGCTTTGCCACTGAAACGGGCATTAAAGGTGACTTTCTCATTATCCATCAGCAGATTATTGGCTGCGGTCATGCTGATATTCAACACGATGCTGCCATCTTTGACGAATTGACGCGGCACTTTTACCTTAGGCGAACGCGCATCGACCATAATGTGGGGTGTCATGCCGTTATCCACGATCCATTCATAAAACGCCCGTAATAAATAAGGGCGTTTCGGCGTGGCAATAAATTCTGGAGGATTCGGCTGGCTCATGGGCGGATCGACTTTTCAACCTTGCTTAATGACTGTTGGAACGCATCCCGTGAAAACACGCGCTCCATGTACTTCAAAATAGGCTTGCCCTGCTTTTCAGGAACATCAATACCGTATTTCGGCAAACGCCACAAGATCGGCGCAATCGTGCAATCCACCAAGGAAAAATCGTCACTGAGGAAATACGGCTTAACCGAGAACACTTCTGCGGCTGACAACACACTTTCGCGCAAGATTTTACGGGCTTGGGAAGCAGTTTCAGCATCACCATGCTCAATGTCATGCACCAGTGAGAACCAGTCTTTTTCAATACGGAACAGTGCCAAACGCGAATGCGCCCGTGTCACCGGGTCAACCGGCATCAGGGGTGGATGTGGGAAACGCTCATCCAAATATTCCATGATAATACGCGCGTCGTACAACACCAGATCACGGTCAAGTAAGGTCGGCGTGGTGTTATAAGGGTTCAACTCCGCGAGGTCTTCGGGTTTGTTATCGGGGTTGATGTTGAGAATGTCGACGATAATGTCTTTTTCCGCCAACACAATGCGCACCCGATGACTGTCTGCACAATCAGGCGCGGAAAATAATGTCATCACAGATCTTCGGCTGGAAAGCGAAGCCATATAAGCGGAACTCCCTAGACTGAAAACAAAAGAGCCACTCTATAGTACACTAGAGTGGCTTCAAGGTGTTATACCGATGAAGGATTAATGCACGTCCTTCCAGTATTCCTTCTTGAGGAAATACGCAACCACGGCGAACAAGGCTAGAAACAACAACGTAAAGATGCCGTAAGTAGTCCTGTGCAATTTGGCAGGCTCGCCCACATAAGTCAGGAAGTTCGTAATATCACGCACCGTTTGATCATATTCAATCGGGGTCATACTCCCTGCTTTGGTGAGTTTTAGCTCGCAATGTTCAACTGCGTGATCACCTTCGCCCTCCTTAGTACACTGCTTTTCCTGCCAACCTTGCAATTCCCACAAGACGTGAGGCATACCAGCATTAGGGAATACGGTGTTATTCACACCCAGCGGTCGGGTCGGGTCAACATAAAATGCCTTCATGTAACTGTAAATCCAGTCCGATCCACGCGAACGCCCCACCAAAGACAAATCCGGTGGTGGCGCACCGAACCATTCGGCAGACTGCTTCTGGGACATGGCGTTTTTCATTAACGCACCCGGTTTTTCCAATTCACCATCCGCGTCACGGGTAAAGATCAGATTTTTAGCCACCTGCTCATCAGTCAAACCCAAGTCAGCAGCCACACGATTGTAACGGCTGAAATTCAGGGAGTGACAGCCCATGCAGTAGTTAACGTAATACTTCGCACCACGTTGCAAACTGGATTGGTTATGAATATCGACTTTCGCATCTTCCAGCTCAACATGACCACCCGCCGCCATCGCGGTAGTTGCCAGCAGAGACGCAGACAGTGCGAACATTAAACTGATAATAAATTTTTTCATGTTGCTACACCTCAACCTGTCACACGGTCTGGAACGGGCTTTTCTGCATTGCAGCTTGCTTTGAAAGCAGGCAGCAACAACGTCAATGCTAAGTAAGCTACTGGCCAAATAAACTGAATCAGCATTTGCTCAGTCGCCTCTGCATCGCCGGGGGTATAGCGGAACACAATGTCATACACCACGACCGATGCCAGTAAAATCCCAAACCACATGACGTACTTCGCCTTCGCTGGCGTGCTATGAATCCACAGCACCACAAAGAAGATGAAGTAAATTTGGGTCATGCGTGTACCCAACTCTTTGTATTCAGGAGTGACCGCTTCGACCCCCATCCAACCCAAAATGAAGAACACCACCGCAAACAAAATTAAGTTAATTTTGTGCGCAGTATTACGGTAACGCCAAGATTTAACGGGGTTACGGTCAATCCACGGCAGTACAAACAACACCCCAATGGCGGCAAACATCGCCAACGTTCCCAAGAATGGATCAGGAATCGCACGCAATACGGTATAAAACGGCGTGAAGTACCAAACGGGCGCAATATGCTCAGGTGTTTTCAGCGGATTAGCAGGTTCAAAGTTAGGTTTTTCCAAGAAGTAACCGCCGCCTTCCGGCAAGAAGAACAGTACTGCAAAGAAGCCAATCAGGAATACCACTACACCCAAAATGTCTTTCACGGAATAGTAAGGGTGGAACGGAATACCGTCAGCCGGAGCCGTTTCGCTCCAACGGTTGCCCTTAGGCCCTTGCTTGATTTCAACACCATCCGGGTTGTTAGAACCCACCGCGTGCAATGCCACAATGTGGACAAACACCAGCGCAGGCAATACCAAAGAAGGCAGGAAGAAGTGCAACGCAAAGAAACGGTTCAGGGTTGCATCGCCTAATACGAAGTCACCACGAATCCAGGTAGATAAGTCTTCGCCAATGAAGGGGATCGTATTAAATAAGTTGATGATAACCTGCGCACCCCAATAGGACATCTGACCCCACGGCAGCAAATAGCCCATGAAAGCCGTTGCCATCAATGCCAGATAAATCGCCATACCGATCAACCAGATCAGTTCACGCTTGCCTTTGTATGACCCGTAGATCAGGGCGCGGAACATGTGGAGATAAACCACCACGAAAAACGCTGACGCACCGGTAGAGTGCATGTAGCGAATGAACCAACCACCCGGCACATCACGCATAATGTATTCTACTGAAGCAAATGCTAAGGCTGCATCAGGTTTGTAGTGAAATGCCAGAAACAAACCGGAGAAAATCTGGATAACCAGCACCAGCATCGCCAGTGAACCGAAGAAATACCAGAAGTTGAAGTTTTTAGGCGCATAGTAACCAGCCAAATGCGCTTGCCAAGTTTCCATCATGGGGAAGCGATCTTCAACCCAACCTAAGAACCCCGTGTAATTATGTTGTGGACGCTCAGCCATTATGCAGCACCTCCATTTTCACCGATCAGAATGGTGTTATCATCTTTGAAGTAGTACGGAGGTACTTCAAGGTTTGCACCGGCGGGGACATTCTTGAAAACGCGGCCAGCCAAGTCAAAGCGTGAGCCGTGACAAGCACAATACCAACCACCTTTCCAATTTTCACCCAAATCAGCCGGAGCCAACTCAGGGCGGTAGGTAGGGGAACAACCGAGGTGGGTACAAATCCCGACTAACACCAAATATTGCTCTTTACCTTCACGGGTACGCGCTAAGTTTTTGGCGTATTCCGGTTGCTGTTTCACGTTATCGGAATTCGGGTCTTTCAATGCATCAGCCAACCCTTCCAAGGTTGCCAGCATTTCTGGGGTACGGTTCACCAACCAAACCGGTTTACCGCGCCAGATTACCCGAATTTGCTGCCCTGGTTCCGCCTTAGCGACTTGAACTTCCACCGGTGCACCCGCGGCTCGCGCCCGCGCACTAGGGTTCCAAGAGTTAAGGAACGGAGCCGCAACCGCAGCCACGCCTGCTGCCCCAACCACAGATGTGGCGGCAATCAGGACGCGGCGACGACCTTTATCTACTCCAGAATTTGCCATCGTTAGCACTCTCCCAAATATTCAAAACTTAACCTACTGCACGCCTGCAAAGACACCATGATGATGCAACCGCACTAAATATCCGAGCCATTAACTCAATCATAGCCATATTAGCATATACTAAAAGACTTCGTAGAATGTCGGAACTCACCGCTAAAATCAAGCAGAAATCCCAATCGCAATGGAGAAAACGCAAACGTTTTGATTTAAATCATTTAGCGCTAACCTATCAACAAAGCGTGCCAATAGTCGCATAAAAACACAGCGATTCAGAGCATAGCTCTTTGACCAAGAGATCAATGAGTTAAGCGGCGTTGAACCCCTGTTTGGTTTTGCAATGCTCCCGGCGATGATTACCTGTCAAGACCCATGCGCCCAAACCACCGGTTTTGTCCACCTCACCAACTTACCCATCAACCACCGCCACATTGGACAGCATGGCCAATACCCGATGGCAATTCCGTTTTGAGACTTAACCCGTTGAGGGGTGACACCCCAAGCATTCGGCAAAACACCCACCAACCCAGCAGGACAACACCCACTAACATGGCATGACACGAAATCGGCTAACCCCAGTCAACCAAGGGGGGCTTGGGTGTGTGCGGCATAAATGGGTGAGAGGTTGGCTGCAAGATTTTTAGGATGCGCTGAATCACTGGAAACCGCATGAATGTTTTGCATTTGGCTGGCAGGCGGGTATAATCTCGCGCTTTACTCAATTGTGGATTTGAAACAGATTTGTATGCCTAGTGTAAAAGTACGTGATACCGAGCCTTTTGAAGTTGCTCTGCGCCGTTTCAAGCGCACCTGTGAAAAAGCTGGCGTTGTAGCTGACGTTCGCGCCCGTGAATTCTATGAAAAACCTACCTCTGTACGCAAGCGTATGCGGGCAGCGGCGGTGAAGCGCAATCTGAAGCGCATTTCCCGTGACCTCAACCGTCGCGTGCGTATGTACTGATTATGAGCCTCAAGGCACAAATCACTGAAGACATGAAAACCGCCATGCGAGCGCATGAAAAAGCGCAGCTTGGCGTGATTCGTCTGATTCTCGCTGCAATCAAGCAACAAGAAGTCGATGCACGCATCGAAATGGACGATACCGCCGTATTGATGGTGTTAGACAAAATGTGTAAACAGCGGCGTGAATCCATCCGCCAATACAGCGATGCTGGTCGCATGGATTTAGTCACGCAGGAAGAATATGAATTGGGTATTATCCAAACGTATCTTCCCCAACCCCTTAGTGCTGCTGAACTGGATGACCTCATCCAGCAAGCCATTGCTGAAACCGGTGCGGCGTCGGTACGCGACATGGGCAAAGTCATGACTTGGCTGAAACCCAGAGCACAGGGGCGCACCGACATGGGGCAAGTGAGCGGATTAATCAAAACCCGTCTCGGCGGTTAACACCATCCGAATTGGTAGGAGCCAGCCTTGCTGACAATCGCTTGCATGGCAAGCTCCCACAGCATTGCTTCAGGAGCATTGAATGACAGAACTCAAAAACGACCGTTTTTTACGCGCTCTCCTGAAACAGCCCGTCGATACCACACCCATTTGGATCATGCGTCAAGCCGGGCGTTATTTGCCTGAATACCGTGCTACCCGTGCTCGCGCTGGCAGCTTTATGGATTTGTGCAAAAATGCCGACCTTGCCTGCGAAGTCACTCTGCAACCGCTAGAGCGTTATGCGCTGGATGCGGCAATCCTGTTTTCCGACATTCTCACCATTCCCGATGCAATGGGCTTAGGCTTGTACTTCTCAGAAGGCGAAGGTCCGCGTTTCACTAACCCCGTGCAACACATGGCGGATATTGAAAAAATCGGCATTCCCGACCCCGAAGGTGAATTGCAATACGTGATGAATGCAGTACGCACCATCCACCGCGAATTGGATGGACGGGTGCCGTTGATCGGCTTCACTGGCAGCCCTTGGACACTCGCCACGTACATGGTAGAAGGCTGTTCTAGCAAGGAATTTGCTAAGGTTAAGGGCATGTTATACGACACGCCCAAAGCCCTGCATTTGCTGCTCGACAAACTCGCTGACAGCATTATCCTTTACCTGAATGCGCAAATCGCCGCAGGCGCACAAGCCGTGATGATCTTTGATACGTGGGGTGGTTCACTGACACCCACGACTTACCGCGAATTTTCGCTGCGCTACATGCAGAAAATCGTCGATGGCGTGACCCGTGAAAATGACGGTCGCAAAGTGCCTGTCATCCTCTTCACCAAAGGCGGAGCGCAATGGCTCGAACCGATGGCGGATACCGGTTGCGATGGCTTAGGGCTGGATTGGACGATTAATATCGGCGAAGCGCGAGCGCGTGTCGGTCACAAAGTCGCGTTGCAAGGCAATATGGATCCTTGCGTGCTGTATGCGTCACCGGAGGTGATTCGTCAGCAAGTCGCTGCTATTTTGGCGGGTTACGGCCAGGGGTCTGGGCATGTATTTAATCTGGGGCATGGGATTCACCCGCATATCAACCCGGAAAATGTCGGCGTACTCGTGGATGCCGTGCATGAACTGGGTAAGCAGTATCACGCTTGAGCTGCGTCCTCCCTCCCGTTTGCGTATTCTGCCAGCATTTTCTAGAAAATAACCCCGACCGGGAATGCCGCGCCTTTGAGGAAATCCCCGCAGCCATTATGGATGGCAAGTGCGACCACACCGAACCTTATCCCGGTGACGGTGGCTACCGTTTCCAGTTGATTCCTGAAGAATTAGAAACGTTTTTGGAACTGAATGAAGTCAGACGGGAATTCAAGCTCCCAGCCTTCCGCCTGCCTCAAAGCGCATCCAAGCCACGAGCCAAATCGCGTTGAATATCCCGCACACTTTCCAACCCCACCGACACCCGCAATAAACCGGCGGCAATCCCCGCTTGGGCTTTTTGTTCAGGGCTTAAGCGCCCATGCGTCGTGGTAGCAGGGTGCGTAATCGTGGTTTTAGCATCCCCCAAATTCGCGGTAATCGACAGCATTTGCGTCGCATCCACCACCTGCCAAGCCGCCGCTTGCCCGCCTTTCACGATAAACGAAACGATGCCGCCGAAACCACGCTGTTGCCGTTGTGCCAGTACGTGTTGGGGGTGCGATGCCAGCCCCGGATAATGTACCCGCTCAATTGCCGGGTGTGCCTCCAACCATTGCGCCAGTTGCATGGCATTCTCGCAATGCGCCTTCATCCGCAGCGATAACGTTTCTAAACCCTTCAGGAAAATCCACGCATTAAACGGACTCATGGTCATGCCGCCATTACGCAACACACCAAAGACCTCCTTCCCCACGCGCTCCTTATCACCGACTACCGCACCGCCTAGCGCCCGCCCTTGCCCATCCAAATATTTGGTGGCGGAATGCACCACAATATCCGCCCCTAAATCCAATGGGCGTTGCAACGCCGGGGTGCAGAAGCAATTATCGACCACCAGCAAGTTACCATGACGGTGCGCTAAATCGGCTAACTCACGAATATCCACAATTTCGGTTAACGGGTTAGCGGGCGTTTCCACGAACAATAAGCGCGTATTCGGCTGCAACGCTGCTTCCCAAGCACTCATATCAGTCAATTCAACAAAGCTGAACTCCACCCCGAATTTGCCCACAATGTTTTGCAACAATAGCGTAGTCGTGCCAAATACAGCGCGAGAACACACCACGTGATCCCCCGCCTTCAGTAAACCTAACATCACCGCCAAAATCGCCGACATGCCCGACGCGGTAGCCACACAACTTTCACCGCCTTCCAAGGCTGCAAGCCGTTCCTGCAAATAACGCACCGTCGGGTTAGTGAAACGCGCATAAACATTACCCGGTTCAGTCCCATTAAACCGCGCTGCCGCTGCCGCTGCACTGCTGAACACAAAGCTGGAAGTCGGAAAAATGGCTTCCGAATGTTCGCCTTCATGGGTGCGCACATGCCCGGCGCGTACTGCCAGCGTTTCAAAATCCCACTCAGTATGATTCACCGTTTATCCCTCGCGTCTCTGCGTAATCACCACCAAGGTGTTTTCATCGACCCGCTCAAACAAGTCGATCACGTCTTGGTTACGCATCCGAATGCAACCGTGCGAAGCAG
>CAYQTB010000018.1:0-31527 GCA_964420315.1 uncultured Thiothrix sp. | reverse complement strand
CTAATAGCTTACCTGAAGAGGAAACCGCTTTCTTGATCTAAAGTTGATGCGTATAAGGGTTTTCAAGGCAACCCCACCAAATCAGACCCATTCAGGCAGCTTTTGTGCTGAGCGCCTGCTCACCCTGGATACGTTCCCGCAATTGCACCAATGGAATAGGTCGTCCGCAATAATAACCTTGGGCGAAATCCACGCCGATTTTACGCAAATGCTGCAACGTTTCACCATCTTCCACAAGTTCCGCAATCGTTAACAAGTTCATGACCTGCCCCACTTCGTGTACGGCTTTGATCATTGCCGCATCCACCGGGCTGGAAACCAAGTTATGCACGAAATTGCCGTCGATTTTGAGGTAACTGAGCGGCAATTCACGCAAATAGCTGAGCGACGAAAAACCACTGCCAAAATCATCGAGGATCAAATGACAGCCCAAGCTGTGCAAGGCATTCATCACCCGTTTCGCATGGACAAAATTGCTGATTGCCACCGATTCGGAGATCTCAAAACAAATCATGCTCGGGTCAATCCCGAACCGTTGGATCTGCTCCTCCACATACGGAAATAAACGCGCATCTTGCACCGACTGACCAGACAAATTGATCATCAAGCGCGTTTCCACACAGGGGGAGTCATTAGCGTTATCATGGCGACAACCCGCTAACATTTCCAACGCCTTACGAATAATCCAACGGTCGATACTCGTCATCAAATCCAAGCGGTCAGCCACCGGTAAAAAGCTACCAGGATTCAACAATGCTTGCCGAAACGGTAAGCGCAATAAGATTTCGTATTGGCGGAAACGTTGATGACGCGCCGAATGCAACTGTACCACTGGCTGAGCAAACAAAATGAAACGGTCTTCACGCAAGGCATCTTTTAGTAACTTATTCCAATCATGCACCCGTTGGTTAGACATTTGCTCACGCTTCTCTTCCGCGTGGACAAAGACTTGGTTACGCCCCAAGGCTTTAGCGGTATAGCAAGCCTTATCTGCATCTGAAAACAACTGCTTAATCTGAAGATTGGAGGCTGGCATAAACTCAAGTAAGCCAACACTCGCACCAATAGAAAATACTTTACCTTCCCAACTAAAACGGAAATTGCGTAATTCCGTTAAAATGGACTCCATAATGCCACGACCTTTTTCCAAGCCGCAACCCTCTAAAAATACAGCAAACTCATCCCCGCCAATACGCGCCACTTTGTCGGAAACCCGCACTGAGCGCCGGAAAATCTGCGCAACCTGCTTAAGCACTTCATCCCCGGCTAAATGCCCACAGGTATCATTGATAATTTTGAAATTATCCAAATCCACGCTGGCTAACACATGGCTACGGGTCAACGCAGAGGTATCATGCGCCAGTTGTTCCACATACTGTTCAAAACTGGTGCGATTCATCAAATCTGTTAAGGCATCACGCGATGCTTGACGGTACAAACGGTTAATGACTTTCCGATCAGCGGTAACATCGCGAAAAATAAATACAATCGCTTTACAATTTTCGAGTATACCGGTCGTGTTTAACTCGACGAAACGCTCTTCACCAATACGCGGGTAGAGCTTCACCTGCCCAAATTGCAGCGGATAATTAGGATAAAACCTATTGGTTTCAAAGGCTTTTTCACCCAAGGGATTACCTTGCGAATCTTCTAACCTCAATACATTGCTAACATGTTCACCCAATGCTTTATCACGCTGCCACAACGTTAACTTTTCTGCACTGGTGTTCATATAAGTAGTGATGCCTTGTTGGTTAGCAACAATCACCCCCCCCAGCCAAAGCCTCCAATACCCACTCGGTATTTACCTGCTCTTGAGGAGTTTTAACCTCATCTACCGCAGCACTATGTACTGCCAGTGCCGTTACTAGAGGAGCACGCTGACTAAAACGCACCAACAGATAAACGGCGGCGACTTGCGCAACAAACATGCCGAACAATAAATAAGGCACAAGATTGGTTAACACAGACAATTTATCTGCCATCGACGTCTTGTTTAGCTGACCACTGGACACTACCCAGACAAAAACGACTGCCAACGCAACCAATGACAGGGCTAGAACGACAAATCGCATCGAATCCCCCTAATAACAAGTCTTTCTATAATAATTATGATTAAATAACTCCCTTAATCATAGCCAATTTACTTGACAATTGCCACGCCGTCTATCTGATAAAAATAGCCACCCCAATCGCATCACGTTTCGACAGAAGAAATCACCATCGGTCATCGCCGAACAATTTAAAACACTAACGTCTATTTTTATAAAAAACCTTGCTTGACAAACCCATTAAATAGCGAGAATATGTAAAAATATACTTTTTAAACATAATGCAAAAGGAAAGGTGTTATTGATGTCTAATGTTGATATTTCCAACCTCAGTGTTTTAGAACTTGAAAAACTCAAAGGCAGTATTGAGAGTGCGATTGCCAGTCGCCGTGACGGTGAGTTATTAAATTTACGCGAAGCAATTGAAGACATGATCGAGCGCTCAGGCTTTACACTTGAAGAAGTTATAGAAGTCATGCAATCACGTCCCGCTAAAAAACGTATTGTAAAAGCAAAATACAGCAACCCCAATAACCCAGAACAAACGTGGAGCGGACGCGGTAGAAAACCAGGTTGGGTTGAAGAATGGATCGTTAGCGGTCGTGACTTAAACGACTGCTTGATTCCTGAATAATCGCCAATAGCGCAAACCAAGACGAAAGCCTGAGCGCTTTAGGCTTTCGTTTTACCCACACACAACGTGTTGTATTTAAACCACATTCTGTTGCATAACAGCATAACGTCAGGCGACCACTTCAGGTCAACATCCCTGTCGATCCACAAAAACACTCAATATGATGCAAAATGGTGCGAAGATATTTTGCCGATCTCTGGCATTTACTCTACTATTACCCGAATTCAATTACACCACACTGAAAGATGACAGATTGCATACTTGTAATGAGATTCCTGCCGGATCAGGCTAACAGCCCATCCCCCGTGTGCAGGTTAGAGAGCGACCAACAATGAGAAAATTACTCTGCTTCCTGTTATTGCTGGTAGCTTCGCTGCAAGCTCATGCACTCAAGCAGGAAAACCTGCTGCCACCAGACCAAGCCTTCAAATTCAAGGCTGAAGTCATTGCACCTGATAAAATCAAAGCAACTTGGGATATTGCCCAAGGCTATTACCTTTATCGTGAACGCTTTACGTTTGAGGCAGAAACGCCAAACTTAAGCTTGTCTGCCCCAGCATTTCCCACGGGTGAAAGTAAAAACGACCCTAATTTTGGTCAGACCGAGGTTTACCATAATCAGGTAGCCATTGAGATTCCGATCGAGCGTGGTCAAACCGCTTCACAAGCGCTGGAACTGGCACTCAAAGTCAAATATCAGGGGTGTGCCGATGCGGGTTTATGTTACCCACCTCAGAAAAAAACCGCGAAATTACAATTAGCTGCGTTGGATAACACCACTGATAAAATCGCACCACCGGTAGCCAAGACAGAAACACCGGCTTCCGATACAGCACTGACCAACATTATTAAACAGGCTCAGAAACCCAAAGCTGGCAGTGCCATTCCCGTCGAGCAGGCATTCGTATTTGAACTCACTGCACTCGATAAAGGCATGTTAAATGCGCATTGGACTATCCAGCCAGACCATCATTTATATCGACCTAAAATTCAATTCACGGTTAAAGAACCCCAAGGTGTCACGCTTGGCTCACCTATTTTTCCGACGGGTAAAATCGTTGACGATGAGTACTTTGGTAAGATAGAAGTCTACGGTGAAGATATTGATGTCAAAATCCCGATACTGGAATCGACTGGTCTGCAAAAGCTGGTGGTGGAAACCGAATACCAAGGTTGTTCCGATAGCACAGGTATTTGCTACCCGCCAGTCAAACAAAGTCGTGAATTGACGCTAACTGGTTTGGCAGATGCAAAACCACTCACTGGCACTAAAAGCGATTCCGCTACCCAAGCTCCGCTTAATCAACAAGATGCATTAACGCAACGCCTTGAAGATAGCTCGTTTCTACAAATCATGGCGATTACTTTTGGGTTAGGATTATTACTGGCTTTTACCCCGTGTATTTTCCCGATGGTTCCCATCCTTTCTGGCATCATTGCCGGTTCTGGCAATACCTCTTCCGGGAAAGCTTTATGGCTTTCCGTCACTTATGTTGTTTCAGGTGCCATCGCCTATGCGATTATTGGTTTTATCTTTGGGTATTTTGGGCAAAACCTCCAAGCGGTGCTGCAACACCCTATTGCCATCAGTTTAATGAGTGCACTTTTTGTCGCTCTCGCCCTCTCCATGTTTGGCTTTTACGACTTACAATTACCCAATAGTTTACAAAGCCGTTTAAATGACCTCAGTAATAAACAAGAAAGCGGTAGTTTTGTTGGCGCTGCCATTATGGGCTTTCTCTCAACCCTGATTGTTGGTCCCTGCGCTGGTCCAGCGATTGCCGGTATTTTAACGTTTATCACCCAAAGCCATAATGCATGGTTAGGCGCGGCTGCTTTATTCTCACTGGGAATGGGTATCGGTGTACCCTTAATTCTCATTGGCACGTCTGCCGGGCATCTATTGCCACGCGCTGGCATTTGGATGGATACCGTCAAAGCACTCTTTGGCATTATTATGCTAGGTATGGCGATTTACATGCTCAGCCGTATTGTTTCTATCGAAGTCACGATGGCGCTTACCGGCATTCTGTTAGTTTCATCCGGCGTTTACATGGGGGCACTGGAAAAAGTTGACGAAGATGCCGGAGGCTGGGGACGCTTTTGGAAAAGCACGGGTATGCTGCAACTATTTTATGGCGCATTAATCTTGCTCGGTTTAGCCGCTGGTAGCACAAACTTGCTGCAACCACTGAAAGGGGTTTTTTCCGTAGGCATAACGTCTGGTCAAGCCACCGAAGTCGCCATCTCATTTCAACGCATCCAAAGCGTTGCCGAGCTAGAAACTGCACTGCAACAAGCGAGAGCGCAACAACGCCCTGTGATGCTAGACTTCTATGCCGATTGGTGCAGCTATTGCCATACGATGGAAAAAACCACTTTCAGAGATCCAGAATCCATCAAAATCTTGGGTAATACAATCTTTTTGAAAGTCGATGTCACTGACCAGAATGAACATGACTTGGCTCTGCAAAAACGCTTCGATGTCGTAGCCCCTCCTGCTATTGTATTTTTCAACAATGCCGGGGAAGAATTGCGGGCATTGCGTCTTGTCGGCGATATAACACCCGAACAATTACGCTCACAAGCAGCGACTTTCAGGCAACAAGCGGTAAAATAATCAGCATGAGTTAAGTTAATGCTGCATACAATTGTCACCCATATAAAACTGATGAAAATCAACTAAATAACGACAAAAGGAGTTATTTCATGCGTGATAACAAAGACTATTACACGGAACAAGAAGACGAAATTTTCCAGTTAGAGAAAACAGCCGCACACACGGATGGTAAGAAAATCAAACCACATGTGGTACGGCGCAATCTTGAAGACTACTTAGAGCGCAAAGCACTCGAACGCCGTCTGAAAGATGTGTTTGAAGATTAAGGTGCGGCAACCCCTTCGGGTAATTGCAAAGCACTGCGCAAGTCTTCTAAATAGGCTGTTTCTGCTTCATTAGCACCATCAATAATGGCTGCTGAGACCAAATAAATCTCCGTTGCCACCGCCAAATCGTTATTCGCCAACGCCGCGATTTGCTTAGCATCCAAAGGCTGTGCTAATTCATGCAGAATCATCTCATTGACATCCGCTTCGGCATCAATACCGGCTAATTGCTGACGGATACTCGCCAATTCAGCAGAATCCACGTGCCCATCGGCTTTAGCCGCAGCAACCATCGCTTTTAACAGAATCTCGGCAGTCGCCTTAGGGGCAGGTGCTTCCAGTAAAGCGGGGTCACTTGGCGTCGCCGTGCTGGCATTGCCCGCATTGGTTTCCCACTGACGATACATCTGATAAGCCAAGCCACCTAAAGCAGCTAAGCTACCGACTTTCACCGCCGCTCCCGTGACCCGCCGCCCCGCACTAGTGCCCAGCAATAAAGCCAATACCCCAGCGGCGGCTGCCCCCGTTTTCATGCCAGACAGCATCTGCTCACGCTGTTCACCTTCAGCCGGAACACCGAGTTTTTGTTCCGCCATATTCTGACCTTTTTGCGCCAGTTCTTTGCCGGATTGCAGCATTTGATCTAAGAAAATTTTCATATCCATCTCAAGCTCCTGGTTTTAACGGTAATGCCTTGGCATTTTTCTGCATCACTTCACGGATAAATTCGCGCGTAATTTTACGCCCTCTCGTTAAGCTGGCAACATCCAACTGATCCAGCATTGCCATGAGGGTAGTCATATTTTGTGGATAATGCCGCTCAATATATTTCATGACGTGTTCTGATAATTCAAAGCCACGATGATGGGCACGCCATGCCATCGCTTGCAAACATTGCCCGCCCTGCACCGGATGCACCCGATAATCTGCACCCCACAGCAAACGTGAGGAAAAATCGGGTAACACACAAGCCATTTCACGGGGATTAAGGCGTGCTGCCATCATCAGCGGCTGATAATTAGCGCGGCAAGTATTAATCAGGTTCATCAACGCCACTTCCCAATCACGTTGCCCAATTACCGCATCAAGCTCATCCACCGTGACCAGATGCTTGCCCTCGACACCGGCTAACACGCGGGGACCGTATTGGGCGCAACTGCCCAACGGCACATAAGCTGCCATTAAACCGCGCTGATAATAGCGCTCACAATAAGCTTGCAGTAAATGCGATTTCCCAGCCTCTGTATCCCCCCACAAAAAGATTTGTGGGAATTCACGTTCAAAGCCGTTTTTCAAAATCCCCAGCAACTCAGCATTTTCAGGTGTCACAAAAAATGAACTGAAACGATGACCTTCGCGCATTCCCACATTCAAGGTCAGTTGCTGTGTCATGCTTGTTGTTTCACCTCGTTACTGCCATCGTCCAAATCAATCACATCCAATGGCTTAGGATGGTTAATGCTGTAAACCTGACTCTGTTTATAAGAGTCATGGAGATGCCGCATGATCACCGCCAATACCGCAGCCACCGGCAATGCCAACAACACGCCAAAAAAGCCGAACAATTGCCCGCCTGCCAACACAGCAAAAATCACGGTCACGGGATGCAAACCAATCCGTTCCCCCACCAATAACGGGGTTAGGATAGTACCCTCAATCATCTGCGCAACCCCAAATACGGCGAATACCCAAAACAGATCAAAGACATCCTGAGTTTGGAACAGAACAGCGACACTTGCAATCGCCACACCGACAATCAAACCAAGGTAAGGAACAAAACTCACCACCCCAGCAATCAGACCAATCAGCAAAGCGAATTCCAAGCCTACCAGCGACAATCCAATCGAATAAATCACCGCCAACGCCAGCATCACCAACAACTGCCCGCGCAAAAATGCCCCCAATACCTCATCGGATTCACGCGCCAATTTAGCCACCAATGGCTGGACAGCACGCGGCAATAAATCGTCGATATACGCCACCATGCGATCCCAGTCACGTAACAAATAAAACGTAATAATCGGAATTAACGCCAGATTTGCCACCCAACCCAATACCACAAACCCAGATTTAGAAATAGCTTGAATCGCATTACGAATAAACCCGCCCGTTTCTTTCCAATGTGTCGCAATCACGTTTTTAATATGGTCGACCTCCAAAACAGTGGTATCAACTCCAAACTTCTGGTGCAGATAAGGTCCCAAAACATTTACCACCCAATCAAGATAAGCAGGCACTTTATTGATAAACAACTTCACCTGCGTTTCCAGTACGGGCAATAAAAACAAGAAAAATAGCAATAACAACAGAAAGATACTTAAAAATACCACCACCACCGAGAAGGTGCGTGACAACTTCCACGACTCCAAGCGGTCAACCAGTGGGTCGCCCAAATAAGCCAAAAACGCCGCAGCCAAAAAAGGGGTTAAAATCGGAGCAAGCACGTACAATAACGCAACGGCAATACTCCCCGTCACTAACCAAAACCAGCGTCCACTGAGTATCATACTTGACGTTTCCTCCACGCATAACGGCTCCACAGCAACACATAGGCAAACCCACTCAACACCGTTGTCACACCCACTGCCCACTGCAAGCCCAGATTAAACCAACCCGGCAATGCATAAATTGCCACATGCAACAGCGTAGTTGCCAACAGAACAATCTGCAACCCGGTGTTGAGCTTGCTGATCACCAGCGGGCGCATATTCAACTCCCCCATGATTAAGCGATACGCAATGGCACCTAACACAATCACCAGGTCACGCCCAATTACCAACGCTATTAACCACCAAGGCAAACTGCCCTTCAAGCCAAACACGATAAACACGGAAACCACAAACAATTTGTCTGCTACCGGGTCAAGGAACGCCCCTAAGCGCGTAAACCAACCATAGCGCCGTGCCAAAAACCCATCTAAGGCATCCGACAAGCCCGCCAGCACCAATAATGTCAGGGCAAGACCGTAAGAACCCTTCCATAGCAACCAACAAATCGGCGCAATAGAAAGGATACGAATCACTGTGATGATGTTTGGAATTTGTTCCCGCACGTTAAATCCATTTTTATACAAAGAAGGCTCCCTATGGAGCCTTCATGATATAACCAATTATAGTCGATGTGCCGGATTTCCGACTATTGCGATTGAATTACTGTTGAACAGGAATCAACGTAATTTCAACACGGCGGTTTTGTGCACGACCATAATCCGTGCTGTTGTCCGCGATAGGACGGCTTTCACCATAACCAACCGCCTGCATACGTTGCGGATCCACGCCATTACTCGCCATGTAAGAACGCACACTGTTAGCCCGTTGCTGTGACAATTGCAGGTTGGCAGCATCACTACCGACATTATCGGTATGTCCAGCAATCTGCACACGGGTTTCAGGGAATTGATTCAAGGTAGTCGCCAAATTATTCAACACGCCATAGAACTGTGGCTTGACCCCTGCCTGACCGAAGTCAAACGTAATTGCATCCGGCATGGTGAGGACAATATTATTATCCTGACGCGTTACCTCAACACCCGTGCCTTGCATTTGCTGACGCAATGCCGCTTCTTGCTGATCCATGTAATTACCGATCGCAGCACCGGCTACGCCACCGATAATAGCGCCTGCTACGGCACGTTTGTCATCTTTGTTCGCGGTATTTTTACCGATCACCGCGCCGCCCAAAGCACCAATGATTGCACCCTGCTGTGCACGAGTCATTTCACCTGTAGCACCACAACCGGCCAGCAATGCAACAGACACAGCACCAATCAACAGAGTACGCATGGAAGTTTTCATAATAAGCACCTCAATAATTTATAATATACCGCCACGGATTAGAACGCGGTTAGCCCACAGAGTTCCCGCTAACGGTTGCGCAGATTTTGACGCAATCCTGTGGAGGATACCAGCATTTAGAAAGGAGTTGGGCTGTTAATGCTCAAAACCTCTGCGGTCAAAGGGTGGGGAAAACTAATACACGCCGCATGTAACAGCAAACGCTGCGCTTTGGCACATACCGCCGCACTTGCATATAACTCGTCACCCAAGATCGGATGCCCCAACGCCTGCAAATGCACCCGTAATTGGTGAGTACGCCCCGTAATTGGCTCAAGTGCCACCCGGCTGGTATCGGTTTTCGCATGATAACTCAGCACCTGATAACGCGTACACGACGGTTTGCCTAACGTAAAACTCACCATTTGGCGCGGTCGGTTCGGCCAATCCGTCAACAGTGGCAAATGGATTTCACCACGGGTCGGTGTAACCTGCCCTGCCACCACTGCTGCATAACGTTTATGCACTTGCCGCGTTTGAAACAGGATACTCAAAGCACGTTCCATCGCTTTACCACGCGCCATCACCATAATGCCTGACGTTCCCATATCCAAGCGGTGAACGATGAGTGCGTCAGCGAATTCGGCTTGTACACGGGCAATCATGCAATCCTGTTTATTATCACCACGACCGGGAACCGAGAGCAAACCAGCGGGCTTATCGACCACAATAATAGATTCATCGAGGTAGAGGGTGTGCAAACCAGCATGAGCGGGAGGGTTATAAGTGATCATTATGAATATGCACTCAGCAACGAAAAAGCCCAGACGGTTTAGGTCTGGGCTTCAAATCTGGTGCCGGGAAGAGGACTCGAACCTCCACGGGGTTGCCCCCACTAATACCTGAAACTAGCGCGTCTACCAATTCCGCCATCTCGGCAATTCGCAAAGCGGTAATACCTTGTGAGACGCGAAATATATAGCGCTCACTACCTCTTGTCAAACACCAAACCGCGTTTTTATTACATTTTTTTGGTACACTGCGTCCATACGAAAAGACAAACCACACAAGGATACAATTTGAAGTTCAACGATCCCCATAGTCAGCGCGAAGCCGAAAAGTATGAAAACCCCATTCCTAGCCGTGAAGTTATCTTGCAATTATTGACGGAACAAGGGCAACCTCTGGATTTTGCGACGCTCACCGAAGCATTGCACCTTCACGACGAACGTGATATTGACGCGCTAAAAAAACGCCTGCGGGCGATGGAGCGTGACGGGCAATTGCTTTATAACCGCTGCCGCCAATACGTCCCCATCGAACGCACCGATCTGATTGCCGGGCGCGTCATCGGGCATCCCGACGGCTTCGGCTTTCTGAAACCGGATGACGGCACACCCGATCTCTTCCTCCATGCCAAGCAAATGCATGGTCTGATGCACGGCGACCGTGCCTTATGCAGTGTGCGCGGTCTTGACCCCAAAGGTCGCCGTGAGGGTGCTGTGGTCGAAGTACTGGAACGCGGCACAACCCAAGTCGTCGGGCGCTATTTCATGGAAGGCAATATCGGCTTTGTCACGCCTGACAATTCCCGCATCAGCCAGGAAATCCTGATTCCCGCCGATGCCGTTGGCAACGCCAAACCCGGTCAAATCGTTGTCGCTGCGATTGTTGAGCAGCCCTCCAAACGCGCCCAGCCCACCGGCAAAATTGTCGAAGTACTCGGCGACCACATGGCTCCCGGCATGGAAATCGACGTCGCCATCCGCAGTCACCAACTGCCACACGGTTGGTCAAGTGAGATTACTGAAGAAGCTGATCGTTTCGGCTACGAAGTGCCCGAAGCAGACAAAGCCGACCCGCGCCGCGAAGACCTGCGCGATACGCCTTTCGTCACCATCGACGGCGAAGACGCCAAAGACTTCGACGACGCGGTTTACTGCGAACGTGACGGCAACGGCTGGCGCTTGCTGGTAGCGATTGCGGACGTATCGCATTACGTGCAAGCCGATTCCGCAATTGGGCGCGAAGCCACCGAACGCGGTACATCGGTGTATTTTCCCGGCAAAGTCATCCCGATGCTGCCTGAAATATTGTCTAACGGTTTATGCTCCCTCAACCCACACGTTGACCGACTCTGCATGATTTGCGACATCCAAATCGGCGCACGCGGCAAGTTGATCAGCTACCAATTCGTCGAAGGCATTATGCACTCCGCCGCCCGCCTCACTTACACCGAGATGGCGAAAATCGTAGTCGAGCGCAATACGGATGCCCGCCGTAAGCATTCACCAGAACTCTGCGAACACCTTGATGACCTGTATTCCCTGTACAAAGTCCTGCGTAAAGCGCGTGACCGCCGGGGTGCTATCGACTTTGAAACCGCCGAAACCCGCATCGTGTTTGATGCCGAACGCAAGATCGAAGCGATTGTCCCGACCGAACGCAACGACGCTCACAAACTAATCGAGGAGTGTATGATTCTCGCCAACGTATGCGCCGCAACCTACCTCAGTAAGTACAAAATCCCCGCTTTACACCGCGCCCACAAAGGCCCCACACCCGAAAAGCTCGCTGATTTACGCCAATTCCTCGCCAGCCTAGCCTTAAGTTTGGGTGGTGGTGACGAACCCACGCCGAACGATTACACCACGCTATTGAATAGCCTCGGCGACCGCCCTGACCGGCACATGATCCAGACCGTATTGCTACGCTCCATGTCGCAAGCGGTCTATAGCCCTGATTCAGAGGGGCATTTCGGTTTAGCACAACCGTATTACGCGCATTTCACCTCACCAATCCGGCGTTACCCTGACCTGTTAGTACACCGTGCGATTCGCCATTTAGTGCGTGGCGGCAAAGTCAAGGACTACCAATATTCCCACAAAGACATGGTAGCGCTTGGCGAACACTGTTCCATGACCGAACGCCGTGCCGACGATGCCACCCGCGATGTGACCGCATGGCTCAAATGCGAATACATGCAGGAACACATTGGCGAAACCTTCAGCGGTGTTATTACTAGCGTCATGGGCTTTGGTTTATTCGTCGAACTCAAAGACATCTACGTGGAAGGCTTGATTCACATCACTGCATTAACCAGTGATTACTACCACTTTGATGCCGCCCATCACCAATTGACGGGGGAAAACTCCGGGCGCATTTACCGGCTTGGTGATACCATCAATGTCACCGTGGCACGGGTGGATTTGGACGAACGCAAAATCGACTTCGTACTCGCCAAAGCCGACGGCGAAACTGCCGCAACACGCACCAAAAAACCCAGCAGTAAAAGCCGTAAACCCACCGGCAAAGGCAAAACGGAACGCGCATCAAAGTCTGACCCGACCGCCAGCCAGAAACCAGCCAGCCCTAAAAAACCGGCAAGCAAAAAACCCCGTAAGAAGAAACCGATCGCCTAATGTCAAAATCCATTATTTGCGGCGTACATGCCGTTGAAAGCGCCTTGCGCAACGATACCGAAAACCTCGGACAAATCTGGCTGGACAAACGCAGCCGCAACGACCGCCTGAAAAAACTGGAAAAGATGGCAGAGGAAAGCGGGATACGTATCCTGCTGACCGATGCCGACAAACTCGACAATCTAGCAGGCAATAACCGCCACCAAGGCATTGTTGCCGAGTATTACAAGCTTAAATCCTGGACAGAAAACGACTTCTACGACATGCTCGACGGCATGAGCGAAGCCCCGTTTCTACTGGTGTTGGATGGTGTCACTGACCCGCACAATCTAGGCGCATGCTTACGTACTGCCGAAGGGGCTGGCGTTCACGCCGTCATCGCCCCGAAGGATAATGCAGCCAGCATTACCCCAACCGTGCGCAAAGTCGCCTCTGGTGCGGCAGAAATCATCCCATTCATTCCCGTCACCAACCTTGCCCGCACACTGGAAACCCTGAAAAGTCGCGGTATTTGGCTAACGGGTACGAGCGATAAAGCCAAGCAAACCTTGTATCAAGCCGACTTGAAAGGGCCAATGGCACTGGTGATGGGCGCGGAAGGTGCAGGTATTCGCCGTCTAACGGAAGAAGCATGTGACTACTTGATTTCGATCCCAATGGCGGGGCAAGTATCAAGCCTGAACGTCTCTGTTGCGACAGGCGTATGCTTATATGAAGCCTTACGCCAACGCCAAAAGTCTTGAATCATGGCTCAGAATAATAATCGTATTTTTTCAGCATTTCGCTGGTAAACCGCCATGCCTCGTTGTACGACAAGCCGCTATTGTCAGGAATAATGACTTTGACGTACAACGCTGTACCATGCTGGGCTTTCAGCGCAGTTAGCTCGCTGTCCAAAGCGGAACGGTTAACGCCACGCGCCGCCGCTTCCCCCGGCTTGCGGATGCTGTAACCGTTTTTGCTGTACACCACTTCCACCACTTGTTTGCCTTTAGCGGAACGCGCCGGTTTGAGCAGTTTTTGGTATTTCTGATCGAGTTCAGTGAATTCACCTTGCAAGCTCAGCAACTGTTTTTCACTTTCATCCACCTTGGTCTGCAAACCAACCACTTGTGAACTTTTCTCATCTAAATTGGTTTGCAACTCAATAATCGCTTTGTCGCGCAAGCCCAGCGTATCCGCCTGTTCGCGGCTGAGGGTTTGCAAACGTGTCAGCTCCGCATCTTTCGCGGCGCTGGTACTGTGGGCAGCTTCAGTTTCTGCTCGACTGCGCAATAATTCCATTTCCAAACGGGAGGAACGCTGTTGCAAATACTCAAGCTGCTCTTCGAGAGTGGCGTTAGCTTGAAGCTGGAATTCAGCTTGTTGAATGGCTTTTTGTGCTTCAAACGCCGCACGTTGCGCTTCTTGGGCGGCGAGCTGCGCTTCGAGTGCAGATTTTTGAGCCTCTAGTTGCGCCGCCTGTTCAGCCAATACGCTGTTTCGCAAATTGTCGAGCAAGCGCGTATTGGTCAGCACCACCGCCACCGTGACAATCAGGAAAATCATGGTAATGACCATCATAATGTCGGTGAAGGATGGCCAGAAACTTTCCTCGTATTCATCCCGCGAACTGATGAGCGAGGCGAAAGAAAAATGCCCGTCACTCATGCCCTACCCCTTCGGTTTATCGTCAAGGCGGAAACCTTCCCGAACTGAATCGCGGATTACCCGAATATTGTCCCCACTCTGGCTAACTGCCATCTGCAAATCATCGGCAGCCAATTGCAGACGCTCGCCCGCGTGTAAGAAACGATCCTGAATCACATGGATCGCTTCGGCGGCTTTACGCAATTCCGCTGTTAATACTGCCACATCATGCATTAAGCTATTTTCGGCATGTTTAAAGCGCGGCAGAATATAGAGCGTGGTCACGTTTTCAATGTTTGCCAGCAATTGCGTCCGTGCATCTTGCAAGCGCAAGTGGAAATACGCAAAGAATACATAACACACAATCGCCGTAATGGTAGTACTCAAGGCATTCGACATACCGCCGATAATCGTCCCCATTTGCTGCATGTTTTCCGGCGAATCCAGCAAGCCTGCTGCCCCCATCAAGGCAATCGACAACGACACCACCGTGCCGAACACACCGGCTAAAATCAGAATGTTATGCACGAACCTTACCAAAGTAAATTGCGTCGACATGCCCGCCGCCAAGGTAGAAGCCAATGCCGCCTGATTCACTGCTGCGTGCTGGCGGGCAATCGTGTGTATGGCATGATAACGATCCACAATAATCGCGGATTCCGGCAAACCGTAAGCGGGATTCGGTGCATTTTCCTCGACGCGCTTCAGAAAGCGTTGCAATATCTCCTGTTCGCGGGTAAACCCCAAGAACATAAAAATCATGCGCACCAATCCCGCAAGGAAAATCAGCAAAATAATTCCGTTCAGCACCAAGCCTAATTGCCCGGCTTGCGTCGAATAGAAAAATTGCGCCACTTGTTCTTTGTTCAGCAGCACCACTAGACCCAACAGGAACAGGATCACTAACATCTGTAACAACGTCAGGTAATAGCGCGTTTTAATCGATTTCAGCATGAGTTTCAGTATCCTTGATATACGGATGGCGTGGCACAGCTTCGACCGGCACCGGCTCGGTAATGTTCCGCCCCGAAGAAATCCCCAGCTCCGACAGTTTGCGCACCCCCGGCAACACACTGCGTTCCAGCGAACCTAACGCCTTGTTGTAGGTATCCACGCTGCTGCCAAGATTACGCCCCAAACGCTCCAGATGGTCAAGAAAAACCGTCAAGCGCTTGTGTAATTCTTCACCCAAATCGCGGACTTTACTGGCATTTTCAGCCAGAACCGTCTGTTTCCAACCAAAGGCAACTGCCCGCAACAGTGCCACCAAGGTCGATGGTGTAGCAAGAATCACCTTGTCATTCAGGGAATCGTGCAACAACGTTTTATCTTGTTCTAACGCAGCACCCAAAAATTGTTCACCGGGGATGAATAGCACTACAAAGTCCGGCGATTGCTCAAACTGCTCCCAGTAACGTTTGCCTGCCAAAACTTTAACATGATCACGCACATGGCGGGCATGGCGTTGCAAATGCCGCTTGCGGCTGTCTTCGTTATCGGCATTCACTGCGTCAAGGTAAGCATCCATTGGTGCTTTCGCATCCACAATCATTTCGCGTGCATCCGGCATTCGGATCACCATATCCGGGCGAATGGTACGGTCACTATTACTGCGCTGGGTTTGCTCAACGAAATCGCAGTGTTCGACCATGCCAGACAATTCAGCAATGCGCCGCAAACTCAACTCGCCCCATTGCCCACGAATCCCCGGCGTGCGCAACGCTGATGCCAATCGCCCGGTTTCATCGCGCAACGCGGCTTGATCATGCATCATGCCGCGAATCTGTTGGCTCAAAACCCCGAAACTGGTGAGCCGATCTTTTTCAATCTGCTGAATTTGCGCCTCAGTTTTTGCTAGTGCATCCCGAATCGGGTCAACCAAATGCTGAATCGACAACCGACGCTGTTCTAAATCCGTGCGCGATTCCACCTGAAACCGCCCCAGCGTTTCGTGTGCCAATTGCAAAAACTGGGTATTATTGTCGCGCAACGCCCGCTGCGCCAAGGAAGCAAAGGTATGATGCAAACGGTCTTGCGCATCATCCAACATCCGCAAACGTTCCTCATTGATTTGTTCTTCGGTTTGCAGCAACAGTTGTAGGCGCTCTACTTCACGCTGCGCCTGTCGCAACGGTGCGCTGTAAATAAAATGCGCCAGCAACGCCCCCAACGCAAACATAATGAGCGCCGTGACCACCACAATATTATCGTCAATGAACCCGCCCAATTGAAACGAAGCACTCTCCATCAAGTCAACCACGCCAGCAATTCAACAGGATGCGCAAGGCTACCATCCGCAGGCCACGCATGATGCTCGTTATTTGCATTCAAATAACCCCACTCGGCAATCAGCGTTTGCATCCCCGCATTGCGCCCTGCCAAAATGTCACGTTCCGCATCGCCCACATACAGGCATTGCACGGGTGGAATGCCGCAGCATTGCGCCGCTAACAGCAAGGGTTCTGGGTGTGGTTTCGCTAGGGGCAAGGTATCCCCGCCAATAATACACGCCGGACGGGTATCCAAACCCAAAGCAGTCAGCAAAGGAAACGTCAGGTATTCCGGCTTATTGGTCACGATACCCCAAGGAATACCATCTGCCTCCAGCGTTTCCAACACGGCAGGCATTGCCTCAAACAAGCACGAATAGCGACTGATATTCGCCTGATAATAATCGAGAAAAATCTCGCGGCGACGCTGTAAGTCGGCGGCACTTTGTTCGATTCCAAACGCCAACTCCAACATCCCAATGCTACCGTGGGAAACGGTGTGGCGTGCTTGTGAAAGGGTAAAATGTTCGCGCCCTTCGGCAACCAATACCGCGTTTAATGCGGCTAACAAATCAGGAGCCGTATCCAGCAACGTGCCATCCAAATCGAATAACACACACTTTATCGGTAAAAAAGAACTTGTCGGCATCAAATGCATCCATACAATCAGCGGTTACGTAAAACAACACCAGTAATTAACTAATTTCAGGAGATGAGTTTATGTCCCCAATCAAACAAGCGCTGATTATTGCACTATTCGCACACGGGGCGCTATTTTCCGCGACCGCATCCGCCTTGAGCGAGCTGGACGGCAAAGCCGTCACCTTTGAAGAACTCGTCGGCAAAGGCAAATGGACAGTCATGAAGGTATGGGCATCCGATTGCCCCGCTTGCCGCGCCAGTGCTCACCATACCGTGGATTTTGAGGCGACCAACCCCGACGTTGACGTGATCGGCATTTCACTGGATGACACCAGCGGCAAAGCTGATGCAGAAAAATTCATCGACGAACAGGGCCTCACCTTTACCAACTTATTGAGCAACCCCTCAGAAGTCGACAAATACCTTTACACCACCGCCAAAGAAAGCTTCATCGGTACACCCACATTCATGGTGTACAATCCACAGGGCAAATTACTAGCGGTACAGCCGGGGGTTGTCACTGCTGAGGCTCTGAGTGCCTTCATCCAGAAACAACAATCAGCAGCAGAAAAACCCGCACAACCGGCGTTATAAGGGATTTATCGGTGGGGAAGCATGACTTGCCCCACAGATACTTCACGGATGGTCGCGTTCAGGCAGGGCGATATTTAGCTCCAATACATCAAAATCAGCGCCTTTCTCGAACTGTACCGTCACTTGATCTTCTGTAATCAATACGTATTTACGAATCACTTCCATAATATCGCGGCGCAATTGCGGCAAATATTCCGGACCATTGCGGTCAAGCCGTTCATGCGCGATAACAATTTGCAAACGCTCTTTGGCAACTTTGGCACTGGTTTGTTTCGTTTGCGCAAGATAATTAAACCATCCCATAGATCACCCAAACAGCTTTTTAAAGAAACCCTTTTTCTCCACTTCCAGGAAGCGGTGCGGCACCATTTCCCCCAAAAAGCGGCGTACAAAATCATCGTATGCCTGACCGGCATCGCTAGCTTTGTCGAGAATCACGGGTGTACCGCTGTTGGATGCCTGCAAAACACTTTGTGATTCGGGAATCACGCCGATCAAAGGCACGGCGAGAATTTCCAGAATATCCTCCATGCCCAACATTTCGCCCGCCTGCACCCGTGCTGGGGAATAACGGGTAATTAGCAAGTGTTCACGCACACCTTCACCGCGTTCCGCCCGATGCGTTTTACTTTGCAACAAGCCGAGGATGCGGTCAGAATCACGCACTGAGGACACTTCCGGGTTAGTCACGACAATCGCATCATCAGCGTAATACATCGCCATGTGTGCACCATGCTCAATACCGGCGGGGGAATCACACACAATGAAATCAAAACCGAGCGCGTGCAACTCATCCATCACTTTACCCACGCCTTCGGGGGTTAGTGCATCCTTATCGCGGGTTTGTGAAGCGGGCAAAACATACAAATTTTGTACATGTTTATCCCGAATCAAGGCTTGATTCAGTGACGCTTCACCATTGATAACATTGACGAAATCGTACACCACGCGGCGTTCACACCCCATAATCAAGTCAAGATTACGCAGACCCACATCGAAATCAATCACTGCGGTCTTATAACCGTGTACAGCAAGCCCGGTCGCAAATGCTGCACTGGTTGTGGTTTTGCCAACCCCACCCTTGCCGGAGGTAACGACAACTATTCTGCTCAAAAGATGCTCCTTTTATTAACATCGCCCGACAGGCATCACCCGTATTACACCTTAATGATATTAACAGATACACCCACTATTATTTAGTATAGAAATGACAAGTTTTCAGAACATTGCGGTGATTTTTAATTTTTCACCATCCAACCACACCATTGCCGGTGAACCTTTCAAATCAGTGTCAATATCATCTAACAAACGGTAATGCCCAGCAATCGACACTAGCTCAGCCTCCAGCTTTTGGCAAAAAATCCGCGCACTGGTATCGCCACCAATGCCTGCCAGCACCCGCCCACGTAACGAACCATAAACATGCACTGAACCACCGGCAAGAATTTCTGAACCTGCACTGGTATGCTGTAAAATGACCAGATTACCTTCAGGAAAATAGACTTGCTGACCAGAACGCAAGGGACGATTCACCACTTTTACACTCGTCATGGAATGAAAAGGGGTATCTTCTGCTGGCACTGCTTCCAAGGCTGGCTCAACCGGACGCTCGCCACGACTCAGTGCTCCCGTGGCTCTCCCCGCTCGCAATACCGCCCAACCCGCCTGAAGCGCTAATTCATGGCATTCTTCAGCAATATTGCGTATCCCAACCGGAATGAAGCCCAACTCCAGCAACAGGTTGCGTAACGCTGCAAAATCCAACGCTGCACAGGCTTCATCCAAGCGACTGCAATCGACCAATAAAGGGCTGTTATCAAACAATTGCGGGAAACTGTTCTGTTTATTTTTAACCGTTTCCTGAATAAGCTTTAGATCGACAGATGCCAGCCGCAATACACCAAGAAGGGTCATTTCACCCTTTATTTCAACTGGTTCTTCCGCCACAACCCTAACTCCTGACTAAAAAACATTTAAACCTGACACCAACCTTAACCAACGCTCTTTGCGCTTGCTAATTTCCACGAAAATGGCATCCATGTAAAGCAAGACACGGTCAAAGCGGTTGGTTTTTATGAACAGGCGGCAAAACTCAACCATGCTGATGTACCTTTTCCCAGTCAGCGTTGACGCTGCGCCTCAAAACCGCCACAGAAGCCGCGCAGGTTTAGGACAAACAGGCCGCTATCCGCTAGAATCCGGGCTTTCCAAAAACCAAAGCTCGGATTCATGCCTGCACTACTCAAGCCTCAATACCCTGCTGCCCCTAACGGTCACTCTTACTGGGGGCAATTATACGGCTGTTCGCGTGAATGGCTGATTGCCCAATCCGCCCAAGGGTTCGACGGCTTGCTGCTGCTGGCAGTACCGGATGTGCATACCGCCTACCAGATGGAATCTGCGCTGCAATTTTTCGCCCCGGACATGCCGCGCCACATTTTCCCCGACTGGGAAACCTTGCCCTACGACGTATTTTCCCCGCACGAAGACATTATTTCCGAACGCCTGAAAACGCTGGCAACACTGCAAAACCTCAGGCGCGGCATCCTGATTGTGCCTGCCACCACGCTGTTACACCGCCTTGCACCCACCAGCTATGTGCATGGGTACACTTTCGTCGTGCGCAAAGGTTCGCCGCTGGACATCGACAAATTGCGCAAGCAACTCGAAGAAGCGGGCTACCGTAATACCAGCCAAGTCATGGTACATGGCGAATACGCTACTCGTGGTTCGCTGGTGGACTTGTTCCCGATGGGCAGTGCCACACCCTATCGGATTGACTTGTTTGACGATGAAATTGACTCGATCCGCACCTTTAACCCTGAAACGCAGCGGACTGATGAGGTAGTGGAAAGCATTGAGCTGCTGCCCGCGCGGGAGTTTCCGCTGGATGAAGCCGGAATTCGTACTTTCCGCCAAAACTACCGGGCGCAAGTTGAAGGGGATTTGAGCCGTAGCCGCGTGTATGAAGGCGTGAGTCAGGGCAAACCTCCGGCGGGGATTGAGTATTACTTGCCGCTGTTTTTTGAACATACCGCCACGCTGTTTGATTATTTGCCGAAAAAGACGCTGCTGGTATTGGCGGAAGGGGTGGATGCGGCAGTTAAAACGTTCTGGGAAACGGTGGAGTATCGGTATGAGCAGCGACGGCATGATGCGGAAAGACCGTTGCTTGCGCCAGAAAAGTTGTTTTTAACAGCGGCGATGTTGCAAAGCTGGATTGAGGATTATCCACGGGTTGAGGTGCAACGGTTTAAATTGGAAGCCGATGGGCTGAACTACCCCATCGCCGCCCTACCCTCGCTTCTAATTCACGCCCGCCAAGAACAGCCCCTGTTCCTGCTGTTCAACTTCCTTAAGGAATTGCAAGGGCGAGTCTTATTCACCGCTGAATCTGCCGGGCGGCGCGAAGCCTTCCTCTCGCTGCTGCGCGAACACCAGATCAATGTGCAGACGGTGGAGAACTGGCAAGCCTTCCTGCAAGGCAAGGCGGAAATGGCGGTTACGGTCGCGCCACTCGAAGACGGTTTCTGGTTGCCTGATGCAAAGATTGCGGTCATTCCCGAAAACCTGCTGCATGGCGTGCAAATCCAGCAGCAACGCCGTCGCCGCAAAGCCACCCGCGATGCCGATGCCATTATCCGCAACCTCACCGACCTTTCCGAAGGTGCGCCCGTGGTACACGAGGAACACGGGGTCGGGCGTTATCTGGGGCTGGAAACGGTCACGGCGGGCGGGGTAACGGCGGAATATTTGCTGATTGAATACGCCAACAAGGATCGGTTATACGTCCCCGTTGCCGCGCTGCATCTGGTCAGCCGTTACACCGGGGCAGACCCGGAACACGCGCCCTTGCACCGTCTCGGCAATGAGCAGTGGGACAAGGCACGGCAAAAAGCGGCGGAAAAAGCCCGCGATGTGGCGGCGGAATTGCTCGACATCCACGCCCGCCGTGCCGCGCAACAGGGGCATAGCTTCCCGTTTGACGACAACGATTACCGCCTGTTTGCGGGTGCGTTCCCGTTTGAGGAAACCCCGGATCAGGCGCTGGCGATTGAAAACGTGATCAAGGACATGCGTGCGCCACAACCGATGGATCGGGTGGTGTGCGGCGATGTGGGTTTCGGCAAGACCGAAGTGGCGATGCGGGCGGCGTTCGTGGCGGCGAATGCAGGCAAGCAGGTAGCGATGATTGCGCCGACCACCCTGCTGGTGCAGCAGCATTTGAACAATTTCCGTGACCGTTTTGCCGATTGGCCGTTCAATATCGAATCGTTGTCGCGCTTCAAGACCGGCAAGGAAACCAGCAAGGCATTGGAGGCACTGGCGACCGGCAAGATCGACATCGTGATCGGTACGCACAAACTGTTGCAGAACGATGTGCTGTTCAAGCAACTGGGACTGGTGATCATTGACGAGGAACACCGCTTCGGGGTGCGCGACAAGGAGCAGATGAAAAAGCTGCGTGCCAATGTCGATATGTTGACCATGACTGCCACGCCGATTCCGCGCACCCTGAATATGTCGCTGTCGGGTTTGCGCGATTTGTCGATCATTGCCACCCCGCCGACACAACGCCACGCGATCAAAACCTTCGTGTGCGAGTGGAACAAGACCATCATTCAGGAAGCGTGTGCGCGGGAATTGTCACGCGGCGGGCAGGTGTACGTGTTGCACAATGAGGTCAAAACCATTGCCAATGTGGAGGCGGAACTGGGCGCGATGTTGCCCGGTGTGACGGTGCGCCATGCCCACGGGCAGATGCGGGCGAATGAGCTGGAAGGCATTATGCGCGACTTTTACCACCAGCGTTTCCAGATTCTGATTGCCACCACCATCATTGAAAGCGGCATCGACGTGCCGACCGCCAACACGATTTTGATCAACCGTGCCGACAAGCTGGGGCTGGCGCAGTTGCACCAGTTGCGCGGGCGGGTTGGGCGTTCGCACCACCGCGCTTATGCCTACCTGATTGCGCCGCCGAAGTCCGCACTTACGCCGGATGCGGTCAAGCGGCTGGAGGCGATTGAATCGCTGGAAGAATTGGGGGTGGGTTTCACGCTGGCGACGCACGATCTGGAGATTCGCGGTGCGGGTGAATTGCTCGGCGAAGGGCAAAGCGGACAGATTCAGGAGATCGGTTTCAACCTCTACAACGATTTGCTGGAACGGGCGGTGAAGGCGTTGAAATCGGGCAAAGTGCCGGACATCGACCCGCGCACCACCCGCCGTACCACGGTGGAATTGGGTGCGCCTGCGCTGATCCCGGATGATTATTTGCCGGATGTGCATAGCCGCCTGATCCTCTACAAACGCATTGCCAGCGCGGTGTCGCAGGCGGCGCTGGACGAATTGCGGGTGGAAATGATCGACCGCTTCGGGCTGCTGCCGGAGCAGACCAAGACGCTGTTCAGTGTCACGCGGCTGAAACTGATGGCGCAAGGCTTGGGCATCCGCAAGCTGGACGTGAACGCCAAGGGCGGGCGCATGATCTTTGAGGACAAGCCGAATATTGACCCGATGAAGGTGATTACGTTGATCCAGAAACGCCCTTGGGTGTTTAAGCTGGATGGGCAGGATAAGTTGCGGTTTGAAATCGAACTCCCTACCGTGGAGGAGCGGGAAGAGTGGGTGGTGGGGTTGATGGGGGAGATTGCCGCCTGAGCCAACCCATCAGGCAAGGCAGCAATCCCATCAATAAGCGGCTATTGGGCTTGTGACAGTTGCGGGGAGAGTTGCCGCTCCTGCTCCGCAATACCTGCCAGCACTGCCGTTTTCACGGCTTCGCTGCTGAATATAGGCGATAGATTGAGAAAAATTCCAGCATTATTGTGTTGACCTATTCAGCTTTGGCAATCCACACAAAGCGTCTTATACTGAACACCAACGCAGCTTACAGGACGACGACACCATGCAAACCTTGGAGCAACAAATCACCCAACAAGCGCACGGCTTGCCTGAAAGTGCCCAGCGCGAAGTATTGCACTATATCGAATTTATCCGCAGCCGCTATCCTGCCGTCAAACCAGCCACCAAAACCGCTGGTAAACGCAAAATCCGTTGGAGCGAAACGCCACTCTACGGCTTATGGCAAGACCGCGCAGAAATGGCAGACCCCGCAGCCTACGTTCGTCACCTGCGGAGGTCACGCTTTTGATTCTGGTTGATACCGACGTATTGATTTGGGTAACGCGCAAAGACCCTCACGCCAGCGCGTTTCTGGACAGTTTCGATGACCTCGCCGTATCTGATGTGACCTACATGGAGCTGATTCAGGGTGCAAAAAACAAGCGCGAAGCCCAAGCCATCGACAAAACCTTCAAAAACATGGAAGTGTTGCGCCTACCGATCACGAGCAGCATTTCAGAGAATGCCGTGTCACTGGTACGCCGCTACTTCCACAGCCATGCCATGCAACTTGCCGATGCACTGATTGCTGCAACAGCTGTGGAACATGGGCTTGGTTTGGCGACGGGTAACGTCAAACATTTTGAGGTAGTGGAAGAGTTACGGTTACATCCCTATATTCCTCAACCTAAAACACGCTCCAAGTAGACCGCCCCGCCGATTCCGCGCACCCTGAATATGTCGCCAAGCTGGAGGAGGAACTGGGCGCGATGTTGCCCGACGTGACGGTGCGCCATGCCCACGGGCAGATGCGGGCGAATGAGCTGGAAGGCATCATGCGCGACTTTTACCACCAGCGTTTCCAGATTTTGGTCGCCACCACCGTCATTGAAAGTGGCATCGACGTGCCGACCACCAACACGATTTTGATCAACCGCGCCGACAAGCTGGGGCTGGCGCAGTTGCACCAGTTGCGCGGGCGGGTCGGGCGTTCGCACCACCGCGCTTATGCCTATTTGATTGCGCCACCGAAGTCAGCACTCACACCGGATGCGGTCAAGCGGCTGGAAGCGATTGAATCGCTGGAAGAGCTGGGGGTCGGTTTCACGCTGGCAACCCACGATCTGGAGATTCGCGGCGCGGGTGAATTGCTCGGCGAAGGGCAAAGCGGGCAGATTCAGGAGATCGGTTTCAACCTCTACAACGACCTGCTGGAACGTGCGGTGAAGGCGTTGATGGGTTTTCTTCATTTCGGGCAGCCTCCGCTGGAATATTCCAAACAGTCGCACAGCGATTCACGCGGCGGCGGGATGGGCTGACCTGTCTGCGGATCATACATGGCATACAGCTTGGAATGGTAAATGCCCATTTCAATTAATCCATCAACCGTATACTCTGAACTATCCCTCCCCCATTTTCGCTGGGCAGATTTATAAATATCAACGGCCTTACAGGTAGCTATATCCGGCAACAACCCCCCAATTCCAGTGCTGTTCTTGCTCAATGCATACTCCCGAACCAGAGTATAGGCAGGATCATCACCTCCACTTTCCCTTAAACGAAAGCCCATCGCCTCTTTAATATTATTAAGCTTGTAATCCATATCCAGCGACCTCTTTTCTGCCTCCACTGGAAGTCTTTCTATCCCTGCTTCCACATAAGAAAAAGTTCAGAGGCTGACTTCCCCTCTGCCCAGTGAATATCGGGCTTCTGGAACTGCATAGGCTTGTTGGTATCCGCAATGCTACGCCCACCGTCTACACCCCACACATGACCCGGCTGGGAACAAGCCGACAAGCCAAACACAACCCCCAACATAACGATGCTACTAACGATCAATGTTTTCATTTTGAACTCCTTGTTTACATCTTGGAAATGGCTGAACGGATGGCGTTAATCACTGCTGCATTACCCGTTTCATTAACATGGTGTATTTTACTGACCGAATAATTGGTCGGCGGGTTACTGGCTGGCAATTTCAGTTGCGACCAAATATGCACGATTCCATCTCCGTCAGTGCTGAGTCCAGACTGCCCTGATTTTAGGCTAAATCCGCTAAGAACAAAATTACGGGTGGAATCTGGCAACTTCCACGGTGTTGCCATCCTCATCAGTCCCCATGCTGGGGTCAGCAGGTCAATACCCGCCCACGGACGACCATCCCACCCAATCACTTGACCCAGCGGAACACCAGTCAATGACAAGGTGACGCTTACCACCGGGCTGACGTGGCGGATGCGCCAAGCGGCTAAGAGCGACGGGGAAAGCACAGGAATCCGACGCACCAGCACCAGCCTCGATTTGGGGCTGGGTTATGCGCTCAGCAAGCGTGACACGCTTTCCTTAAGCGCACGCCCCCAAGTTTCCGGCAACGCTGATGTCCAAGTTCTAGCCAACTGGATACACCGTCTGGAAAAGTAGCGAAAGCTGCGTTTTTTTGATTAACCTTAACAACTCAAGGACTTTTACCATGAAAAAATTGCTGATAACATCCGCTTTGGCAACCGCCCTCGCTTCGGGCAGTGTACTGGCAAACCCTGCCGCACAGCAAGGCGACCTCGACCAGATATTTGCGGCGCAGGGCAAATCCACACAAGTGGCAACACTATCCCATCAAGAAATGCAAACGACAGAAGGAGAATGGCTTCCTGTTATTTACCGGGCTGGTGGTGGACTCGCAGGAACATATGGTGCTGGATATGGATATTTAGCAGGTGGTGGTCGGAATCCTTTTGGATTTGTTGGAACGGCTTTGGCGGGAGGTGCTGCCGGAGTTTGGTCGCCAGTGAATGGATATAGGTCTGGTGCTACCGCATTTGCAGGAGCCTTTACTGGGGGTGCTGTTTCTGGTTACGGAACTAGGCGCGGTTGGTGGTAAAAAGTTAGCCAAACAGGTAATGACCACACTCTCTGGCTCTTCCTAGTAGGGAGTGTGCTTAAATTTAACCAATGGGAAATTCACTAGTGGATATACTGTTTTGGTCTTTAGTTGTTATTTTGACGTTTGTTTTGACTGGTTTGTCCTTCTACATTGCTAGTAATGTATTGCCCCCATGTAAGAGTACAATTTGTGACTCAATAAAATCAGTTATTATTATAGCTTCATCAATAATATTTTCTTTATTTTTTGCAAAAGTGCTTGTTTTTGTGGTTTGATAAATCAATTGTTTTATCAAATTATCAGTATTGATTTAATTTTTTGGAATTAACCATGCTAAACGCTAAACGCCATCATCAAGCCTTTGTTTCTGAAAGAAAATATCACTTGGGATGACTTCAGCTACCCGCCCGTGCTGGCGTGGTTGCTGTTGTTGGCACTGGGTATACTGGTGGGGCTTGACCCGAACCTGACGGCTGGAATGCCGTTGCCTATGTGGCTGGCTGTCGCCTTTGGCGTGGTGCTGATGGTGGTCATGTACCCCGTCGTGGCCCTGTTTATGCGCTGGTGGATGGGGCGTAAAGGTTGCGATGGGCAGGGGCGGATGTTCCGGCTGGTCATGGCGGTGTCTGCCATCGGTGTGCCTGCCAGCCTGTTGGTGGTGTTGGGGATCCCCGCTTTGTTCACCCTGCCGCTGTGGTTGTATTCAATTTGGGTGGCTGCCCATGCGTTTGAACAGGTATGCAAGGTTTCCATCGGTTATGCGGTTGGCGGGATTCTGCTGAGCATTATTCCGGCGGTGGTGGTTAGCATGGTCGTTGGTGCGGTATTTGCCGGTGCCGCTGGGGTGTTGGGGTTTTTGCCGATGCCGGAGATGCCCACCCAATGAAAGCATTAACCGCTTGCTGCGTGGTGGGCTGCTGGCTGGCAAGCCCGCTGGCGTTGGCGGATGCTGCCCAGTTGCAGACGCAAACCCTGTCCGGCGGTGTGCCGTTGCAAAGCTGGAAGCAACTGCGTGACACGCGGGTGGTGAAGCAGGACAAGGATTACTCCTGCGGTGCTGCCTCCATCGCCACGGTGCTGACAGAATACTACCGCCGCCCGACCACGGAGGAAGAGGTGCTGGACTTGCTGGTGAAGGTTGCCCGCAATAAAGGCCGCGCCTCCTTCGCCGACATGGAAGCCATCCTGCCGCGCCTCGGCTTCAAGGGTGTGGGCTTGGCTACGTCGTGGGAGCAACTGACCGCCCTGCAAATCCCGGTAATTGTCTACGTCCGCCAGCGCAAGGAAGACCATTTCAGCGTGATCAGCGGCATCAGTGGGGACAAGGTGAAGCTCTCTGACCCCAGTTTAGGCAACCGCATCCTTACCCGTGGGCAGTTCAAGGAAATCTGGGAAACCCGCGAAGAGCAAGGGCTGGAGGGCAAAATGCTGGCGGTGTTGCCGCAAGACAAAACCTTGGCACAGGATGCCGATGGCAGTTTCTTCGTCACGCCCACTTTTTCGCGTGTGCCGACGGAAATGCTGACCTTGCGTACCCGCTAACAATACGCTTGACCAACAACCAACCACCTGTTAAATTCCTGTCCAGCTTCCACCAACAGGAATTTAACGTGACAATTGACCCAAGCAAGCAAGCAAGCAAGCAAGCAGCCCAATTTTCTAACTTCGTGGCTGCTATTGCCAGCGTTTTTGTTATTCCCCATCTCTGCTTATGCTGATCTTCCCCTCACCGTTGAGAACCTGCTAAGCGATAAGGGCAAAGCCCGCCTTGAACTGTCGGGCAGTTATGCCAACAGCGAACGCCGGGGCGTGGAGGCATCTGCCCCTATCGCTGTCCAGACCGGCCCTTCCAGTTACACCAATGTACCGACACTGATTGGTGAGCGTATCAGCAACAGCGACGCGCTGGTGACAACGGCGGGTATCCGTTACGGTCTGACCGGGGATACCGAAATTTATGCACGAGCCTCCGCCATCGGCATTGACCGCCGTGCAGAGACGGCAACCGGGAAAACCATCAAGGATACGGAAAGCCATTTCGCAGATGCCTGGGTTGGTGTGAACCACCGCATCCGGGATGATGCCGACAAGCCAGCCCTGTTTGTGTTCGGGGAAATCCAAGTAGCCGAGCGGCAGCTTGGTGGTGACAATGCTTTTGGCAAATCAGCGTTGGCTGGCTTCACCACTTACCAGACTTATGACCCGGTTGTCCTTTCCCTCACCGGTTCTACCCAACTCAACGCCAGCCGTAAAGATGGCGGCAAGGATCACCGCCCCGGCAATAGCCTCAGCCTTTCCCCCTCCGTTGGTTTCGCCGTCAATGACAAGGTGACGCTCACCACTGGGCTGACGTGGCGGATGCAACAGGCAGATGAAACAAACGGAAAAGAAACAGGAATTCGACGCACCAACACCAGCCTTGATTTAGGGCTAGGTTACGCGCTCAGCAAGCGTGACATGCTTAACCTGAGCGCACGTCCCCAAGTTTCCGGCAACGGTGATGTCCAAGTTCTGGCCAACTGGATACACCAACTGGAAAAGTAGCGAAAGCTGCGCATTATGGTACTAACTTAATCTTTACTAAGGAGTAAATCTCATGAAACAATTACTGATCGCATCAGCACTATCACTCAGCCTCGCCTCCGCCAGTGTACTCGCTGGCCCTGGTAGTACGCAAGGTGACCTCGGTCAAATTTTTGCAGGGAAAGTTGAATCCACCCAAATTGCAGAACTTTCCCATCAAGAAAAGCAGGCAACTGAAGGTGAGTTTTGGCCAATCGTTGGTCTCTTGGCAGCCGTTGCCCTAGGAGTTAAGGGGTCTACAAGAGGCTGTGGACGTCGCAGATGCTAAAATGCAATTAACGCATTAAAAACCGTACCGTGGAATTAAGTTTGCCACGGTACATTATTTTTTTGGGGTGTATTCAAATGGCTACCCGGTAAAAACTGTAGGACAGCATATTAATGGAACCCACTATCTATTGGCAGTTTGATCCAGTATTGTTATCAATTGGATCATTAAAATTACGTTGGTATGGATTAATTTTTGGAGGTGTGTTTTTTATAAGCTACACGCTATTTGAAAAAATTTGTGAACGTGAACGGCAGTCAGAGGTTGATTTGGGTGCTTTGCTATACTACTGCATAGGCGGAATGCTGATTGGTGCGCGGTTAGCTCATTGTCTTCTTTATGATCCAAGCCATTACTTGTACCATCCATTGGATATTTTGAAAATATGGGAAGGTGGTCTTGCCAGCCACGGCGGCGCGGTCGGTTTAATAATGGGTCTTTGGTTGTATTCCCGGCGCTACCCTGTTCCCTCTTTTTTATGGCTGACCGACCGAATTGCAATCCCCGCAGCGTTAGGCGCTTCTTTAGTGCGTGTCGCCAATTTCCTTAATTCTGAAATTGTTGGCATACCCACTGACGGGACATGGGGTGTTGTATTTGCACGGATTGATGCCTTGCCCCGACATCCCGCCCAATTGTATGAGGCAACTGTTTATTTACTGATATTTATCCTCCTGCTCATTCGCTATCATCGCACGGGCAGCAACACGCCACATGGCCTGCTCACTGGATATTTTTTATCAAGTGTGTTTTTTACCCGTTTCCTGCTGGAATTTTTCAAAACACCACAAGCAGCTTACGAAGCGGGCTTCACCATTAGCGTTGGACAATGGTTAAGTGTGCCTTTCTTTATAGCCGGAATAACGATGTTGTGGTACACCAAGTATCGGCGTTCATACCAATGAATACCTTAGCTTACATTCCTAGGCTTCCGGCAACGGTGGCGTCCAGGTTGCAGTTCGCCACTTTTGGGGCAATCAAGATTAGACGGAGTTTATGATAGATGACATACCTTGAACTTGCCAAGTTGGGCGAAAACTATTGGTGGCGTTACCTGTTGGGTTTCGTGCTGCTGCTGTTCATGTCACAGGTCATCGGGTCAATCCCCTTCATGATGCTGATAGGGATGCTGGAAGCTGACCAAGACCCCGCCACGGGGTTTAACCCCGACACCCTGCTACTGGAGGGCGTTGACCCCATCATTGGCTTTGCCGTCTTGTTGTTGGGTTTCATCCCGGCTTTGCTGGGCGTGTTCCTGGTGGTGCGTTTCATCCATAAACGGGCATTTTTGACGCTTGTCACCCCTTTCAGGCGGGTCAATTGGAAGCGGTTCTTCCAAGGCGTGTTGGCGTTCTTCATCATCTCCGCGTCACTCACTGCGGCTGACATCCTGCTGTCCCCGTCCGATTACAAATTCACCTTTGACGCCAGCCGGTTTGGGCTATTGCTGCTGGTTGCCTTGCTCTTGACTCCCATACAGGCGATCACCGAAGAGTTGCTGTTCCGGGGCTACCTGATGCAGGGGCTGGGGCTGGTTGCCAACAAGTGGGTGGCGGTGGTGGTCAGCTCGTTCCTGTTTGCCTTGATACACCTGTTCAATCCCGAAGCAGCCTCTAACCCCTTACTGGCATTGCTGGGCTATTTTGCGATTGGGATGCTGCTCGCTATGGTGACTGTCCGTGACAACGGCCTTGAATTGGCGATGGGGATTCATGTCATCAATAACCTGAGCGCATTTTTGCTGGTGACTTACCCGTTAATGGGGCTGGAACTGCCTGCCATTTACACCCATGTGGGTGAACTCTTCAGCATCAAGGCGTTATTCATGTATCTGGTGATTGCAGCCCTATTTTATTGGGCTATTTTCAAGCTATTTCCCCGCCAGCAACAGGAAACGCCCTGATGAGGAAAGTGGTCATCCCCCTTTTTTTACTCAGTGGCCTGTTGCTGGCAAGCCCGCAGGGATTTTCTGATTCCGCCGTGCTTTCCACCCAAACCCTGTCCGGCGGTGTGCCGTTGCAAAGCTGGAAGCAACTGCGTGACACGC
>CAYQTB010000017.1:0-32529 GCA_964420315.1 uncultured Thiothrix sp. | reverse complement strand
GCTGTCTCCTAACACTTTGCTGGGTTTTTAGGGGGGAAGTCATCACTGTTGAGCTATGAAAGAACTGCCGGTTATTTTTTCGCAAGACGTGCCAACCTCTGACGCCGTTACTCGTGGTGGTTTCGATAGCCTCGGCGGTGGGCGTTTGAGCAGCGGCGGAGACAGTGCGGTGAGACGCTTGTCTACTGAGCAACTCGCCGCCTCCCTGAGTGGTATTCGGGAAAGTTTGGATGAGATTTTTGCCTCCATTACCGAAGTGGGTAATTTTCAACTGAATGAGATCAAACTGACGCTGGAAATTACCGCCGAAGGTGGCTTTGCCTTGGTGGGTTTAGCCAAGGCAGGCGCAAAAGGTGGGATCACGTTAACTTTTGCACCTCCCCAAAAACCAAATCCTTCGGCTCAGTAAATGTCACCGGTCTGGAGATAAGCGTCAATGAGTAGGGAAAACTTGAATTCAGCCCCTTGTGACCTAATATCTTTACACGATATCCAACATAGAGGTTGAAGAACGATGATGCGGATTGCTTTACTGGCACTGACTAACCTGGCGGTTATGGTTGTGCTGTTTATTTCGATGACAATTATCGGCAAGCTGTTTGGCGTTAATATGAGTGCGGGCAGCATGGGCGGTATTTTGATGCTGGCGGTGGTGATGGGTTTTGGCGGCTCGTTTGTGAGTTTGCTGATGTCCAAATGGATGGCAAAGCGCAGCATGGGGGTGCAAATCATTGAAACCCCGCGCACAGCGCAAGAACGTTGGTTGGTGGAAACGGTACGCCGTCAAGCCGAAAGGTCTGGCATTGGAATGCCCGAAGTCGGGATTTTCCACTCACCCGATCCGAATGCGTTTGCCACAGGTGCCAGCCGTAACAATGCTTTAGTGGCAGTCAGCCAAGGTTTGCTAGACCACATGACGGCGGATGAAGTCGAAGCGGTGTTGGGGCATGAAATTGGTCACGTTGCCAATGGCGACATGGTGACACAAACCTTGCTGCAAGGTGTGTTGAATACCTTCGTGATTATTTTTGCGCGGCTGATTGGCATGATGGTCGATAACTTCTTCCGTGGTAACAATAGCGAAAACAGCGGGCCGGGCATCGGTTATTATGTGGGGTCATTCGTCGCGGATATTTTGCTAGGGTTCTTGGCTACCGCGATTGTGATGTGGTTTTCACGTTACCGCGAATTCAAAGCGGATATTGCCGGTGCGGATTTGGCTGGTCGCCAAAAAATGATCAATGCGCTGAAACGCTTGCAAAGCGCTCATGCAGTACGTGATTTGCCCGGTGAAATGGCAGCCTTCGGGATTGCCGGTGGCTTGGGTGATGGCTTGAAGAAAATTTTCATGACCCACCCGCCGTTGGAAGACCGCATTGCTGCGCTGGAAAATATGCGCTGAACGGCTATAATCCCCGGTTTTATCCTGAATCGGGGATTTCTCTGTGTACACGCTCCTGCGCGATCTGCTTTTTCTCTTTCCCGCTGAAACCTCCCACCATCTTGCACTGGATTCCCTGAAGCTAGTCGGTAAAATCGGTTTATTAGGCAAACCGGCGGCATTGCCGGGCAGGGCGGTCACGGTAATGGGTATTGAGTTCCCTAACCCCGTCGGCTTAGCGGCAGGGCTGGATAAGAACGGTGAATACATCGACGCGCTGGCAGCGTTGGGCTTTGGTTTCATTGAAATCGGCACGGTGACACCGCGCCCGCAACCCGGCAACCCTAAACCGCGTTTGTTCCGTTTACCCAAAGCGCAAGCCATTATCAACCGCATGGGCTTCAATAATCACGGCATTGATTATTTGCTTGATAATGTCTCCAAAGCGCGTTATCCCGGCATTATTGGCATCAATATCGGTAAAAACTTCGATACCCCCGTGGAAAAAGCGGCAGATGATTACCTGATCGGTTTGCGCAAGGCTTACCCGGTGGCGCATTACATCACGGTGAATATTTCTTCGCCGAATACGCCCGGTTTGCGCACTTTGCAATACGGAGATGACTTGAAGCGTTTGTTGGTCACGTTGCGGGAAGAGCAAAGCATACTGGCACAGCAAGTTGGGCGTTACGTGCCGGTGGCGATTAAGGTTGCACCGGATTTGAGTGAGGTGGAAATCCGCGAGATGGCGCAGGTGTTTTCCGAGGTGCAGATTGATGGTTTGATTGCGACCAATACGACCTTGGATAAGTCAGCCGTGCAAGGTTTACCCCATGCCAATGAGCAAGGTGGGTTGAGCGGTAAGCCATTGACGCAGCATTCGACGGAAGTGATTCGTCAGTTCCGGGCGGATATGGATAGCCGGATTCCGATTATTGGGGTAGGGGGAATTCTGTCGGGGGCGGATGCGCAGGCGAAATTGGCAGCAGGGGCGAGTTTGGTGCAGGTGTATAGCGGGTTTATTTACCGTGGGGCGGCATTAGTGAGTGAGTGTGTGGAGTTGACAAAAAAGGCTGGGTAAACCCAGCCTCCTTCTTCAGAGGTGAAATCTGATTAGTTTGCAGCAGCAGGAGCGGCAGGAGTGGCGGCTGGCGCAGCAGGTGCTGGTGCAGCCGCTTCAACTTTCACTTCAGCAGCAGGAGCGGCTGGCGCAGCAGGCGCTGTAGTGGTAGCGGCGGCAGCAGGCGCAGCCGCTTTGTTGGCTTCAACCATTTTCTGCTGTTGAGCAGCCATCGCGGCACGCTGTTCTTCTACTTTCTTGAAGAAAGCATCAGCTTGAGCACGTTGCATTTCCATTTGCTTTTGGATTTGCTCAAAGCTAGGCGCTGGCATCGCATAGCCAGGTGCCATCATCATTGGGCTGTAACCGTAGCCAGGCATTTGCTGCATCATTTGACCTTGAGCAGGCGCTGCCGCTGTTGGCATTTGACCCTGGGCAGGCATTTGCTGCATAGCGGGTGCTTGTTGCATCATTGGGTTGTAACCGTAGCCACCCCAAGGGTTGTAACCGTAGCCGTTAGCTGACGTGTTGCCGTAGCCGTATATATTGCGGTAGCCATCGCCGTAACCGTAGCCACTGCCTTGCACGTTGGTAGCGCCATCGCCACGACCTTGACCGTAGGTGTCAGCAGCCATGTCGGTTTTGCCTTTGCCTTTGAAGGTGATGGTGAAATCCACTTCGCCGTCCGCGTCGCCTTTACCGCGACCCCAGCCACTCATGTCGCCAGCGCCAGTGCCGTAGCCTTGACCTTGACCGCTAGTGCTGCCTTGACCTTGACCTTGACTTTGACCCACGCCACTGCCATTGTCGAAGCCATCGAAGAACTCAGCGGATGCAACACCGGAAGCAGCCAGCAATGCAACCATCAGAGCGATTTTTGTGTGTTTCATAATATATACCTCGTAGCAGAGAATCATGCGCTTGTGTGCGCGTTAGAAGAAATTATTTAATATAAGCAAATCATAATATTCTGATCGTGGTAATGCAACACCCTTCCATCACATTTTTGTTTCTTCACGACGATTCCTTGATTTAGGTTAGAATACCAAGATTGCTTGAACAATAGGTGAACAAATGGTTATCACAGCCGCTGATGCTGCCCGCACGCTGGCAGACGCTGATTTATTGCATTCCGCTGAGGATATTGTTGCCATGTTGGATACGATGGCGACCGAAATTACTGACAAACTGGCGGATAAAAACCCGCTGGTATTGTGTGTGATGACCGGCGGGGTGATTTTGACGGGGCATTTGCTGACCCGCTTGGCGTTTCCCTTGGAACAGGATTATTTGCACGCTACCCGCTACCGTGGGGCAACGCGTGGCAGTAAAACGATTACTTGGTTGCACAAGCCTGAAACGGCGTTGGCAGATCGGCATGTGTTGTTGGTTGATGATATTCTCGACGAAGGTTATACCTTGCGGGAAATTACCCATTGGTGTCGGGAACAGGGCGCGGCAAGCGTACACGTGGCAGTGTTAGCGGATAAGCAGCACGATCGCCGCGTGGCAGGCGTGCAGCGCGATTTTTCAGCGTTGAAATTACCGGATCGCTACGTGTTCGGCTTTGGGATGGATTACAAGGAATATTGGCGCAATGCCAACGGTATTTATGCAGTAAAAGGGTTATGAAATGAGTGCTATTGAATTTGCAGTAATTGGCGGTACAGGATTAACCGAAATTGAAGGCTTGGAAGTGATTCATCGCGAAGTGGTGCATACGCCTTACGGTGAGCCGTCGGGACCGGTGACGCACGGCATGATTGCTGGCAAGCGTATCGCGTTTTTGGCACGGCACGGTTACACCCATAATATCCCCCCGCATCGGGTGAATTACCGTGCTAATTTGTGGGCGCTGAAGAGTTTGGGCGTGAAAAAGATCGTGGCGATTGCTGCCGTGGGGGGGATTACGCCGGAAATGCGACCGATGCGTTTGGTGATTCCCGATCAGATTATTGATTACACCCACGGGCGGGCGCATACCTTTTTTGAGGACGGCTTGACCGATGTGACTCATATTGATTTTTCGTGGCCGTATTGTGCGGAAATCCGCAATGCCCTGCTGGCAGCGGCTGAATGCTCGAAGTTGGATGTGGTGTCACGTGGCACGTATGCCGCTACCCAAGGGCCGCGTTTGGAAACGGCGGCTGAAATTTCCCGTCTGGAACGCGATGGTTGCGATTTAGTGGGGATGACGGCAATGCCCGAAGCCGCGCTTGCCCGCGAATTGGATCTGTGTTACGCCACTTGTGCGGTAGTGGCTAATTGGGCGGCAGGCAAAGACAGCGAAGAGATCACGATGGACGATATTCACCAGAATTTGTTGGTGGGCATGGCGAATGCGCGGGCATTATTGCGGGCGTTAGTGTGCTGATGACCTTTGGATAATCAGCCGCCTTTGTATTTGCAGCCAGTGGCTTCACGGCGACTGGCTGTTTTTATCGTCGCAACGCATGTGCTGGCGGCGGTCGTGGTGGGTTTTATGCCTGCATTACCGTGGTGGGGCAAGGGCTTGCTGCTGGTGTTGATTGCACTGTCGGGGCGCCATTACTGGCGGCTGCATATTAGCCGGGTTGCGCCAAATGCGGTGCAGGAAGTGCGTTTTTATTTGGTGGACGTGTGCTTGGTGCGCACTGCTTCTGTTGGATTTTTTGCGCGATTGGATGACAGCAGCTTTTTGCATCCGTGGGGGTGTGTGCTGAATTGGCGGACTAAGAGCGGTAAGCTGTATTCGCTGATTTTAATGCCGGATAGCGTGCCGCCGGATATTTTGCGGCAGTTGCGGGTGCGGGTGAAGTTCAGTGCTACGGATGTCCCTCAAAAATAAAACCCTCTGGTGCCGGAGGGTTGATGGTATTTAGCAACCTATAAAACTAGATTTGTAATGCGTAGAGAATATAATGCCACTAGCACATCTTGATTGCCGCCCATTCGCCGCGTTTTGTCGGGGGCATCATGCTCATGCCTGTTCGATACCCGTGGATGAATTGCCCAGCCGAATGCACGAACTCCCCAAAACCAGCGAACCATTGACCGTGTATGCCAGCGGTGACGCATTGCAAACCGCCAGCGCATTCCTGACCAGCAAAGGCTATCAAGTGGTGCAAGCCATCGAATGGACGTTGCCCCTAGCGGCAAGCTTACAAGCCGCCGGTTTATGGCAAAACGGTGAGCAATCGCAACGTTTGTGGCAACCCGCACCCTTGATCGCGCGTTTCGTCACGGCGTTCATGCCCGCCCACCATATTCAGCCGGGGCAGGGCTTGGATATTGGTTGTGGGGCAGGGCGGGATATGGTGTATCTCGCCATGCATGGCTGGCAGATGACCGGCATTGATTATATCCCCGGTGCATTGCAACGGGCGCAGCAACTGGCAAGCAGCCAACATGTTACGGTGACAACCCTGCAACGCGATTTGGAAATCGGGCAAGACCCGTTCAGCGAGTTTGCCGACGGGCAATTTGCGTTGATCACGGTGGTGCGTTATTTACACCGCCCGCTATTTCCTTGGTTACAACGCTTGCTCAAACCCGGCGGTATTCTGATTTACCAGACCTTTGTGCAAGGCGCGGAACAGTTTGGCAGCCCGCGTAACCCCAATTTCCTGTTGAAACCGGGGGAGTTGGCACAGGTGTTTGCGCACACGGAAATCCTGCTGGATACGGTGGAAATACTGGACGATGGTCGCCCAGTGTCAGCGTTTATCTGTCAGCAGGTGGCAGGCTGTCCCTAATCGTATCCAACGGTACTTCGATCAGATTCGGCACATCTAACGTGAAGGTGTTGCCCGTATTGTCAGGGTCAGTGACGGGCACTTCAAAGGTGACGCTGGGGGCTGGTGCGGGTTGTGGGGCTGCCACTGGTTTATCAAGCTGTACCGGCGGCAGCTCGGTTGCCGGTATCGGCGCGGGTGTCACCGCTAGGTCTGCCGGTATGTCTACCCCTCGGTTTACCGGAATATCGGGGGAAACCCGCACTTCCAAGGGGGCTGAGTTCGCTGCGGCAGCGGCTTCAGCGGCTTCTGGGTTTTCACCCTCCTGTTCTGGGGGAACCACGGCAACAGGCGTAGCGGGCGCTGGTTGAGCGGGAACATTATTGGCGGTAGGCGCAGGCGTAGCGGGTGTCGGTTCAATCGGTTTTATCGCCGGTTTTTCTGGTTTGACCACGACAGCGGGGGCTGCGGGTTCAGTGCCGGGGGTAAAAATACCCATCGCTAAGGTTTCGCGGTAACGTTTTTCCAGCGCAATTTGGGCTTCGACACGGTTGTCGATTTGGTATTTGCCAATGAGCACTTGGCTGTCATTCAGTACTTCGCGGGCTTTTTCGGTGTCACGTTTGCGCAAGTGGGTGCTGGCGGCTTCCTGTTGGGCATCCACGATTTTTTGTAACAGGGTTCGTGCGGCAGGGTGGTCGGGGTATTTTTCCAGCAGCGGATTTAAGTAGGCAATCGCGCTTTCACTGCGGTCATCGCCGCGACTTAAGTTGCCATAGTCAATGGCTTGTTGGGCGCGTGCCAAATATTGCTGTTCATTGTTCGCATCAGCGCTAGGTGCAGCCGATTCAGCCGTATCGGAAGGCGTGGTGATAGCAGCGTTGGGTTCTGACGCTGCTGTTAAAGATTGTTTACGTTGGGCTTGGTTGACGGCAGCTTCCAGACTGACTTGGCGTTTCAGGCGGTCAGTGAGGGTGAATTCGGTGATTAGGCGGTCAGCGGTGCTTAGCAGTTTGCTGGCTTCATCGAGTTTGTCGGTGTTTAATAAGGTTTCAGCTTCGGCGTGTTGCTGATTGATGAGTTGTGTTAACAGGCTTTGGGTTTGGGGGTTGTCGGGGTCTAGCGCGGTGGCTTTGCGCAAATAGTCTAACGCGGCTGGGGTGTCGGGGTTGTCACTGAGCAGCTTGCCTTGCAGGATGGCATCAGCGGCTTGCGCTTGTAAGTTACGCAGGTTATTGGATGCTGTGACGTTAGCTGGTGCAGCCGCAGCCTCATTGGCAGTGTTAGCAGGGGGGCGTTCGGCGGTGGCTGCTGGGCTTTCTTGAGCAGGTGCTGGGGGAATGGCTGGTTCATTAATCAATGAAGCATCACCAGTACCAGTCGGCGCTATGTTGCCGCTGTTGGGCTGGGTTAATGCCAGCTCAGTGGTGCGCAGGGTGGGGGATTCTTCCGGTGCATTGCCCCAATTGGACAGTAGCTGGTAAGTGGTCAGGGCAACCGCACTGGCAGCCACTAAGCCTGCGAGTGGTAGCAACAGCTTTTTTTGTTGCTTGCGTTGCAGGGTATTCAGGAAGACTGCGGGGGATTTTTGCCGTGCGTCACGTTTCAGGTTTAACCCTTGTTGCAACACTGCCCAGGTATCAGGGCGTAGTTTACGGATGCTGCTGGGGGCTGAGTTGCGCACTGTGGCTTCCAACGTACTGTGTTTGCCAAAAGGGGCGCTGCCTTGCAGGAGGTGGTAAGCCAAGCACGCGATTGAGAATGTATCGTCTTCGAGGGTTGGGGTGTCGCCGAGTAATACTTCGGGGCTGATGTACCCCGAATGCAAGGTTTGGCGGGTGCGTTCGCTGGCGGTGTTTTTGTAACTCATTCGCAGGGCTGCTGCGACTGGTGCGGTCAGTAAACAAGGGGATTTTTCATTGAGCAAAATCGCATTTGGTTCCAAGTACCCGAATACCCCGTCGGGGCGTTGGCTGGCGAGCAGATGATTGATGCCGTCCAGTAATTCGAGCACTTCGGGTAAGGGCATTCCTCGGTCATCCAGTTCGACGAGGCGTTCGGATAACAACATGCCGCCAATATTGCGCATCACCAGCCAGCGCGTGCCATCAGCATTTTTTCCATCGTCGGTGATGTGTGGCATACCGAGGGCAGGTTTTTGATACGAGGGTAATACATGCCCGAAAACTTGTTCAAACACGGGGTCTTGTGCCAAGGCTGGCAACAGGGTGAACGCTAATACATTGGTATGTTCACCATTGCCTTGCAGTTGTTTGAGGTCTTGCGCCCAATACAGTTTGCCCAGCGCTGTATCCGCCATGCAACGCCGCAGGGCATAGCGCTCCTGAAGGATGGGCAAAGATTGCGTGGTGTTGGCATCCACAGAGGGTTGGTTTGAAAATGGCATAATGCAAAAGCTCCCGCGAATCACCGCCGGTTATTTCAGAAACCCGACGATTATAAAGGATTATTTCGCTTTGAGCACATCTTCATGGAATAACCAGCGATTCAGCGCACCCTAAAATCTTGCAGCCCACGTCTCGCCCATTATATGACGCGCACATCCAAGACCCCCCTTGGTTGACTGGGTTGCCAGCGGAAACGTTACCCACCAACCGCGCATGACCGGGCAAACCTGCCAGCGCCGCTACATCGCCGTAAGTGTCGACGTAGCCGGGTGGAATTTGCCTGACGACGGCATAAATGCGTTGGTGTTTGCTCAGGCTGCGGTCTCAACGGGTTCGGATTGTTCGATGGCATGTACCAACTGCGGGATTTGTGACAACGCGGGTGCGCCATCCATCAGTAGTGCAATTGGCATCACCTCGAAGATTTCTTCTGGGCTTGCCCCAAACTCACGCGCTGCTTTGACGTGCATTTCAATTAGCCGAGCGTCTTGTTGCTCCAATGCAATGCCCAAGCCAACCAATTCGCGACAACGGCGATCAATGCAGCCTTTTCGGTGCGGTGGGTAGCGAACCTCCCCAGTGACGGGGAGGTTCTGAGGGAATTATTCGACGATAGAAACTTTGTTAATCAGAATCGGTTGTACCGGCACGTCACCGTGCGGGCCAAAATTACCCGTTTTTACACCAACAATCGCGTCAACGACATCCATGCCTTCGACGACTTTGCCGAAGACCGCGTAGCCCCAGCCTTGGGGAGTTTCAGAACGGAAGTTCAGGAAGTCGTTGTTACTGACGTTGATGAAGAATTGCGAAGAAGCGGAATGCGGGTCGTTAGTACGCGCCATTGCTACCGTGCCACGGTCATTTTTCAAGCCGTTGTTGGCTTCGTTTTTAACCGGCGGGCGCTTGTCCGCTTTTTCTTTCATGGTTTCGGTCATGCCACCGCCTTGTACCATGAAACCGGGAATGACGCGGTGGAAGATAGTCCCTTCGTAAAAACCTTCTTTAACGTAAGCCAGAATGTTTTCAACCGTTTTGGGTGCGGCAGCGGCATCCAGTTCGATTTTGATGTTGCCTTTGGTGGTTTCAATCAGAATAGTCGACATTTTATCTCCAGAAGTGGGTGTTGCTGCGGCTTTTTCCTCGGCATTACAGCTTAAAGTGGTAAAGCTCAGTAACATGGCAAAAATAGTAATAAAGAAACGTTTCATGCGGTATGCCCCGTGTTGTTGTTGATAATCAAGCGATGCGGATAATACCGCGCACCGCCTGATTTTTCCAACTCCATTAAGGCAGTTCGACTTTGGGGGCAGGTTGCCAGCTAACGTGGCGGTGTTCGACGATGACGGTGGTGTAGACACCGCCGCGTACATTCCAGACCCCAGTCAGGCGCATGAAGCGTGGTGCGGTGGCGGCGACTAGATCTTCCAAAATTTTGTTGGTCACGGCTTCGTGGAACGCGCCTTCTTCGCGGTAACTCCACATATACAACTTGAGTGATTTTAGCTCAACGCATTTGGCATCAGGGACGTATTCGATTTTGAATTGGGCGAAATCCGGCTGCCCCGTTTTGGGACAAATGCAGGTGAATTCCGGCAAATCAATGCGAATGGTGTAATCGCGTTGTGGGTTAGGGTTGGGGAAGGTGTCGAGTTCTTTGCTGGGGCGTGTGGACATGGTTACTCCTAAGGTATCCCGATGAACAGTCGGATGGATGTTGAAAACGTGCTGGTTTTATATCATGCTTGCGCGTTTGTCCATTACCACGCCCATCAATTAGGAAAAGAAGTGCGCCTTAGCAAAATCCGCATCGCCGGATTCAAAAGTTTCGTTGACCCCGTGACGCTGGATTTACGCAGCAATCTCACCGGTATTCTCGGCCCCAATGGGTGTGGCAAGTCCAACACCATTGATGCCGTGCGCTGGGTCATGGGGGAATCCTCCGCCAAGCACCTGCGTGGTGCGTCAATGGAAGACGTGATTTTCAACGGTTCATCCTCGCGTAAGCCCGTTGGTTTGGCGTCGGTGGAACTGGTTTTTGACAACAGTGATGGCACACTGGGCGGCGAATACGCCAATTACGCGGAAATTTCAATCAAACGTCAGGTCAGTCGCGACGGGGATTCCAAATATTTCCTTAATGGCGCTAAATGCCGACGCCGCGATATTACCGACATTTTCCTCGGTACAGGTTTAGGACCACGCAGTTACGCGATTATTGAACAGGGCATGATTTCACGCCTGATTGAAGCCAAACCCGAAGAATTGCGTCATACCCTCGAAGAAGCCGCAGGCATTTCGCGTTACAAAGAGCGCCGCCGCGAAACCGAAACCCGGATGGCGCATACCCGCGACAATCTCGAACGCCTGAGCGACTTGCGCGACGAGCTCGAAAAACAACTGGAACGTCTCGATAAACAAGCCAAAGCCGCGCAACGTTTCCGCGAATTACGCGACCAAGAGCGCCAGCTTGAAGCCAGTGTGTTGTTATTGCAATGGCAACACCTGCAAGCGGATGGGGCGCAACGCTTGCGTGAACTGGGTCAGCTTTCCAACACGTATCAGGCGCACCTCACCGAGATGCACCATCTGGAAACGGTTGTCACCGAATTGCGCGAAGGTTATAGCGACGCCAACGAAACCCTTAATGCGGTGCAGGGCGAGTATTACCAAGTCGGATCAGAAATCGCCCGCATCGAACAAAGCATCCAGCACCAGCGTGACATTGAACGCCGCCAGCGAGATGCCCTGCGCACTGCCGAACAGGGCATTGCCGAAACCTTACGCCATGCTGCTGAAGACCGTGCCAAACTTAGCGTGAGTGAAGCGGCGCTTGCCGACCTTATCCCGCGTGAAGACGATCTCAGTACGCAACTGGCGTTAGCAGAGGCACGCCTTGCCGAAGCCGAAGCGCAACTCAACGACTGGCAGGAACACTGGCATACGTTGCAACAACGCATTGCCGACCCCACCCGTCAGGCGCAAGTCGAAAAAGCCCGCATGGAACAGCTCGAACGCCAATTGAGCCAAACCAGCCAGCGCCTTGAACGCTTGCAACAAGAAGCCAGTAACCTTGCACCCCAACGTTTTGTTGACGATTTACAACTGCTGGACGCACAACGCGAAGCGGCTGCCGAAGCGCTTGCACTGGCGGAAGATCAGCTTGCTAACCTGAGCGCCACCTTGAGTGAGCAACAGCAAGCCTACCGCGATGCTAACAGCCAGCTTGACGCGCAGCGTTCCCGTCGCCAATCCTTGCAAGGGCGCTTGGCTTCGCTGGAAACCCTGCAACAATCCGGCTTGGACAAAACCAATCAGGCACGCCAACAATGGTTACAAGCCCACGGTTTGGCAAAAGCCCCGCGCATGGCGGAAATCCTCAACATCAAACACGGTTGGGAAGCTGCCTTTGAAACCGTATTAGCGACGGATTTGGATGCGGTTTGCCTCGACCAATTGTGGCTACTGGAAGCCGATGAGGTGTTAAACGCCGGGATTACGCTACTGGAAACCGCGACCGATACGCTTACGCCGTCGCCACAAGCGCCGGTTTATCTCGCCAGCAAGCTCCACGCACCCGAAGCCGCGCGTAGCCTTGTAACGGGGGTTCGTTGTGCCGAAACCTTGCGTGAAGCCTTATCCAAACGCCACAGCCTTGCGCCCGGTGAAAGCATTGTCACCCGCGACGGTCTATGGTTAGGCGCAAACTGGTTGCGGACGCATCGCCAACACGATGCCCAAAGCGGTATCTTGCAACGTCAACAAGCGATTGACAGCTTGCGTGAACAGATTGAACAGTTGGAAACCACACTCAGCGACTGGCAAGCCAACGCTGACACCTTGCGCACCCGCATTAGTACGCTCGAACAGCAGCGCCAGCAAGCGCAAGCCGATGTTAACCGCTTGCACCGCAGCGAATCCGAACAGCGTAACCGTTTACATACCCTGCAACAGCGCATCGACCAGCTCAGCCAGCGCCGCCAGCAAATTGACAGTGAATGCACCGAACTCGCCAGCCAGCAACAGCAGCAAACTGCCGAACACGAACTCGCGACCACCCAACGCAACGCAGCCCTGACCTTGCTGGAAACTTTGCAAAGCGAACGCGACCAGCTTGCGACCACCCGTGAAGACTGGCAACACGCCGTCGGTGAAGCACGTCGCACCCAGCGTGACTTGCAAGATACGGTGCAAGACGTGCGCTTGCAGATCGAAACCCACCGTACCCAACGCGACAATAGCCAGCGTCAACTCGAACGTATCCACAGCCGCCTTGAATGGCTGGAGCAACAACGTGATACCTTGCTGGAACAACGGCAATTACAAGACGATCCGCTGGCAGAACTGGAAGAAGAGCGTGAGCACGCGCTTACCCAACGTGCCGACGTGGAGCAACGTTTGACCCAAGCCCGCCAGCAGTTGCAAGCGCTCGAAGCCGGTATTCGCCAGCAAGACAGCGCCCGCATCCAAGCCGAACGCCTCGCTGAAACCTCTCGCACTGCCTTGGAAAACCGTAAGTTGGAATGGCAAAGCGTGCAGGTACGTGAACAAACGCTTGCCGAACAATTTGCCAAAACCGAGCATGACGCAGCAATTTTGCAGGCTGAATTTCCGGCAGATGCCAGTGCCGAAACCTTTTTACAGGCATTGGAAAGTGTGCAACGCAGTATCCAACGTTTAGGGGCAATCAACCTTGCTGCTATCGACGAATTCCGAGAACAACAAGAACGCAAACAGTACTTGGATCAACAAAACGCGGATTTAGTCGCCGCATTAGCGGTTTTGGAAACAGCCATCCGTAAAATTGACCGTGAAACCCGTGCGCGTTTCAAAGAAACGTTCGACAAAGTGAACAGCCGTTTGGGGGAAATGTTCCCGCGCTTGTTTGGTGGGGGCGAATGTTACCTGGAAATGACCAACGATGACCTGCTGACCACCGGGGTGGCGATTATGGCACGCCCGCCGGGTAAGCGAATTTCGACCATTTACCTGATGTCAGGTGGCGAAAAGGCGTTAACAGCGGTAGCCTTGGTATTTGCGATTTTTGAATTGAATCCTGCTCCGTTTTGCCTGTTGGATGAGGTGGATGCGCCCCTTGATGAGGCTAATGTTGGGCGTTTCTGTGAACTGGTCAGGCATATGTCAGAACAGGTACAATTCATATTCATTACCCATAATAAGACCACGATGGAACTTGCTGAAAATCTTATCGGCGTTACCATGCGTGAAGCTGGGGTGTCACGGCTGGTGACGGTGGACATGGCAGAAGCTGTCAAACTGGCTAATAGCTAATGCTGGAAATAAACAAGGATTAAAGGATTTTAAATGGAACTGGTAAGTCTGATTATCATGGTGCTGGGTCTAGCGGCTCTGGTGGGTATTTACGTGATTAGCCGTATTTCCCGGCAAAACTCTCCCACTAAGCGGGATGAAACCGTTCCCGTGCTGCGTGATGCCGATGGCAACGAGCTTTCCAGTGTTGCCGATGATGTGCCAGCCCGTGATGGCAAACGCCCTGCTGCCAATGCCCGTGATATGTCGGATGTGATGATGTCGAATGTTTCTGGCAAGTCACAAGAACCGCCAGTCACGCCGAGTGCTGCACCTACTGCGATCTTGCCACCGCAATTGGTTTTGTTCATTGCGGCAGATATTGAGGCGGGTTTTGGGGGTGAAGAAGTGCTGCAAGCGCTGGACGATGCAGGCTTGGGGTTTGGGGAGATGGATATTTTTCACCGCTATATTCTGACTGAACAGGGCGAAACCAGTTTGTTCAGCGTGGCAAATGGGGTCAAACCGTGGACATTGGTGCCGGATGAATTGGTGATGCAAACGACACCAGGGCTTTCCATGATTCTGAATTTGCCCAGCCCGATTGATGACAACGAAGCAATCAACGACTTTTTGCGCACCGCTGAACGTTTGACTGAATCACTGAATGGGGTGTTGAAAGACCACAACCAAAAACCAATTACGCCGGATGTACGTTCCGATTTGTTGGCATTAGCGGCTTAAAAGAACCTCACCCCAACCCCTCTCCTTGACAGGCGAGGGGCGAAGAAACGATGCAACTTTCTTAACCCTTTTGTTTGGCTGCCTGTTTCTCGGCTTTCTCTGCCTTTTTGGCTCGTTTAGCTGCTTTTTTTTCTGCTTTCTCGGCGGCTTTTTTCTCGGCTTTTAGTTGTTTCTCAGCCTTTTTCTCGGCTTTCTTTTCTGCTTTGCGGGCAGCTTTTTTCTCGGCTTTCTGGGCTTTTTTCAGCTTTTTGGCTTGTTTTGCCAGTTTCTTTTGGGCTTTTGCAGAGAGTTCGGGTTCTGGAGAGGTTTCCGGTGTTACTTCCGCAATGGTCTCAACACTTGCTGTTTCCAGCGGTTCTGGGGTTTTGATTTCGACTGCCGTTTCATCTGTAGTTTCGGTGACTGGTGTAGCGAGAGTTTCCAGTGCATTGGGGGCTTCTGTTTCCATATTAGACTTTCCTTATGGTTTTGTTACTGGTTAGAGAATTTTGTCATAAAAGCTTAACATTAGCACCGTCTGAAAATGATGACAAAAACAACTATTTTTTAATCAATTAACGATTTTGTAAGAATATTCTCCATATGTCGCCCCCCGAAGTCTCTTGTCCTGTCAGTAAATAACGCAAAACATTTTCATTGTGCGTTGCCCAGCGCATCTCATCACTAATCGACAACGCCGCACACATTAGCAAACGGTCGCTCACTTCCAGCGGCGTGTCCAATTCTGGTAGCATTGTGGCTCTCCCATCCCGTTTCAATAACAGCGGAATGGCAGGCAAACTTTTAACCCGCTCGCGTGGGTCACGTAGCAAGTCACGTAACTGCACTTGTTCCATTAAACACGCTTTGTACAATGCGGGAGTGCGCACCTTATTGATTTTGATTTCCCATAAGTAGGGCACTTCCTCATGAACCACACCCATAATCCGGCTAACCATTTGGTTAGCCCACTCATTGTCTTGTTCATGGGCAGCCTCCAGAAAATCTCTGATTAGCGGTGTTCGTAACAAAGCAAAAATTTCGTGGGCAATCACATCACCGCGTTTCATCAGCAGATCAATGTCGGCACGATCAAACACCACGCTGTTATCACGTTGATTCTGCCGTGCAACCATGAAAATATCTGGGCGTAATTCGCGTGCCGTCATCAAAATTGATAAGTTGCTCACGTCATCGTTTGTCCCCGCTACTACGCCTACCGCTTGCTTAATTCCGGCTTGTTGCAAGGTGGTTGCCTCTACCCCAGAGCCGACAATCGCCATCGCCGGGGCCTGGTGGGCAATGGGGTCGGGGTCAATCACTTGCATGGGGATGCCCGCTGCCTCCAGATGCCGGTGCAACGCTTTGCCAAACCGCCCAAACCCACAAATTACCCATAAGCCCCTATCAGGGAATAACGGCTCACGCAATGGCTCGTGCGGGACCCCCGTCATCCACGTAAACAAGGTATACATGCCAGGTGAATGAATCGCCATTGCCAACCGCCCCGCGAACGTTTCAAACGGGTTGATGACCTCATTTTTGCCGAAAGAACGGATATTTGCCCCCGCTTCTGCGGATTCCACCCGCGCTAACACCCGGATGTTGGGGTTAAGCGAGTACGCACTCAGCGCCACCATCACATTGGTTTGATCGGAATCGGTCAGCGCAATCACGCCAATGCAATAACTGTTGGTAATCCCCGCCCTTTCCAAAATCGCTGGCTTGGCAGCATCGGCTAATAATCCCAACGGGCGACGGACGTAATCATTCAGTTCCAATTCGTTGAGACGGTTTTCATCCCAGTCAATCACTACCGCTTTAATGCCTTCGTCAGCCAATGCCTTGACCAAAATTCCGCCGGTATCACCGTAGCCACACACCAAATAAAACGGGGTGCGTAAGCGTTTTACACTGCGCTGAAACACATATTCAGTCCGCAATCGACGAAATGCCGGATCGTTTATAACTGTCAGCAATGAACCAATGCTATACAACCAGCCAATCACGGTCAGGTGGATGACAAACACCATCCATAACCGTTGCGCATCAGTAAACGCATAAGGAATCTCCCCAAAACCAATGGTGGAGGCGGTGTAACTGACCACATACAGCGCGTGAAAAAATGACATGTGCCAAGGTTGACCGGCGGCATCTTGCCCCTGAATCAGGGTAAGACCCAACACCGATACCGAATACACAACAATCAACACAATCAGCGGGGTACGCATCCGCCGCAATAGCACATAAAAAATGTCTGGCATGACTCTCTCCTGCCTAGCGGCGCACGGTCATGGTTTCCGCCAATAACAGAATGACTGAAACGATGTTTGCCAACAACGCTCCACCAGAAAAAGAAACAATTGCCACCGTCGCTTCTGTATCGACTCCGTTTGGGCTTATGTGAGCAGCATAGCCCCAAATCAGGGCAGCCATCAGTAATTGAAAATCCGCCACCAAACTGGTTGCTAAGAAAATCGCCCCCAGATGGGTTCTGTCGCCAAATTTTAATACCGTGGCAATCAGGCTAACGACCAGTGCAGCGAACAATTCGTAGACATTGTGATGGGTAATGTTGTCAATGTCGCCAATGAAAAAACCGAAGTTCAGCGTCAACGCTAGTAAGATAAAAAAACCGAAAATCACTTTTTCTGAATTCATGGGTAATGCTCAACTACAGATTGTGAGCGGTAAATATAACATAAATTGCCTAGGAGCAACGCTTGGGGGGTGGCGAGAGTGCCTGCACTCATGATCACTAAACAGCGGTCAGGGTTAGTCATGCAGCGGTGCATCTTGCTGTAAGTGCTGACATGATCAATGCCTGCGTTAGTACGTGAATCAGAGGTTAAAACAAGCCCATCATCGAGAGAAATGCCGATACAATATGTCATGTCAGTTTCATGGAGTGGTTGAGGTGCAGATAACTTCTTTAGGCTCTTTGTAATAGGTCAATGTTCCATTGATATTGTTTGCTACTTTACGATGATAATAGTGTTTTTTAGGATAAATGATGCGTATGTCAAGCTGGTTTATTGCCGATTTGCATTTGGATGAGTCTCGCCCCGGTGCGATACGCTTATTATTGGTTCTGTGTGAGCAACTTAAAGGCAGCGCTGAGGCGCTGTATATTCTCGGTGATTTGTTTGAATATTGGGTGGGTGATGATGCACTGGAAACGCCGCATACCGCGACACTTGCACCCGTGGTGAGGGCATTGAAGCAACTCAGTGACAGTGGTGTGCGACTTTATTTTCAGCACGGTAATCGTGATTTTTTAGTGGGTGAGCGCTTCGCTGCGGTAACGGGTTGTACGCTATTGCCTGAACAGCAGATCATTGATTTGTACGGCAAGCCAACATTGCTGTTACACGGTGATACGTTGTGTAGTGATGATGTCGATTATCAGCAGATTCGGCAACTGTTTCGCAACCCGCAGTGGCAGCAACAGTTCTTGGCTCTGCCGTTAACCGAGCGAATTCGCCAGGCTGAGGCGATGCGTGCGCAAAGTCGCCTGAGTATGCAAGGCAAGGCAGCGGCGATTTTGGATGTGAATCCTCAGACTGTGGCAGCAGTGCTGCAACAAGTTGGCGTAACGCGCATGATTCATGGGCATACCCATCTCCCCGCCGTGCATGATTTCTTGTTGGATGGACAAGCCGCGCAGCGGATAGTGCTGGGTGATTGGCACGAAGAGCGAGGAAGTTTTTTGCGAGTTGACGCTGATACAATGGCGCTGGAGTATTAGTGATGCGTCGTTTTGTTAGGTTATGGTTATTGTGCTGTCTATTCGGAACATTAGCAAATGCCGCACCACCTGCGTTAGAACCCGTCACTGTGCAATTAAAGTGCAACCGCAGTGCCAGTTTGCGGGGTATTATGCCGTGCTGGAATACGGCATTGGTGCGGTGGTTGGTGGGTCGAAGTAGATTTAGTCCAATACCCGCTTCGCCGGAAAACACGCTTTAAACTCAGTATGCCCCGGTTTGCTGGTAATCGTCAGCTTGCCGTTATGCCACTGCATGACGTGTTTCACAATCGCCAGTCCTAAACCTGTACCACCACTGGCACGCGAACGCCCCTCATCCACGCGGTAAAAGCGTTCGGTTAAATGTGGCAGGTGTTTCTCAGGAATGCCAAGACCGTTGTCGGTCACACTCAGGCAAGCTCGCCCATCATCCGTGCTTTCCCAGCGAATGCGGATGCTGGTTCCAGCAGGTGTATGCTTTACTGCATTCGCCAGTAAGTTAGTGATAACGCTGTTAATATCTTTTTCCGAGCCGCACACGCACAAATCGGGTTCAATTTGGGCTTCCAATCGGTGCGTATCGTTTGCCAACGTATCGCGGATGGCTTGAATGCTGCTTTCCAGCATCGCCGGTACATCAACACGATTGCCCATCAGCGGGGTGGTTTCCTGACTTTCCAGCCGTGATAATACCAGCATGTCGCTGATGATTTGCTGCATTCGGGCGGCTTGTTCGCGGGATTGTTGCAAGGGACCGCGTAAATATTCCGGTAATTCCGGGTCTTGCTCAAACAACTCGATGTAGCCAGTCAGCACAGTCAGTGGGGTGCGCAATTCGTGGGAAGCGTTGGCAATGAATGCCTTACGGGTTTTTTGCAATTGCACACCTTCACTAATATCCCGCACGCTCAACACGCGTGAGCCACCTTGCAGGGGTAGTAATCGCGCCCGCAGGGTCAGGTTGCTATTGCGTGGTGCGGGAAAGGTGATTTTGCGCTCGCTGTTTTCTTCCAGCAATTTGTGTAAGTCGGGGTTACGTAACAAGGTGTCGATACGCTTACCCCTGTCGGCTGCATTCATGATATTTAGCAGTTTGGCAGCGGATTTGTTCGCCCACTGAATGTGGTTGTCGGCATCCAGCAAAATCGCTGCATCCGGCAATACGGATAACACATTGTCAAAGCGCGTCAGCAATTCTTTTTGCTTTTGCTTGCGTTCGGCATTTTTTTGTTGGGATTTCTGGAACAAATACGCAATTTGTTCCCATGCTCCGTCGCTGTCGGGCATTTCCTCAGGTTTTTGCCCATTGGTTAGCCAACGTTGCAATTGGTAGAGTTTGTGCAACATCCAACCAATATAACCCAGCAGAATCAGCACCATGATGGGGAATGGGTAAGGGGTTAACCATGCGAGCAAAAAACCGCCGCCGACTACGAGGACTAGCCGGTAGCGTTCCACACTCCAATAGTTGTTCGGCATCAATCACCTGTTGATTCGCTTGCACTGAATAAATAGCCAACACCCCGGATAGTTTGAATCACATTCTCGGCGGCGTGGGTCTTCAAGGTTTTGCGCAAGCGTAACACATGCACATCAACGGTGCGTTCTTCGATATAGGTATTTTGACCCCAGACAAAGTCCAGCAATTGAGCGCGGGAATAGACTTTTTCAGGGTGCTGCATGAAAAATTCCAGCAAGCGGTATTCGGTCGTCCCTAAATGCACGGGTGCGCCATCAATGCGCAATTGGTGAGCATCTTGATTGAGCTGCAAGCGTCCCGCATTGATCACGCGCGGTTCGTCGAAACCGTCGGTACGCCGCAATAGGGCTTTGATCCGCGCACTCAGGGCTTTGAGTGACACGGGTTTGATCAGGTAATCATCCGCACCCGCATCCAGCCCGTGGATCATATCATCCTCTTCGCTTTTAGCGGTGAGCATAATGATCGGAATGTCGCGGGTTAACGGGTCACTGCGAAACCGTCGGATGAGTTCGGGACCGGAAAGATCCGGCAGCATCCAGTCCACCAACATTAAGTCGGGTAACTGGTCTGCTGCCCGATCACGAGCCGCGCGTGCATCGGCGGCTTCCATCACCCAATAGCCTTCGCGCTCCAGCGAAAAACGGATCATGCCCCGGATGGCGGCTTCATCCTCAATGCACAGAATGCGTTTCTTACTCACCCAACAACGCTTCGCGGATGCTTTCTAAATTGGTGTGGCGCACGTCTTTGCCTTTCACCAGATAAATCACGTATTCGCAAATATTTTTGCAGTGATCGCCGACCCGTTCCAGTGACCGCGCACACCAAGTGACGTTCAAGCTGTCTTTGATATTGCGCGGGTCTTCCAGCATACGGGTGTAAAGCTGACGGGTAATGGAATCGAATTCGTCATCCACTTGCTGGTCGTTTTTTACTACTTGCATGGCTTGAGCAACGTCCAAACGTGCCAGCGCATCCAAGGTATCGCTCAACATGGTTTTGACGTGTTCGCCCAAGTGACGCAAGGAATTGTGCAAGTGACCGTAGGTGGCGGATTCTGTCATTTCCGCTGCGTAACGCCCGACTTTTTCGGCTTCGTCACCAATGCGCTCAAGGTCGGTAATGACTTTGATAATGGTGATCAGCAAGCGCAAATCGCTGGCGGCTGGCTGGCGACGCGCAATGATTTCCGCGCAATGTTCATCGAGGGCGACTTCCATTGCGTTAATTTCATGGTCGGAATACGCGACTTTTTCACCCAAAGCACTGTCACGCTCCAACAGCGCTTTGATGGCGTTGGTGACTTGAGTTTCGACTAAGCCGCCCATGGTCATCAGTTTGCTGCGAGCTTCTTCCAACTCGTGATTGTATTTTTGAGATGTATGTTGTGTTGTGTTCATGCTTTCCATACCCCGTACCGCCTTAACCGAAGCGGCCTGTAATGTAATTTTCAGTTAATTGGTGTTGTGGGTTGGTGAAGACAGTTTTGGTGTCGTTCAATTCAACCAGATAGCCCAGATGGAAATAAGCGGTGCGTTGCGAAATCCGCGCTGCTTGCTGCATCGAGTGGGTCACGATGCAAATGGTAAAGCTTGCCCGTAATTCGTCAATCAATTCTTCGATGGTCGCAGTCGCAATCGGGTCGAGTGCGGAAGTGGGTTCATCCATCAGGATCACCTCAGGGCTGACCGCAATCGTGCGAGCAATGCACAGGCGTTGCTGCTGACCACCGGAAAGCCCCGTGCCTGGTGCTTGCAGACGGTCTTTGACTTCCTTGAACAAACCGGCTTTGGTTAGGCTGCTTTCCACAATATCATCCAACTCAGCACGGTTAGCTGCCAGACCGTGGAGGCGCGGACCATAGGCTACGTTGTCGTAGATGGATTTTGGGAACGGATTCGGCTTCTGGAATACCATCCCAACACGGGCACGCAGAAGTACCGGGTCTTGATCTTTGCCGTGGATGTCTTCGCCGTCGAGCCTAATTTCACCGGTTACGCGACAGCCTGCAATGGTGTCATTCATGCGGTTCAGGCAACGCAAAAAAGTGGACTTGCCACAACCGGATGGACCAATCATGGCAATCACTTCGTTTTTGCCGATGTCCATATTGACATCGAAAATCGCTTGTTTGGTATCACCGTAAAAGACGTTCACGCCCCGGCAGAAGAATCTGGTGTCCTTGCCATCCAGATACGGCTTGCCGATGGTGCCGTCAATGACGTGAGCGAATTCCTCACGTCCGCCGCTGGTGGCGGTGCTAAATTTGGGTACGGCTTTGGTTGTCATATCAATTGTCGCTTCAGTCATCGGATCCACCTTCATAGGCTAAAGGGTAAAGGAATTTAGGTTAAGAGTCACACACTATGATGAGTCGGAATCACCAGCGACGCTCAAAGCGTTTACGCAGGATGACGGCGAGCAGGTTCATCGACACCAAAAATGCCAGCAGTACCATAATCGCGGCTGAGGTGCGTTCAATAAACGCGCGTTCCGGGCTGTCAGACCACAGGAATATCTGCACCGGCAAAACCGTTGCGGGTGAGGTCACGCCACTGGGGACATCCATAATGAAGGCAACCATGCCGATCATCAGTAGCGGGGCGGTTTCACCCAAGGCTTGCGCCATGCCGATAATCGTGCCGGTGAGGATGCCCGGCATCGCCAGCGGTAACACATTCTGGAACACGGTTTGGCTTTTGGATGCACCGATACCCAAAGCACCTTCGCGGATGGAAGGTGGCACAGCGCGTAATGCTGCACGGGTGGCAATGATAATGGTCGGCAAGGTCATCAGCGTCAGTACTAACCCGCCCACCAACGGTGCAGAACGTGGCATTCCAAATAACTGGATAAACACCGCCAAGCCTAACAAACCAAACACGATAGATGGCACAGCAGCAAGGTTATTGATATTAACCTCAATCAAGTCCACCCAAAAATTATTCTTAGGAGCAAACTCTTCCAGATAAATTGCCGCCGCTACCCCAATCGGGAAAGATAAGGCAAGTGTCACCAGCAAGGTGTAGAACGAGCCTATCAAAGCACTTAAAATTCCGGCTTCTTCCGGTTCGCGGGAATCGCCGTGTGTGAACAGTATGGTGTTAAACTGACTGTCGATACGTCCATCGGCTTCCAGTTTATCCAGCCAAGCCAACTGGAAATCCTTGATGCGGCGATCAGCTTCTGGGAGGGTACGATCAACATTGCCCTTGTAATAGGTGTCAATATCATCATCCGCCAACACCCACACGGATTGGTTAGTGCCGATCAAAGCGGGATTCGCCATGACCTGACGTTGCAGTTCATACTGCGCATCGCCACTCACTAAGCCTTTAAGGGCTTTCTTTTCCTTGCGGTCTTCCACACCCGGAATCAATGTATTCAAGCTGTTTTGCACCACTGCATGGTAATTGGCATTGCGTAATTGCTCAGGCGTGGCATCGGCGGTGACACCAAGGGTTTGCGCATCCAATTGCACATCCAGTTTGATGTAGGTGCTGGTGAAGGCAGGGTAGCCTTTGCCAATAATATCCGTCAGCAAAATCACTAGAAACAGGATGCTCAAGGCAATGGCGGTTATGCCATAAAAGCGAAAGCGTTTTTCGCGTGCGTAGCGTTTCCCTAGGGTCGCTTTAACTTTCTCAGTCGTGGTACTCATGACACAGTTCCTTGGTTAATCGTATTGTTCGCGGTATTTGCGCACGATATGCAGTGCCACCACGTTTAGAATCAAAGTGACAACAAATAGGCTCAAGCCAAGCGCAAATGCTGCCAAGGTTTTAGCACTGTCGAACTCTTGGTCGCCTGTGAGTAATTTCACAATGTATACCGTGACGGTCGTGACGGAATCCAGCGGGTTAATCGTTAAGTTGGCAGCCAATCCTGCTGCCATGACCACGATCATGGTTTCACCGATTGCCCGCGAAGCCGCTAACAGAAATGCGCCCACAATTCCCGGCAATGCCGCAGGTAAGATAACCTGTTTAATGGTTTCCGACTTGGTAGCACCCATGCCGTAAGAGCCGTCACGTAACGACTGGGGTACGGCATTGATCACGTCGTCAGATAACGATGACATAAACGGGATAATCATAATCCCCATGACTAGACCTGCTGCCAGCGCACTCTCCGAAGCCACGCTTAGTCCCAGTGATTCGCCTAGGTTACGAATAAACGGGGCAACTGTGAGGGCGGCGAAAAAGCCATAAACCACGGTAGGGATGCCTGCCAACACTTCCATCGCTGGTTTGGCGTAAGCACGCAATTTGGGACCGGCGTATTCTGACAGGTAAATGGCTGACATCAACCCCAAAGGCACAGCAACCAACAAGGCAATAAATGAAATCAGCAGTGTACCGACAAATAACGGCACTGCACCGAATGCGCCGGAGCTACCCGCCTGATCTGCCCGCATCGCGGTTTGCGGACTCCAGTGCGTTCCAAACAAGAAGTCAGTCGCGGGGACATGCCCAAAAAAGCGGTAGGATTCAAACAAGACCGAGAACACAATGCCTACTGTAGTCAAAATGGCGATGGAAGCGCAGCCAATCATGATGAACTGCACCACGCGCTCTACCTGATTACGCGCGCGGGTTTTGGGTTTCACATGATGCAAACCAATGAATATCCCTGCAATTGCCAAAGCTAACACCAACACCGTTTTGATGGTATTGCTCAGGGACTGCATCTGCTGGTATTCCTCTGCCACTGCTTTGAGCGCGGGTTCAGCGGTTGCCAGTTGTGCTGGGTCTTCTGCCAGCGTGTGGATACGGTTCGTGGTAAGACTCAACTCATCCGCCGATTTACCCTGATATTCCGCTGGTAAGTTCGACATCATGTTGGAGGTTAACAGTGGCTTTTCTGCTATTGACCACAAGGAAAATACTAGCAACGCCGGAATAATCGCCCAGACAACCACCAAATACCCGTAGTAGCTGGGCAAGGAATGCAGGTCGTTACCACCACGTTTCACTGGGGTGGCGAGTGCAAGTGAGCGTTTGCGCCCGATGTAGTAGCTGAATGCCGCTAACACCGTTAGCGTCAGCAAGATACCCAAGGTACTCATGAAAACTCCTGATTGGGACTGTTCGGTCAGGTTGAAAGATCGCGGCTCGGATTGTAGGCGTGAAGCATGACAGTATTATTACAAGCTGTTAATGGTTTTATGCTGCTTGCAATAAACCCACGTCGCTGACCGGGCGGCGTTGCAAACTGCCTTGCACAAAATGGCGGTGGTAGCGGGTATTGAGGTTGTTCACATCCAGCAAGATGAAAATATCAGCAACGTTGAAATCAGGGTCAAGGCACGGTTCACCCGCTACCCAGGCACCGAGTTTCAAGTAGGCTTTCAGCAGCGGTGGCATATTCACTTTGGCGGCGGGTTGCGCTGGCAGTAAGTGCATCAAGGGTTTAACACGCAATTCAGCGGGAGCGAGGTTGTTGGTGCGGGCTTCCTGCATGATTGCCGAGGCTTGTGCGCCGCCGTCGTTCATGCTGATGCTGGCGCAACCGAACATGAAATCCACACGGTGCATTTCCATGAATTGTGCCAAACCCAGCCATAACATGCCGATACCCGCACCATTGCGGAAGTCGGGGTGAATGCAGGTACGCCCGATTTCAATCGCGTTGCCCTTGAGCTGAGGGAACAGATTGCGTAGGTCGAATTCGTTTTCGGAGTAGAAACTGCCTGCTTTCCGCGCATTCGGAGTGGTGAGAATGCGGGTGGAGCCAACCACTTCATTATTATCAGTACGGCGCACTAGCAGGTGATGGCAGTAGTCGTCGTAATGGTCACGGTCGATGCCTTCCGCAGCACTTTCTAATTGTGCGCCTTGCTCTTTGGCGAAGATTTCATAGCGCAGGCGTTGCGATGCGTACACATCAGCGGGGGTGGCAGCGAGTTCTACGCGCAATGGCGGTAGATGCTGGCGTAAGTGTTGGTGGGTGTCGTGGTGAATAGCGGCGGTCATAAGTTGCACTCCTTTCATAATATCGCGCCAGCTTATGAAAGGTGTGTGACAGGGGAATGACGGTTATTTTGCAGGGAGGTTAAATGTGGGTATTGTGTTTAAGGTAGGACTTACGCATTGACGAAGTAGCCCAGTTTGTGCCGAGAATGACTTTACCGGGTGGTCAAAGGGCTGAACCTGGGCTGTTGCTGCTTTCATCAGCAACTTCATGCAAGGCAAGCAGCACCTTAACCCACAATTTCAGGCCGCCGTCAATGCGTAAGTCCTATTTGATCTGGATCAAGGCAAACAGATTTCATTCTCATTTACTCTATGCTAACCTAAGATGAGATTTGTTACTGTTTTGAGAGGTGTCACTGTGAATACAGCATCCCCGCGTGTGCTGATACTGTTATTGTCCGCCATCTGGAGCCTGCCCTCGCTGGCTGGGGAGGTATTTGAACTGGAAGCAGTGGAAGTGGTGTCAACCGCCACCCGCACCACCCAGCCCATCAAGGGGGTGAGTGCCTCGGTGCAGGTCATTTCCCGGCAGGAGATCGAAAAGGGCGGGGCGCAAACCCTCAAGGATGTGTTCAGCAACACGCCGGGGCTGACCCTGCAATACGGCACATTCCCGGCAGCCAGTGCCGCCTCCAAGAGTTCGGTCAGCCTGCGTGGCGTGGGTGCAAGCGGCACGCTGTGGTTGCTGGATGGCCGCCGTTTGGCAGGTGAGGTGAAAAACCCGTATGATATGGAGCGGATTCCGGCATCTTCCATCGAGCGCATCGAAATCGTCAAGGGGCCGATGTCGGCACTGTACGGCGCGGATGCGGTCGGTGGGGTGGTCAACATCATCACCAAACAACCCAAGGATGGCGAAACCCACGGCGAAGCCAGCATCAGCCACGGCAGCAACACCGATGGTGATGGGGGCAACAGCAACGCCAGTGCCAGCATCCGGGGCGGCAAGGGTAAGGTACGCTACAGCCTGAACACCTCCCACCAGACTTCTGACCCTTACAGCGAAACCGAAACCACCAAAACCACGCTGGGGGCAACACCTACCCCGCCGCCGTTGCGCAATGTGAAAGGCAGTTACAATGTACCCGTGACCTACCGCGAAGCCGCCACTGTCAGCACAGTCGGTGGGCGGGTCGAAATGGATGCGACGGACAAGACCACCGTTGGGCTGGAGGTCAACTGGTTTGACGAGGAACGCGAAGGCATTTACCGCTCCAGCTTCCACCCCACTGGCTTTTCCCCCGCACCGGGTAGGCAAGTGCCTGCCTATAACGTGCCGACCCGTTCCCGCGATGCCAATACCCGCACCGATGTGGCGGTGGATGTGAAGCACGATGCCAGCGAGAATCTGGAACTGAAAGGGCGGGTATACCAGTCCGATTACGAAAAGCGCAACCGCACCACCATCACCGAATTTGCCGATTTTGCCTATACCAGTGAAGCTGCCTCCTCCGCCAGCGGCATGGATGCGGATGTAAAAGTCAAGGCAGTGGAAACTTCCGCTACCTGGTACAGCCCCAACAACAAGCACGTGGTGACAGGCGGTCTGGAACTGCGTGACGAAGACCGCCGCGCCACCGTATTCACCCAGGGTAGCGACATGACCCCACGCGGTGTAGGCAGCAAGGCCGCCTTTGTGCAGGATGAATGGCAGGCAACCGACACCCTCAAGCTGACCGTGGGCGGGCGTTACGACGAATACACCCAGGATGCCTACACCGACGCTGCCGGGCGTACCCGCGATGAACAAAAAGACAGCAAAACCACCTTCCGCATCGGGGCGAACAAGGCGCTAGGCGCAAACCTCAACCTGCGTGCCAGCGCGGCGCAAGGCTACCGCGTGCCGGACATCCGCGAACTTTACATCCAGAAACAGACACCTGCCGGGGTGCAACTCGGTGCTGCCACCATTGACACGGCGCGTGGCAAAACTGCTTACAACCTCCAGCCGGAAAGCACCAATGCCTTTGAAATTGGCCTCAACGGCAAGCGTGGCAAGCTCGATTACGACGTGGCGGTGTTCCACAACGGCATCCAGGACCGCATTGAGCAGGTACAGGTCGGCACTACCCCGGCAACGGCCTATTACACCTTCCAGAACGTCAGCAAAGCCAAAACCCAAGGGGTGGAAACCAACCTCAAGTACGCCTTCACCGGCAAGCTCAAGGGCAAGCTGGCTTGGTCGGAACTGGACAGCGAAAACAAGCAGACCGGCAAGCCGCTGGAATTTACCCCGGAACGTACCGTTTCGGTGGGTGTGGACTGGCAGGCAAGGCCACGCCTGAATCTGGGCGCGGATGTGACCCATGTTGGCAAGCAGCATTACACCGATACCGGCGTGGGCAAATCCACCGCCCGTTTCAACATGCTCAACGTCAATGGCAGTTACGCGCTGGACAACAAGAAACGCTGGGAAGTGTTCGGCGGCATCCGCAACCTCACTGACGAAAAGGTGGAAAAGAAACTCGGATCTGATCCGGGGCGGTTTGTCACTGTGGGCTTGCGGGCGAATTTTTAGGGAACTGCACCATGAAACCAATGCTTCTTGGCATCAGCCTGCTGCTGTTGTCCCTCACCGCCCAAGCGGCGGACAAGCTGGAAAAACTCACGCTGGCAGGGCCGTTTGCGTCCGTCTCCAACCCGCTGGTGCGGATGGTGGACAGCGGTGCGCTGGCCGATGTGGCCGACAAGGTGGAATTCGTCACCTGGACTAACCCTGACCAGATGCGTGCCATGACCCTGAATGGCGAGGTGGATTTCATCGCCACCCCCACCAATGTCGCCGCCAACCTGTACAACAAGGGCGCGGACATCCGCCTGTTGAACGTATCGGTCTGGGGCGTGCTGTGGATGGTGTCGCGTGATGAGTCGCTGAAAACGCTGGCAGACTTCAAGGGCAAGGAAATCGTCATGCCGTTCCGGGGCGACATGCCGGACATCGTGTTCCAGCATCTGGCAAAAGCCGCCGGGCTGGATGTGCAAACAGACCTGACCCTGAATTACGTCGCCAACCCGCTGGATGCGATGCAGATGCTGATCCTGCGCCGCGCTGACCATGCGCTGCTGGCAGAACCGGCGGTGTCGATGGCGTTGCGCAAGACCCAATCGTTCCCGGTCAGTGTGGTTGCACCCACCCTGTTCCGCAGCGTGGATTTGCAACAGGAATGGGGCAGGTTGCTTAAGCGCGAGATGCGGATACCGCAGGCAGGCATGGCGGTGATCAATCGCAAGCTGGATGCCCAAGTGATCCAGCGTTTCAAGGCGGAATACGCCAAAGCCACCCAGTGGTGCTTGGATAACCCGGAGGAGGCAGGCAAAATTGTGGCAGCGCGGATTGAGCTGCTGACCCCGGAAGCGGTGGCGGATTCGATCAAGGTGGCGCAATTCCGCGATGTGCCAGCCCCGCAGGCGCGTGCCGATCTGGAGCATTTTTTCGGCGTGTTGCTGGAAACCACCCCCGCGCTGGTGGGTGGCAAACTGCCGGATGACGGGTTCTATTACCCGTGAATGCACTGCTGGGTATCCTGCGCGAATTTCCGCGCTACCTGTGGAGTGGCTGGGGGGCAATGGCAAGCATTTTCCTGTTCATCGCGGCGTGGGAATGGGGGCATCAACGGTATGGCACGCTGATCCTGCCCGCGCCGCTGGAAACCTTCACTACCTTGTGGCAGATGCTGCAAGACCCCCGGATGCAGGCTGACATTGCCATTACGCTGAAGCGGGCGGTGTGGGGTTTCCTGATTTCGGTAGGGGGAGGGACGGCGCTGGGCTTGCTGGCAGGGCTGTTTGTGACTGCTTCGATGATGAGCCGCCCGTTGGTGACGATCCTGATGGGGATGCCGCCGATTGCGTGGATTGTGCTGGCGATGATGTGGTTTGGTATGAATGACCAGACCGTGGTGTTCACTGTGGTGGTTGCCTCGTTCCCGATCGTGTTTGTGGGCGCATTGCAGGGGACACGCACCTTGGAAAATGACCTCAAGGCCATGAGCGACAGCTTCCGCACGCCGTGGTGGATGCAGTTCACCGATGTGTATTTCCCGCATCTGTTTTCCTACGTGTTCCCGGCGTGGATTGCCGCGCTGGGGATGAGCTGGAAAGTCGTGGTGATGGCAGAATTGTTGGCGACCAGCAACGGCATTGGCGCGGTGCTGGCGGTGGCGCGTACCCAACTGGATACGGCAGCGGCACTGGCACTGGTGACGGTGATGGTGGGTTCGCTGCTGCTGGTGGAATACCTGCTGATGGAGCCGGTCAGGCGCGAGGTGGAACAGTGGCGCAGTTGATGCCGGAAACAGGCGGTCAACGCCAGCCACAAGGTTATGCACGGCGTATCCTGTTTGCCGGGTTGGGGATGCTGTTTTTCACGCTGGGGGTGGTGGGTGTGTTTGTGCCGGTGTTGCCGACCACGCCTTTCATGTTGCTGGCGTTGTGGGCGTTTTCCCTGAGTTCGCAGCGGTTGCACGCTTATGTCTGGCATCATCCTCGCTTCGGTCAGGCTGTCCGCGACTGGAAAACCTATGGGATTGTTCCCCGTAAAGCCAAGCTCAGCGCGGTCAGCGTGATGGCGGTCAGTGCGGTTTTTCTGGTGTTTTTCAGCAACGCGCCGTTGTGGGCGGTAATGGTGGCAGTGGTGACGATGGTGTCCGCAGCCGTTTGGTTGTGGCGCAGGCCGGAAGGGGTTGCTGATCAATGAGTGGGCATAAGACTATCCCGTATTTGCAGGTTGAACACCTCAGCCACAGCTTTGGCCCCACCGAAATTCTGCGTGACATCAGTTTCAGCCTGCAACAGGGGGAAGTGGTGGCGGTGGTCGGCCCTAGTGGTGGTGGCAAGACCACCTTGCTGCACCTGTGCGCCGGATTGCTGGATGTGACCGAGGGCAAGGTGGTGAACACCTTCGGCAGTTTTGCGTTTGCGTTTCAGGATGCGCGGCTGTTGCCCTGGCAAACCGCGCTCGACAATATCGCCTTTGGGCTGAAAGCGCGGGGTATCAGCAAGGTGGAACGCCATGCCCGCGCTGCTGGGGTTGCCTTGCGCTTCGGGCTGGAGGCGGATGACCTGCACAAGTTCCCCAAGGATTTGAGCGGTGGGATGCGCCAGCGGGTGGCGTTTGCGCGGGCACTGGTCATTGACCCGGCACTGTTGTTTCTGGATGAGCCGTTTTCCGCGCTGGATATTGGCCTGAAACGTGAATTGCAGGCGATTCTGGTGGACAAGGTGGTGCAGGAACGCTTGTCGGTCTTGTTCATTACCCATGACTTGATGGAGGCGGTGCGCCTGAGTGAGCGGATTTTGCTGCTGGACAGCGATCCGGGGCGGGTGGTGGCAAACTTCACGCTGCAACGCCCGCAGGTGGAGCGCGATGATGCGTTTGTGTATCAGGAAACGGCCCGCCTGCTGGCTGACCCGCAGATCATGCAGACCTTTGGATTGACCTTGGGGAGTAAGGCGCATGGCAATGGATAAGGTGGTTGCCAAGCTGGAGTCGGAGCATGGCGGGGCGTACCCGCCGGGGCAGTATCCGGTGCTGCTGGCGTATGCGTTCAGGCCGTTTTTTTTGCTGTTGCCCATCTACCTGATTGTGTCGGTGCTGTTGTGGGGGCTGCTGTGGGGTGGGGTGGTGAATCTGGTGTTCACGGGTGCGCCGCTGGAATGGCATATTTATGAAATGGTGTTCGGGCTGGGTGCGGCGGGGATGGCGGGTTTCCTGCTGACCGCGCTCCCGGAATTTTTCGAGGGGGAACAGCCGCTGGTGGGCAAGCCCCTGCTGGCGTTGGTATTGCTGTGGTTGGCGGGCAGGGTGAGTTTCTGGCTGACCGACTGGTTGGGGGTGTACCCGGCAGCACTGACCCATCTGGCGTTGATGTTGTGGCTGGCCTTGCTGATATACCGCCCGATCCTTGCTGACCCGTTGCGGCGGCATTGGGGGTTGCTGTGGCTGGTGTTGCTGCTGACCGGCTTGCAGGCGTGGTTTTTCGCAGCCAAGCTGGGCTGGGTGGCATCGGATGCGCTGGCAATCCTCAAGCTTTCGACCGGGGCATTCATGATCTTGGTTTTGCTGGTGGTGCGCCGGGTCAATACCGGGGTGATCAATGAGTTGTTTGAACAGTGGCGGGTGGATGATGTGTTCCTTGCCCGCCCGCCGCGTTATCACCTGGCGGTGTTCATGGTCGGTTTGTTCGGCGTGGTGGAATTCGTGTTGCCGGGGAATGCGCTGCTGGGCTGGCTGGGGCTGGCGTGCGCGGCGGCCTTGCTCAATCTGCTGAATGATTATCTGGAAACTGATACCCGTATCCTGCTGCGGCATCCGGTATGGGCGCTGGCGTGTATCCCGTTGCTGATGGCGGCAGGTTACGCGCTGATGGGGGTGGATTACCTGCATGAGGGCTGGTACGGGGTTAACCATTTCCGCCATTTCCTCACCACTGGCGCGTTGGGGTTGGCGTATTTGCTGGTGCTGATGATTGTGGTGCTGGAACATACCGGCAGGGTGCAGGCGCACAACCATTGGCTGGGGGTGGCGGTGTTGCTGGTGGTGGTGGCTACCCTGCTGCGTGGGTTGATCCCGTTTGCGCCACAGTTCATGCAAGCGGTTTACCTGGGGTCGGCGTTGTTGTGGGCGGGGGCGTTCGGGGTGTTCCTGTGGCAGTACGCGCCCTTGTTGTGGCAACCACGGGCGGATGGCTTGCCGGGGTAGGGTTTTTGCTTATTCAAAGTGCCTGCCACACCACCCGCTCAAAGCCCAGCGACACCACCGCGATGCA
>CAYQTB010000016.1:0-33549 GCA_964420315.1 uncultured Thiothrix sp. | reverse complement strand
GGGGCGTCACACAGTGCCTCCACGTCGCCCAAGGGGTTGGCCTTGGCAAAACGGGTCGGGTCTTTGCTGTTGTCGGTGCGGAAGGAATGCGTCCTTCCCCCCGTCTGGTTATTGAACCATACAATCCCGCTATCGGCTGTGTAGTTCCATGAGCCATCTGCCAGTTTGATCGCGTCGGCAGAGGTTGAAACCACATCCAATTTACCGGGGATTTGGGTCAGCCCCCCCGACAGGATTTCAGGCTGGAAAGGTATGTTCCGCTGGGTGTTGGCGGGCGGGCTGCTACCATAAGGGGGATTAGTGGGTGCTGGCAAATAATCATCCCAGTAGTATTCGCGCCCGGGGTTGCCGGGGCCTGCCCCATTTTTTTGGGCGTAGTCGGGGATGGTGGTGGTGTTCCCGCACGAGCCGTTGCTTTCCAGCGCCCAGTTCCCCGCCAAGTTTTTGCAGGCACGCAGCACATCGCCTGCCGCCACCCCGGAAGTGTTGGTGATGCCGCTGTTGGGATTGGCGGTTTTGCTGTTGCCGGTCTGGTCGCCGAAACGGTCACGGATGCCCAGCACCATCTGCCCTCGGTCAAAGGCGATGTCAGACAGCAGCGGCTGAGGGTAAGCAGGCCAATCATCCTTTTGGGATTTGGGGGGGAACGTGCTTGGCCATGTCCCTGAAATCCAAGGATACCACTCACCGGGTGCTGATTCTTCGCAGTAATAAGTGCTGGAAGGGTCAGTCCAGGTGGCAACGTCGGCACATTCCCTGGGGTAGTTCAGGGCAAACTGGAACAGCGGGGTTGCTGAAAATGTGCCATTGGGGGTGTAGGTGTAGATATAGGCCTTCAGCTTTGACCTGTCCCCATAAGGGGGGGTGGTTGCCACTGTGGATTCAGCCGTACAGGTGATCCCCACGTACAGCAGCCCGTCCTGGAATTTGAGGGCAAAGGGGCGCGTGTCCCCGGCTGGGCAATCGGCAGGCTGCGGGGTGGCAACTTTCCTGACGGCTGCGGCGCTGGCCGGGGCAACGGCGGGGATGCCGACCGGTATCTCATACAGTTCCTTGCTGTGCAGGTTGAGGGTGTACAGGGTCTTGTCATCGTCAGACAAGGCCAACCCACCCAGTGAACGTTTGCCGACATATTGGCTACCGCTGTTGTCCCGCGTCCAGTCAGTGCCGCCGATGGGGTGGGGGTCTGCCCCGGTTATGTCTGTCCCCAGCAGGGTGTCCAGCTTCAGGAAGGTGGAGACTGCCCCGTTGGCATCCACCTTGTAGATGGTGCTTGGCCCGCCATTGCCAAAGCTGGTGAAACGTTTTAGGAAAGCAGCGGCGAACAGGGTCTTGGTGCTGTTTTGCCATGCCAGGCCAAAGGTGGCGCCCATCTGGTTGGCGCTGGCGACGGGGGCGGGGGCGGGGCTGTCATACGGGGCAGCAGTGGTGCTGGAACCATCGTTGCCTGCTGTATACGGAAACTTGATCAGGGTGGGTTTGCCGCTGTTGGCGTCATTGTATGCCCCGGCCTTGTAGATGTTGGTCACTAGGTCGGGGGTGGCTTGGCAGTATTCCGCCGGGTTGTGCAAAGCCAGATGGTGGCTACAGGCCCCACCGCCATTGATGAAACGCACCGTGGTGGCGGAGGTGTTGCTGCGTATGCCGGGTTCGGCATGGCTTGGCAGGTTGGTAAATTCCAGCCGGTATTGGCTGCTGCCGCTGAGGCCAGTGAGGACATAACTGCCGTTTTGCCCGCTGGTGGCGCTTGCCACGCTGGCGTTGCTGCTGTTATATGCACTCACCTGCACGCCGGGCATTCCAGGTTCGAGCAGGTCTTGCACCCCGTTGCCGTTGTAGTCACGGAACACTGTGCCGCCGACATTACCCGCCGTGGAATTGCAGGCGGAAACGGGCGGGGCAAAGCCGAAGTTCTGGTTGGCAGTTGTGCCGCCTGCCGTGACTGTCACACCTGCCAGCAGGTTAGGCGTGCTGGGGGTGGCGTCTGCTGGCAGGTCAGTGTCCGCCGTGTCCGCCTGAATCCTGTAGGTCAGAGCGGGGTTGACATTGGCGAAGCTGTAAGCGCCACTGGCATTGCTGCTGGTGGTGGCGACCGTTGAGCCGTCAGTGTCCTTAAGCAACGTGATGGTGATTGCGTTAATGCCGGTTTCTGTCGCCGTGTCATAACTGCCGTTGCCATTGGTGTCGGTATATACCGTGCCGCTGATGTTGCCGGGGGCTGGTGCTGGTGCTGGGTTGATGATGAACATCAGGGCTGCATTAGCCCGTGCCGTTGCCCAAGTCCACGTTTTGTTGCCGGTTGCGCCTGCTGTCGCAAGGGTTTGATAAGCCACATGGAAACTGAGGCTTGTTGAGGTGCTGGAAGCACCTGCTGTTGTGCCTGCTGGTGGCGTAATGGAGCCGCTGTTGGCTCGCATGGAAATGGCTGCCACCATGAGCGAACCGTTTACGGTGGTATTAATGCCGCTAACAGTGCGGGTTTTTTGGGTAGTGGTAGAGCCAGAGTTACTGGCGTTTTGGCTGCCTATTGGGTTGGCAGGGTTATGCCCTGTCACACGCTGTGCGACAGCATGCCAGTGTGTTGTGGTGCTTGTAGTGCCAGCATAAGTAAATGAGTAGCTGGCTGGTTCAGTGGCGCTGGCAATTTTGTAGAAAGCCGCAACCGTTGCACGGAGATCGCCATTAGCCCCAGAGGTTTCATTGTGTATTTGGGTAAACCCTTGGGCATTGCTGATGGTCAGGCTGGTACGGTTAAAATGCAGGGTCACGATCACAAGGTCGCCAGCCTGCACCTTGGGTGGCTTGTCAACGGATAGTGTGGCGGTCGCGGAAGAACCATTACTGATGCTCTGGTTGCCTGTGCCTGTTTGCCATACAGGGGCTGCATGGGCCGCCATCCCCATGGTGAGGCTTATGATCAAACCAAACAATAAAACCAGGGCATGTGCAAAACGGCGCAGGCTGGAAGGTGTGGGTAGCGTCCATAACATGGAGCCGATACTGGGTGGGTTTCCAGAGCGTGATGGGTTCATTGTGCTAATTCCATTATCATTATGATTTTTCGGCTTTAATGGGTTTTTCTAACATAATTTTATTATTACTTATATTTATTGTAACACCGTCATTGTTTTAATCAATAATGGCGGCGGCGTTTGGCAAATCTTTGCGCCTTACCTGCGTTTCTTACAGACCCACTTGCACCCAAGCCACCATCCCGCTAGATTGCACAGCAAATCATGCAGGAGGCATCCATGAGTGACACCGTTACCCTTTACCACAATCCGCGTTGTTCTAAGTCACGCCAAGCACTGGAGTTGTTAGAAGCCGAAGGAATTATTCCCACCTTAGTGAAATATTTGGAAAAGCCACCTACCGCAGCAGCGTTGAGCGATTTACTTGATATGTTGGGCATGGAGCCGCGTGGCTTAATGCGTCAAGGCGAAGCAGAGTATACTGAGCTGAACCTTGCTAACCCTGCCTTGACCCGTGAGCAGTTGATCGAGGCTATGGTGATGCACCCGCGCCTGATCGAACGCCCGATTATGGTCAAAGACGGGCAAGCGATTATCGCTCGCCCCCCTGAAAAGGTACTGAATCTCTTATGAAAACCGTTCTGATTTTGTATTACAGCCGTCACGGCGGGGTTGCCAGCATGGCGCAGCAGCTTGCCCGTGGTGTGGAAAGTGTCACCAACACCCAGGCGATGTTACGCACCGTGCCGGAAGTGTCCGAAGTGTGCGCAGCCGTTGCGGACACCATCCCCGCCAGTGGCGCACCTTATGTGACGCTGGATGATGTGAAGCAGTGTGATGCGCTCGCACTCGGCAGCCCCGGTCGTTTCGGCAATATGGCGGCATCGCTGAAATATTTCCTCGAAAAAACCAGCAGCTTGTGGTTGTCTGGCACACTCACGGGCAAGCCTGCGGGGGTTTTCACGTCTACCTCCAGTTTGCACGGCGGTCAGGAGAGCACGCTGCTCTCGATGATGTTGCCGCTGTTACATCATGGAATGCTCATCACCGGTTTGCCGTATGCGGAAGCGGATTTGATCAGTACGCAAAGCGGTGGTACGCCCTATGGTCCGACCCACGTTTCTGGCAGTGATAGCAACCGTCCGCTGACCGATGAAGAAAAACGCCTGTGTTTTGCCCTTGGCAAGCGTCTGGCACAACTGGCACAACAATTATGAATACACTCGCGCTGTGGCGTAACCTGACCTTGTTCAGTCTATTGGGATTGATCGGTCTGATCATTGTCTGGAATAGCCTGCTTGCCAGTGTGCAATACGTGCCGTTGTGGCTGGAAATTTCGTTCTTGATTGCCCCGTTGGTCTTGCTGGTGCGTGGTATTTGGCAGGGTAACGCCCAAACCCATGTGCTTGCCGTGTTAATGTCCTTGCTTTATTTGATGCTGGGGATTTGGGTGGTGTTAGACCCGCAGGAACGTTTATACGGTTACGCACTGATTTTCCTCAGCGTGGGTCTGTACGCGGGGGCATTCATGAGCGCTAAAATTCTTGGCAAACGCAATAAAGAGGATGCCGCATGATGCGTATTGGGCATGGTTACGACGTACACGCTTTTACCACAGGCGATCATCTGGTCTTGGGGGGGGTAAGCATTCCGCATACTCACGCGTTTAAGGCGCATTCGGATGGGGATGTGTTGTTGCACGCGATTTGCGATGCCTTGTTGGGGGCGCTGGCACTGGGTGACATTGGGCAACATTTCCCCGATACCGCAGCAGAATACGCTAGTATTGATAGCCGGATTTTGTTACGTCACGTGGTCGGGTTGGTGCGCAGCAAAGGTTATGGTGTCATCAATCTGGATAGCACCATTGTTGCGCAATCGCCTAAAATGGCACCGCATATTTTGACCATGCGCGAATACCTTGCGGCTGATTTGGGCTGCGAGCTGGATCAGGTCAATGTGAAAGCAACGACCACTGAAAAATTAGGTTTTACCGGGCGCAAAGAGGGCATTGCCGCCCATGCTGTGGTGTTATTAGGAGCAAACCATGATTGAAAAATTAACCGATGAAGCGCTGACCGTTATTCTGGAGGGCTTGCCGGGTTGGGTGTTACGCGATAATAAATTGCATCGGGTGTTGACGTTTACCGATTTTGTGGAAGCTTTCGGCTTTATGTCACAAGTGGCATTGGTGGCGGAACGCATGAACCATCACCCGGAATGGTGCAATGTATACAAAACTTTAGCCATCAGCCTGACCACGCACGATGCAGGCGGTATTACCCACCGCGATATTGAACTGGCACAAGCCATTAACCGTTTGGCTGGCTATCCGGTGTGAGTGTTGCCAAGGCATCAACCGCAACGTCACGCACGTCGATTTCCTGATCGTGTAAACAGGCTTGTAAGAAGGGATGCGCACGAGAATCGCTGCTTAAGCCTAAATAATGGCAAGCATCCGAACGGATCGCGACATTCGGGTGTTGGCTGAGTTTTCCCAGTGTCGGTATGACGCTTTTGAGCAAATCAGATCCTGCAAGATCTTCCATCACCACGCCAATGCCGATGCGCGTGCTCAATGCCGTGTTAGGGTTTCCCAACAAGGCCATGACGACTTGCAATGTAGCGGGTTCGCGTTGAATGCGTGCGGTGACTTCTGTGGCTCGTCCGGTTGACAGTTGTGCGTTAAATAGCAGGTCGATTTCATGCTCTTCAAGCATCCAGCGGGGAAAGGTGCGCCAGTGAGTGTGTGTCATGGTTATGCCTGTGAAGGTTTGAGTGAATGAATATTCCAATGCGTGATTGCCCAATTCCAACAGTCTGTTAATGTGGCAAACTCATGCGCATCGGGGCAAGGTTGCCGAAGAAAGCGCAAGGCAGCCACGAGGGTTGGTATGCGTTGATTGGTATTGATGGCAGGGGCGAGGGTTTGTTTGCTAAGTTTCTGCCCGTATTCGTTGAGTACCAGCGGTACGTGCGCATAAGTGGGCTGTGCAAAGCCAAGCAAGTGTTGCAACCAGATTTGTCGAGGGGTGTTATCCAGCAGGTCAGCACCGCGTACCACTTGATTCACGCCTTGAAAGGCATCATCCACCACCACCGCTAATTGATAAGCAAATAAGCCATCAGCGCGTAGCAGCACAAAATCGCCTACGTCACTTGCCAAGTGCTGGCAATATTCCCCTTGTATGGTATCGGTAAAACAAATAGGGTCATCGTGGGTGCGCAAACGTATGGCTGGTAACGTTGGCAAACCTTTGCGGGAACGGGTGCAGGAGTAGGTGTGTGTTTGCAAGGCGGCAAGTGCGACATGATAGGCCTCTTGACGCTGACTTTGGTAAAGGATGTCGCCATCCCACTCAAAACCGTAGTCGGCTAAGGTTTGGATAATGGCATTTGCCGCACCGGGTTGTTCGCGGGGTTTGTCGAGATCTTCAATGCGCAGCAACCATTTTCCTCCTGCCTGCCGCGCCGCCAGATAACTAGCGGTGGCAGCAACCAGCGAACCAAAATGCAATGACCCCGTGGGGGAGGGGGCAAATCTGCCAATTGTCAGCAAGGTTTGTCGTACCTTTAGACCGCCATTTGCTTTTCTTTGATTTCCTGCGTGGTTTTGCAGTCGATGCACAGTTCAGCCGTGGGACGAACTTCCAGACGCTGCAAACCAATTTCAACCCCGCACGCATCGCAGTAGCCGTAGTCATCGTCATCGACCCGCGCAATGGTTTTCTCGATTTTGCGGATCAGTTTGCGTTCACGGTCACGAGCGCGAAGTTCCAGCGCGAATTCTTCTTCCTGAGTGGCACGGTCAGCCGGGTCAGAAAAGTTGGTGGCGTCTTCTTTCATGTGGTCGACAGTGCGATCCACTTCTTCCATCAGGGATTTTTTCCAAGCAACCAGTATTTGACGAAAATGTGCCAGTTGCTTTTCGTTCATGTACTCTTCGCCGGGTTCGGGGATGTAGGGTTCGATACCTTCGACAGGTAAAGCAGATGTTCTTTTCAGGTAAGTTACATTATCAGTTGCCATTGTTATCTCCAACAGTGAGTGGCGATGGTCAGTTATTTTGTTGTGGAAACGTTTTTCGTTTTACATTGACCAGCAATTTACGCGGGGCGGATTATAGCTGAATTGTTCAGAATAAACAGAATTTTCGTGTTCTACCGGGATATTTATCAGAATTTTTATGCCAATTGTCATGTTTCTTTATTCACATGAAGTGAAACTGGAAACGCACGGCTATTTCACCGGGATCGGTAATGTTGAGTAATAATTCATCTGGCCTGCCCGTAGGCATGAGTTGCCCGCTAAAATTGGGAAGGTATTCTTCAGGTGGAAAGCGCCGTAACGCGATGACTTTATTGTTTTGATCCAAAAAACTGACTTCAATCAGGGGGTAGGGCTGAGGGAACGTCGCATCATTTTGAATGGATGCGCTAATCGTCAGAACGTTTGGGGTATTGGGGTGTGAATAAATATTACGGCTTAAAAGATTTATTTTATTTATATAGCGCGGCTGGGTGATGCTGCACCCAATAAAATCACACGTTTGCTGGGTAAGCGTTGCAGTAAGGGGGTGTTGTGCTAACCAGTGACGGCTGCCGTAAAGCACTTGCAACAGTAATAATAAAACCAGTATGCCGAGGATTACCCATAACCAGACTGTTGGGATTTTTTGTGGCAAGAACCACCGGCGTCGCGAGCGCGAAACCGCTTGGGAGGATTTGAGTGGGGGGGGAAGAATATCGGCAACATCGACCGCAGCTACTGCCCCTAATTTGGCAAAGCGGCGCTCTTCGGGCAGAGTCGTGCTCAAGCTTTTCATTGCATCAAAAATGGTATCGCACTCACCACAGCGGAGTAAGCCTTGAGCGGCTGTTAACTCTTTCATGGTAACACGAAAAATCGCGTTGCAGTGGTCACACTGTGTATACATGACTCCGCGCCATTTGAATAGTCACTTTATTCTAGTTGTTGTTCGGCAAAAATGCTGAGTTTAGGCAAGGGAAAATATCACCAGTAGCGCAGTTGCACAAACAATACAGACTAGCGGCGTACCCCTGTGACCCGCAACCAATCTTCTTTTTGTACCAGCGAAAACTCATCTAATGATGCTTGGTAAGCAGCGGTAATGGCGGCAGCTTGTTCTGCCAGAATACCCGACAGTACCAATTTTCCACCGGGGCGTAATGACGCTAATAATGCGGGAGCGAGTTCCACTAATGGCCCTGCCAAAATGTTTGCCATGACCACATCCCACGTTTGCGTTGGCAATTGTTCGGGGTAACAGGTATGCAATAGCGCAGGGTTAATGCTGTTACGTTCAGCATTGTCTTGGGTTGCCAGCAATGCTTGCGGGTCAATGTCCGTGCCTACGGCGTGTTTCGCGCCGAGTTTGAGTGCGGCAATAGCAAGCACGCCAGAGCCGCAACCGTAATCCAGCACTGCTTGCTCAGTCATGTCTTGCTCATCTAGCCACTCAAGGCACAGCGCGGTGGTGGGGTGCGTACCCGTACCAAATGCCAAACCGGGGTCAAGCAGCAGCTTTACGCTGTTATCATCAGGGGTTTCAAACCAACTGGGGTAAATCCACAAGCGCTTGCCGAAACACATAGGCTGGAAACTATCCATCCAAGCGCGTTCCCACGGCTGATCTTCGACGATTTCGTACAGCACGGATTCGATTTGCCAGTCGGCTTTGCGCGTTTCCAGCAGTAGCTGCAAGGCATTGAGGTCGGTGTCTTCCTCATACAATGCGGTGATTACCAGATTGCTCCACAAGCGCATTTCGCCGGGGCGTGGTTCGAGGATGGGATCATCCTCTGCATCCTGCCAGGTAATGGAAACCGCTCCCACGGCTTCCATTGTGTCGACGACCACTTCCTGATGTTTTGAAGTCGTATGACAAACCAATTGCTGCCAGCTCATTATTTATTCATTCCCAACAGCTTTTCGAGGTAGTGAATATCAGCACCACCGGCACGGAACGCGGGGTCTTCCATAATGCGGGTTTGCAGCGGGATATTGGTTTTAATGCCTTCGATGACCATTTCGCTAAGTGCGCCGTGCATCCGGTTGATCGCGGTTTCGCGGTCTTGCCCGTGGACAATCAGCTTGCCAATCATGGAGTCGTAGTACGGCGGTACGCTGTAATCGGTGTAAATGTGCGAATCCACCCGCACCCCCAAGCCACCCGGTACATGGTAACGGGTAATCTTGCCCGGTGACGGTGCAAAGGTTTGCGAGTCTTCGGCATTGATACGGCATTCAATCGCGTGACCATTGACCTTGATGTCTTCCTGACGCAAGCTCAACACTTCGCCGGAGGCAATCAGCAATTGCTGTTTCACCAAATCCACGCCGGTAATCATTTCCGTGACAGGGTGTTCGACTTGTAAGCGGGTATTCATTTCGATGAAATAAAATTCGCCGTCTTCGTACAAAAATTCAAATGTACCCGCACCACGGTAGCCGATTTTGCGGCAGGCTTCAGCAACACGGTTGCCAATGCGAGCACGTTGCTCTTCGGTAATGAACGGGGCAGGGGCTTCTTCCACCACTTTTTGGTTACGGCGTTGCATCGAGCAATCGCGTTCGCACAGGTGAATCGCATTGCCGTGGGAATCCGCCAATACTTGCAATTCGATATGACGCGGGCGTTGCAGAAATTTCTCCATGAACACCACGTCATTACCAAACGCAGCTTTGGCTTCGGCACGGGTGAGGGTAACGGCTGCTACTAGTTCATCGGGGGAATGCACGACCCGCATCCCGCGCCCGCCACCACCGCCAGTGGCTTTGACGATTAACGGGTAGCCAATGCGCGTCCCCATCTTAAGGATTTCTTCAGGGTCTTCCGGTGTACCGCCTTCTGAACCGGGAACGCACGGGACACCTGCGGCAAGCATGGCATCTTTTGCCGAAATTTTGTCACCCATCAGGCGAATGGTTTCGGCACGCGGTCCGATGAAGACGAAACCACTGGATTCAACGCGCTCGGCAAAGTCAGCATTTTCCGACAAAAAGCCGTAGCCGGGATGAATGGCATCCGCACCGGTGACTTCCGCCGCACTGATCAGGGCGGGAACATTCAGGTAACTATCCGTGGAGCGTGGCGGACCAATGCACACGGATTCGTCGGCAAGACGCACGTGCTTGAGGTCACGGTCAGCGGTGGAATGCACGGCGACCGTTTTAATGCCAAGTTCACGGCAGCCACGCAAGATACGCAAGGCAATTTCGCCCCGGTTTGCGATCAGTACTTTATTCAACATGTTGTCACCCCTGCGGTGTTTACCGAATCACAAACATCATTCAATGATGAACAGCGGTTGCCCGAACTCCACCGGCTGCTCATTTTCAACCAAAATGGCTTTTACAATACCGGCAGCATCAGACTGAATTTGGTTGAGCATTTTCATCGCTTCGATAATGCACAGGGTATCGCCAACTTTAACGCTTTGCCCCACTTCCACAAATGCTTTGGCAGTCGGGGAGGATGCGCGGTAGAACGTGCCGACCATCGGGGATTCGACAATATGACCCGAAGGGGTAGCAGCAGCCACAGGCTCAGCAGCAGCAACGGGAGCGGACATCATCGCTGGTGGCTGTTGCGGGGCATAGTATGGCTGGGGTGCTGCGGCTAACGTCATGCCAGAGTTGATGCGGCTGATGCGCACCGAATCTTCACCTTCTTTGATTTCGATTTCGGCGACATCACTGCCTTCGAGCAATTGAATTAATTTTTGTATTTTACGAACGTCCATCATAAGTTAATGCTCTGTCGTGTTTGTTGAGTTTCTGTATGGCGGCATACAGTGCGAGTTCATAGCCCATTGTACCAAGACCCAAAATCACGCCTTCGGCTATATCAGACAGATACGAGTGATGACGGAAAGGTTCGCGCCGGTGCACATTGGACAGGTGAATTTCGATAAACGGTATCGCGACACCCAGCAGGGCATCCCGCAGCGCAATGCTGGTATGCGTGTAAGCACCGGGATTGATGAGGATAAAATCGACTTGTTCTGTTAGTGCTTGATGGATGCGATCCACCAAAGCACCTTCGGAATTGTGCTGATAGCAATGCAGCGTTTGTTGTTGCTGAGCTGCTAACGCTGTCAGACGCGCTTCAATATCAGCCAGTGTCATGTTGCCGTAATGCCCCGGTTCGCGCTTGCCGAGCAAGTTTAGGTTAGGGCCGTTGAGCAGAAGAATGCTTGCCATTGAAATGTGCCTTCGCTTTCGAATAACCGTAAAAACGTGAGATTCTACACCGAACAGCGGCGATATGCAGCCATTGGACGCGAAAATGCGAGATTTATCGCGCCTAATGGCTAAGGCTAATGCCTAGCGCCCTTTGAACAGGGAGCCGAGTAAACCGCGCACGAGTTGCGTACCGATGCGTCGCCCTGCACTCGATGTTGCAGCTTTCACGGCGTTTTTCACGAAGGTTTCGCCGATACTGCCCAGCAGACTATCGGGTTCACGGTCAGCAACGCGGCGGGTGCTGCTGTTAGTGCGCCGTTCGGCTTTTTGTGCTGCGGCTTCCGCTTCCTGTTCAGCCGCTTCGATCTCGGCGGTTTCGACGCGTTTTTGCAAGCGTTCGTAAGCAGACTCACGATCTATCATCGTGTCGTAACGCCCGGCAAACGGGCTGGCACGCAAAATATCGTTACGTTCTGTGTCGGTTAGTGGGCCAATTCGGGATTGCGGCGGGCGGATAATGGTGTGCTGCACGACAGTGGGTGTGCCTTTGTCATCGAGTACGGAGACTAAGGCTTCACCAACACCCATTTGCATAATGGTTTCGGCAGTGTCGATATTGGGGTTTTGGCGGAAGGTTTCGGCTGCGGTGCGCACCGCTTTCTGGTCACGGGGAGTGAAGGCACGTAGCGCGTGTTGCACGCGATTGCCGAGTTGCCCCAGTACGGATTCCGGTACATCCAACGGCGTTTGGGTAATGAAGTAAATCCCCACACCTTTAGAACGGATCAGCTTGACAACTTGCTCGACTTTTTGCACCAGTGATTTGGATGCGCTGTTAAACAGTAAGTGCGCTTCGTCAAAGAAAAATACGAGGCGTGGCTTTTCCATATCGCCGACTTCGGGTAGATTTTCAAACAGCTCAGACAGCAACCACAGCAGGAAAGTCGCGTACAAACGCGGGGTATTGATCAGCCGGTCAGCAGCGAGGATATTGATATTGCCGTAACCGTTCGCGCCGGTGCGCATGAAATCCCACAAATCCAGCGCTGGTTCGCCGAAGAATTGGTCAGCACCTTGCTGTTCCAGAACCAACAATTGACGTTGGATTGCACCGATGGAAGCGGAGCTGACATTGCCGTAAGTATTGCTCAGGATTTTGCTGTTTTCGCCGAGGTATTGCAGCATGGCGCGTAAGTCTTTCAGATCCAGCAGTAACAAGCCTTGCTCGTCAGCGACCTTGAAGGCAATGTTCAGCACACCTTCTTGGGTGTCGTTTAATTCGAGAAGCTGTGACAGTAACAATGGCCCCATGTCGGAAATGGTGGCACGTACCGGATGCCCGCGTTCACCGGATAAATCCCAAATGACGGTGGGGCAGCCTTCAAAGCGGAAGTCATCAATGCCGATTTTTGCAACGCGCTCATCCACTTTGGGGTGCGGGTTGCCGGGTTTGCTAATGCCGGTGAGGTCGCCTTTGATGTCCGCCATGAACACGGGTACGCCAATGCGGGATAACCCTTCTGCCAAGACTTGCAGGGAAATGGTTTTGCCCGTACCGGTTGCGCCTGCAATCAGGCCGTGGCGGTTGGCAAAGCGTGGGTTCAAATACACTTTTTCTTCGCCCTTGCCGATTAGGATTCCGCTCGGTTGTGACATGATGACTCCTTGGTTCTGCTATTTTTAGATTGCGTTGAGTTTAACAGGAAACGCTCGTAAGTCTCTATTGAAGCCGCAATTTACGTAGGCTTTCAAGGGTAATAGCACCACTGGCAAGACCTTGTGCTTCTTGGTACTGCGTCAATGCACTACGGGTTTCGGAACCTAATGCGCCATCCGGTGTGCCTTGGTAATAGCCCTGTTGTTGCAAGCGGTGTTGCAATTGCTGGATGGTTGCAGCGCTGATAGAAGCTTCACATAGGGCTGGCATGGATACTATTTGCTCCGGGCGCACCGTTTGTTGCACGGGGATGTGCTGGGTTTTGGCAGCTTGTTGCATGGTGACTACGGTGGCGGGTTGTTCTACCTTGGCTAATTTGACGTTAGTGTAAACGGCGGGGATTTCTTTACGCACGACTTTGGCTGGTTCGAGTAGCACTTTACGGGTGATGGTTTCCGTGCGGGCGGGGATCACGCGCTTGACAGTGCGGGCAGGGCTGTCAATCACTTCGCGAGTGACCGTGGTGTATTCTGCCGGTATGGTCAGTAAGCAATCGTCCGCTGGTTTATTGTCTGTTGTCAATACCGCCGCGCAATGGGGATTCCAGCGCTGGGTGGCAGCTTTGACTTTGATGCGTTTGGTTTCGGTGCGGTAAGTGGCTGGTAATGTTTCGATTTCCACCCGTTCGCGTTCGACTTCGACGGTTTCGGCTATTTCGCCGAATTTGGCGGGAATAATCTCGTACTCAACGTAAGCATCGGCTATTTTTACCTTGCGCTCGCCGTAACCCATCTGGGTTGGGGTAGTGTTGTAGCGGGTGCTGGATTCGTAAACGGTAATGACTTCTGTACCAGGGCGGAACAACGCAGGTGCTAACACTTGTGACAGGCAAACCGCGTCTTGAGGAACGGGTTCTGCCGTGACGGGCGCACTGGTGAATACGATACTGCTTAATAACGGGATGGAAAAGTAGGTGATTTTCATGATGTATTTTGGGGGTGATCAGCAACAGGGATTAATTCAGGCGTGGATTCTAAACAAAAACCACACAAAAAGCCTGGTATGCTAGTATTTTCTTTTTTGTACTACTTAACTAACGCCTATGCAAGTCCGTGCTGAACAGATTGAAGAGCATCTCCGCCATACCCTGTCCCCGGTTTATTTGATCAGTGGGGATGAACCATTGCAAGTCATGGAAACGGCTGATGCGATTCGCAAAGCGGCGGCACTCAAGGGTTTCAGTGAGCGTGACGTGATGACCGTGGATGCACAGTTTGACTGGGGGGCGTTGTATGACGCAGCCGGAGCGCTGTCGTTGTTTGCAGATAAAAAATTACTCGATGTGCGCTTGTCGACCTGTAAAGCGGGGCAGTTAGGGACGAAAGCCTTGCAGCATTACCTTGAGTATTTGCCGACGGATAAAGTCTTGCTGCTCCAGACCGGGCGTTTGGATAAAGCGTGTAAAAGTGCCGCATGGGTGAAGAAGGTCGAACAACTGGGCGTTTTGGTACAAGTATGGGATTTGTCCCCTGCGCAAACTTTGGCGTGGATTGCACGGCGTATGAAACAAGCGGGTTTGCAGCCGGATAATGAAGCGGTGCGCTACCTGACCGAACGGGTGGAAGGGAATTTGTTGGCAGCGGTGCAAGAAATCGGCAAGTTGGTGTTGCTGTACGGGAGCTGCCCGATGACTGCTGCGAATATTATGGCAGTGGTGGAAGACAATTCGCGTTTTACCGTGTTTGACCTTGCTGACGCGATACTGGCGCAGGATGCCCGCCGGATTCGTCACATTATGTTAGTGCTGCAAGAAGAGGAGACCGCAACACCGTTAGTGGTGTGGGCGTTGGCGGATTTGCTGCGCCAGCTTTATACGGGGTGTGAAAATATACGCAACAACCTGTCTAACCAAGCTTTGCTGATGCGGATGCCTAAGGCGCGTCAAGGGTCGTTTCAAACGGCATTACGGCGGCTATTGAGTACCGATTGGCGGCGTTTGTTTGCGATGGCAGCGCGGTTGGATCAGCACAGCAAAGGTGTGGGTCAAGACGTTTCACGCTACCCGCAACGGCTTTGGGACGAAATGTTGGATTTAGCGCTGTTATTGGGTGGGCGTGAACAATAAAGGGCTTGACAAGAAACTTGCTTTGTTGTTTCAAATGAATTAGTATTTAGTTATATTCTAATTATTATTATATATGAATATTATTATGAACCAATGTCTCTTCAATCGCGTCTAACAGGTCATCTTGCCAGAATGATACAAGCAGCACTTGATTGTCATCAGGTGGTGGTTCTATCCTCCTAGCGGTTAGGCATCCTTCGGGATGCCCTTTTTTATGTGCGATTCATGCCCAACTGCACGGCAAGCGCAATGGCTTCACGTAAACTGCCGGTTTCAGCCCTGCCAGTTCCGGCTAAATTTAACGCTGTGCCATGATCTACAGAAGTACGAATAATCGGCAAGCCCAGCGTAATGTTGATCGCTTTACCGAAACCGGCATACTTGAGCACCGGTAAACCCTGATCGTGATACATTGCCAGCACCGCATCCGCACCCCGTAAATGGCGGGGAGTGAACAAAGTGTCTGCCGGTAATGGCCCGCTCAGTCGCATTCCCTGTTGGTGTAAGTGTTGGATAACTGGCGTGATCACGTCAATTTCCTCCCTCCCTAAATGCCCGCCTTCGCCCGCGTGTGGGTTTAAGCCGCACACCAGAATATGTGGCTCAGCAATGCCAAACTGGGTTTGCAAGTCGTGATGCAAGATGGTCAGCACCTCCTCCAACAATGGCTGCGTCATCAAACCACTGACCCTGTGTAAGGGGACATGGGTGGTGGCGAGCGCTACCCGCAGCGTACCCGCTGTGAGCATCATCACCGGCAAGGATGCGCCAGTCAGTTCTGCCAAGAATTCGGTATGCCCGGTAAACGGAATGCCTGCATCATTAATCACCCCCTTGTGTAACGGCGCTGTCACCATCGCCGCAAACTCACCACTCAGACAGCCTGTCACGGCACGCCGCAAGGTTTGCAACACGTAGTCAGCATTCGCAGGGTTGAGAATCCCCGTTGTAACCGGCGCAGCACACGCAATCGGTAAAATGAAACATTCCCCAGCCACGCATGGGCGCTGTTCTGCATCAGCCGTGTAGGGGCGTAAGTGCAGGTTAATAGCCAATTGTTGAGCACGTTCGTGCAATACGGCAGGGTCTGCAATGACCACCAAGTCTGCTGACCATTGCTGTTGCTGCAATAGTGTTAGGATAATATCAGGGCCAATACCCGCAGGTTCGCCCGCTGTAATCGCGATACGTAGCGTGTTTTTTGTCATGATGCCGTGTTGCTCATTGCAGAGTCAGGCTGCTACGTTCCACCGGAATGCGGTATTCCACGTAGGCTTCATTGCGTAATTCTTGTAACCATGCTTGAAATTGTTCCTCTGCTTGAGCCTCAGTGGCTTCAGCAGTGCTGGCTTGTAGACGCCGTTGGACTTCACGTTTGCGCAAGGCATCCGCCATGAGTTTGCGCCGGGTTTGTTCGCGGAAGTCGGCGTAATCAATGCCTTCCTGCTGTAAGGCTTGCTGGAACGCGGGCAAGCTCAGTTTATTGCGCTGGGCAATCAGCGCAAGCGTTTTGTTCAGGGTAACATCATCAATCTGGATACCGAGTTCTTCTGCCTGCTGGTGTTGCAGTTTTTCCAGAATCAAGTTGTCCACGGCTTGTTTTAGTAAGGCTGGTGCGGCAAGTTGTGCGGCTGCCGGGCTGGTAGAACGCAACCGTTGGGCGCGCTGCTGCGCTTCGCTCATCATGACCACATCACGGTTGACCACGGCGGCAATTTGATCCAGTGGCGTGGCATTGGTGTCAGCTTGTATGGGCTGCACGCTCAGTAGTACCGCTAAGATCGCAGTGCTGAGTAAGGAGGAGGGGATTACTTTATTCATATCCATACACACGGTTTTGCAGTAGGTCACGCGTGCCACTGCCAAAGTTGCCCAGTCCTTTTAGTTCAAACTCAACAAACACCGCGTTGTCATGGCTAGTGTTGTCGGGAAGTAAGTAATTGCGACTGGCGACGCGGGTTTTCCAGCAGCAACTCTCGTACTCGGCACCAATAACGGTTTCGAGGTTACGGTCATTTTGTAAATCACGTTCCCATGCGCCTACCGCTTTCCAATGCTCGTTCACTGGGATAGCAAGCGAAAGGTTAGCGGATTCAAACTCGTCTTTGCGTTGCGCATAACCGACGTTGAGAATCCGTTTTTTATCATCTTTGTAGTTTACCCGCACTTCCCCAGCGTTAACCGAATTTTCTTTGCTATCCCAGTAAGCGGTGGTGCTTAGGCGGGTTCGGGGGTTGATTTCCCCGGCAGCTTCCAGAATGAGTTCGGAACGGTTGCCTTGCAAGGGGGCTTCATCGGGGAGGGTCACTTTGCGTTCATCAAAGTGATATACCTGCCCAATGCTGGCACGGAACAATTCACGCCCGTCTTCGGGTGATTGGACGCGGGTCGACACCGAAGCCGTGAGATGACTGGCATCCCCGATGCGGTCTTTGCCGGTGAAGCGGTTTTCAGCGAAGAGTTGATTGTAATTCAAACTACGCGCTGAAGAGTCAAATACCGGGATGTTGCTTTGGTCACGATAGGGCGTATAGGTGTAGAACAAACGCGGTTCTAAGGTCTGGATATAACGCCCTTGCTGGATGTTGCGCTCAAGAAACAAGCCTGCATCGACGCTGGCACTGGGAACTGTGCGGTCAATTTGTGTCTTGTCAGTGTCATCAAGCTGGTATTGCGTGTGACGTAGTGTCAGTGAGGGTTTGATATAAGCCGCTTCGTTGCTAAAGCGTTTGCTGGTGCGGGTGGTGAAATTCAGGCGCGTACCGTTGGTTTCCGTGGTGCTGCCGGTAAAGTGGGTGTATTCGGCTTCCGCCTCAAGATTCAAGCCAGTGTTGGTCTGTGGCGGGCGATAGCGCAGCAGTAATTGCGGTGAGCGGGCGTGGGGGGCGATACCGCCGTCCAATACCTGATAGTCCTGTAACAGGGTTGAAAATGACCAATATTGACCACTTGTCCGGTATTCCAAACGCCGTTCTAGGTTTACCACGCTGGTTGCTTCGAGGGAGTTGCCCAGATCCACGAAATATTGATCATCTGATACCCCTTCGGCTTTTAGTTGCAGGCTGGATTTTGAGCCGAAGCGGGTGTCATTTTTTACATTGAAGTAATAGCGATTGTCCTTATTACTCTCGCTATCATTGGGAAGCAAAATATACGAGGCTTCTCCCCGGTGTTTTTCTGTCAGGTAACGGAATTCCGTGCCGAGTTGCAAGCCGCGATTGGTCAGTAAGGACGGGGTTAAGGTCAGGTCGTAGTTAGGCGCAAGGTTCCAATAATAGGGCAAACTAAGCTGTAAGCCAGAACGTTCATTCGTACTCATGGTCGGCCACAGCAAGCCAGATTTACGTGCATCGGTGAGTGGAAACGAAAAATACGGCAAATACCCGATGGGGACATGGCGTATTTTCAGGGTAGCATGGCGGGCGCTGCCGCGTTGGTTGCGGTGATCCAGATAGATGGTGCTGGCATTCAAGCTCCAGTCTGGTTTATTCACAGGACAGGTCGTGTAGGTGGAGTCTTCCAAGCGGGTTAAATCCGGGGATTCTTGCACGACACGCTTGCTTAATCCTTGGCCGTTGGCGTGTGTTAAGTCGTATTCGGCTTCCTGCATTTCCCCGGTATTTTGCGGAAGGTTGTAGCGGAGTTCGCGACTGCGTACTTGCATGTCATGACTGCTAAAACTGACACCACCGGAGGCAGTCACAATACCTGCCGGTTGTTCATAGCTGGCTTGACCTGCTTCCAATTTATTGTTTTCTTGAGAAATATGCACGTTTCCGCTCATGGTTGAAATGCCTTGGCTACGAAATAAGGCGGTATCAGCTTCAATGTAAACGGCTTGTGGGGAGAGGTTGCCGGGGCGCTGAACCCCGCTTGTTTTGTCGGTAGCGGGTACAGAACACGCCATCCACCCCGGTTGCGCCAGTGCCACGGTGGGGCTGCACGCCACTGTTAACAGGGTGTTCAACAAGAAATGCTGTTGTAATCTGGTTCTCATGCTTTCCATGCAGCATTTAAAGCACCCTAACATCGCACACTCTGGGCAGAGACTCAATGAGAAATATCTTACACATTGCTGCTTTTTAATTGAAACCGTAGCAAAAAAAAGTGTAACCTAAACGGACTTGCGACAAGTCAACTTTGTGAAAGCAACAGCAATTGGTGTTGCGCATGGCGTCACAATTTTATTATGAGTAATAAAATTATATTTTTTTGAATAAATTTTAAATATCACCTTGAAATGTTGAATATTTATTCAGATAATGGTGGCTCTAAAGGTCAGAATCAGAAAACCCTTTTAATGCGTTCTTGTGAGGGAGAAAAGTGAGAACTGCGGATTATATGAGCGGAATGCTCAGCATGACGACTTTACAAAGCAACAGCCAAGACAATGAAACAGGTCATACATCCATGCAGACAGACGATGCGATGAATAAGCGTGGCAGAGGACGCCCCAAAGGTGCAACTTCCAGCACGCTTGCTGAGGTGAGAACACAAGCAGCGGAAGAGAAGCGCAAAATTCGAGAAGAATTGACACATAAGATCAATCAGTTGCGTAATCAACTTGAAGAGCTTGACGCTAACTACAAAGAAGAAGTTCGGGAGCTACGTGAAGCTCTTCGTGCCAGTGAGCAACGGGAAGCTTTTTTTAGGGCAGCGTTGGAAGATCGCCTGCAGGTGGTGGCTGAGCATATCCATAAGAGCTTAACCGATTGGGCAAATGCTGAGCTGGAAGAAGGACAGATCACCCAACGGAAACGTGGGCGACCGCGTAAAACCTTCAAATAAGTTCAGTGTGAAACACGCTGGATGAGCTGATGTCGGGTGTCAGCCCGGCACATCTTTAGGTTAGTAAGCGCTCCAGTATTTTTTGGTAAATAATCGTGAGCGCGTTTAAATCATCCACGGCAACACATTCGTTCACTTTGTGAATGGTCTTATTGACGGGACCCAACTCCATCACCTGCGCTCCTGTGGGTGCAATGAAACGTCCGTCCGATGTGCCGCCCGATGTAGACAGTTCCGTGTCCACGCCATTGACCGCCTGAATCGCGGTGACACTGGCATCGACCAAATCCCCACGCGGTGTTAAAAACGGATTACCCGAAAGCGTCCACTTCAATTCATAGCCAAACCCGTGGCGGTTAAAGATCGCCTCCACCTGTTCCCGCAAGCCCCTTTCTGTCTGCTGTGTCGAAAAGCGGAAGTTGAACTCCACCGTCATCGTCCCCGGAATCACATTATTCGCCCCCGTTCCGCCCTTGATATTGGAAATCTGGAAGCTGGTCGGCGGGAAAAATTCATTACCTTTATCCCACTCGATACTCACCAGTTCCGCCAACGCAGGCGCGGCGCGGTGAATGGGGTTATCCGCCAGGTGCGGGTACGCCACATGCCCTTGCTGCCCAATCACGGTGAGTACGCCATTGAGTGAACCGCGTCGCCCGTTTTTCACCACGTCACCCAGGCAGCAAGTACTCGATGGTTCGCCGACCAAACACCAGTCGATTTTCTCGTTGCGCTGCTCCAGCACTTCCACGACCTTGACCGTGCCATTGATGGAGGGACCTTCTTCATCACTGGTGATCAGGAATGCAATTGAACCTCGGTGATCCGGGTTTTCGCGCACGAAGGTTTCGCACGCAATGGTGAAGGCGGCAATGCTGCCTTTCATGTCCGCAGCCCCGCGCCCATACAGCATTCCATCACGGATTTCCGGCTGGAACGGGTGGCTGTCCCACGCCTCCAGCGGCCCCGTGGGCACAACATCGGTATGCCCTGCAAAGCAAAACACGGGTGAGGTCGTGCCACGGCGTAGCCAGATATTATCCACATCACCAAAGCGCAGGTGTTCGGCAACAAAGCCCAGCGGGGCGAGGCGATTCGCTAGCAATGGTTGGCAACCTTCATCCAATGGGGTGACGGATGGGCGTGAAATCAAGTCGATAGCAAGATCGAGGGTAGCAGACATCAAAGAAATCCTGTGTTGTTAGTTTTGAAACAATTGGCGGTAAGCATCCGGCGAAAAGCCCACCACATGCCGCGAACCCATATCAAGCAACGGACGTTTAATAATGGAAGGCTGTTCTTCCATTACGGCTAAAGCAATCGCTTCATCCATATTCTCGCGGGTTTCTTCCGGCAATTTGCGCCAAGTCGTGCCTTTGCGGTTGACCAGCGTCTCCCAGCCGAATTCGTCCACCCAAGCCCGTAACCATACCGGATTCACGCCATCCTTACGAAAATCGTGGAAGGTGTACTCAATGCCGCGTTCGCCCAGCCACGCACGGGCTTTTTTCACGGTGTCGCAATGGCTGATGCCGTACATGATGGTCATTTGTCGTACCACTTGTGGTAAGAACGGCGTTTGCCGTTGGGTGGTCGGTAACTGCCTGCGGAACGTTGGGTAATCACGCCTTCGATACGCTTCATGCCAGCAATTTCAATGGCTTCGTAGTCATCGTTGAGTGCTACGAGGATGTATTTGCCTTCGATAATGCGCAATTGGCGGAAAATGTATTCGTCTTTGTCATCCACCGCGAACACATACGCGCCGTCGCGCACAATGCCTGTCGGGTCAATCACAATCACGCAACCTTTGGCAAATTCCGGCTCCATGCTGTCGTCAATGACTTGCATGGCATAGGGTTCGTTTTCCGAACAACTGCCTTCGGAACTCATGTTGTGCTTGAAATCCTGCCCGGTGGCAGTCAAGTTTTGCTTGAAAGTTTCAACGCTGATACGGGTTTCGGACATGGCTTATACCTCCACAGGGGCAACAGGGTGGTCGAGGCTAAATTCGCTGGCAATGACGTGGCGTTGCGGTTCGTACCAATGCAATTTGCCATGTAAATTAACCACTTCGCCGACAATGGTGAGGGTGGGGGCGCGAACTCCGCTGTCTTTCACTAGTTGCGGTAAGGTGGCAATTGTACCGATGTGGACGCGCTGGTTGCGGGTTGTGCCTTGCTCCACCAATGCCGCTGGCGTGTCGCCGGAACGCCCAAAGGCTTGCAATTGCTGGCTGATGACTTCGATCCCGGTCAAGCCCATGTAAAACACCACGGTTTGGTTCGGTTGCGACAATTGCGCCCAGTTCAGGTCAATGCTGCCGTCTTTCAAATGCCCAGTGGCAAAGGTGCAGGATTGCGCGTAATCGCGGTGCGTCAATGGAATACCTGCGTAAGACGAACAGCCAGAAGCGGCGGTAATGCCGGGGACAACTTGGAACGGTACGCCGTTTTCCGCCAGCGTTTCGATTTCTTCACCGCCGCGCCCGAAAATGAACGGGTCGCCACCTTTTAAGCGCAACACGCGCTTGCCTTGCTTGGCCAGTTTCACCAGTAAGTCGTTGATCTGGTCTTGCGGCACGGCGTGGCTGGCTTTTTCTTTGCCGACGTAAATGCGTTCAGCGCGTTGGTTTGCCATGTCCAGAATGGATTTGGACACGAGGCGGTCGTATACCATCACATCCGCTTGTTGCATCAGGCGTAGGGCTTTGAAGGTCAGCAAATCGGGGTCGCCGGGACCTGCACCGACCAGATAGACTTCGCCTAGTGTTTGCCCGTTGGGGTAGTTGGCAAGCATATCATCCAACAAGCGACGGGCATCGGCTTCATGACCGGCATACACGAGCTCAGCAAACGGACCTTTTAAGGCTTGTTCCCAGAAGGCTTTGCGGTGTTCTTCGGGCAGGCGGTTTTTCACGATGTCGCGGTATTCTTCGGTGATACCCGCGAGTTCGCCGCATTGCGCGGGAATCATGGTTTCCAGCTTCATGCGCAATTGCCGTGCCAATACGGGGGATGCACCACCGGTGGATATGGCAATGGTGACGGGGGAGCGGTCAACCACGGAGGGGATAATGAAACTGCCGACCGAGGCATCATCCACCACATTCACCGGAATGTTCCGCGCATCGGCGAGGCTGGCAATGTGGGCATTGACGCTGGGGTTGTTGGTGGCGGCAATGATGAGGAATTGCCCGTCAATATCGCTCTCCGCAAACGGGCGGGCATGGTGTTGGACACGTTGCCCACTGCTGATAATGCCCATTTCTGCGGTGATGTCGGGGGCAATCAGCTTGACCACAGCCCCCGCTTTGAGCAGGCTGTCTACTTTGCGTTCGGCTACTTTGCCACCGCCGACCACGAGGCAAGAACGGTTGTGCAGGTCGAGAAAGACGGGAAAACGATCCATTTGTCACCTAAAACTGGGTATGTTTATTTGCCACGTTTGGGGCGGCTTTCGTAGTGGACGACACCTTTAACGAGTTCGCCATACGGGAAATCGGCAATGTTAGCGTATTTTGCGAGTGCGATGTTGACCAATGCGTAGATGTCTTGCGTGGTTTTTTCATCCAGTTGCTCAGGAAACAGGTGTTGTTGCAGGGCTAATGTGCCGCCTGCTTGCACTTTGAGTTCCTTATTGTGCGGTAAGGGACCGTCAATCAGGGTTTCACGCAGGGCAAAGCGGGATTTTTCGCGCAATGTGGTTAAAAACAGTGTGCAATTGGCGAGGCTGGTTGCCGATTTACAGCCCACGGCTTCGCGGGTTGCCAGCAGGAAACGCTCGTGGCGGCTGCAATTGCAACGTCGGTTGTTTAACGCTTTTTCAAACACGCAACGGTTGGCGTTAACTGCGCGGTAAACCGTGCGGTATTGGTCTTCATCCATGCGCGGCTCATTTTTCCCATTCCATTAGGATGGGTTTTTCACGGACTTCGTGTAGGTTTTCTTCGGCTTCGAGCTGGCTAGCGGCGAAGACGATTTTGACGATGGTTTTGTCACCCGCTTCTTGTTGCGCCCGCAGGCTGCGAGCCAGTTCACGCGCGGCGGGGTACGTTTCACACGCTTGCTGCAAATCTAGATTTTTGATCATTGGGTTGGGTTGAGTGATTTTGAAGACGTAGTAGGGCATGGATGTACCTATTTCAGTAAAAGGGTGATTTGCGCCAACAAGGGGTTGATCAAGGGTTCGAGGCGTTTGCGCATCACTGAACCGACCGAATCGTTGCCGCCAAAATACGGAATAAGGGAATCTTCCCCCATTTGCGCAAGTATTAACATAGCTTTAAATAGGGGCAAGGTGTCGGGATTCAAGGTATCACGCACGGCTTTTGCGTCTGGCGGGCAGTCGGCATGGCAAAATTGTTCGGCGCGTGTGACCGCCGTATCGAGTTCGCGTACCCCTCTGAATTCGGGAAGCGGGAGCGCAAAGTGTTTGCCAATGGCGATAAACAGTGAGATGACCACATCCTGATCCACGGGTTTTTCTAAAGCGAATTGCAGGGCACGCAGCCAGTTTTGCCCATTGGGGCTGAGAATGTCGCAAAGTGCTTGGGCGTAAGGATTGCCGTTTGCCGTTAAGTGGGTCAGTTGTGTGCTAAGTGCAGGCTGATAGCGGTGTGGTTTCGCTGGTAACGGGATATAGGCGGGGTCAGCGTGCAAAAAGCCGATGTAGAATGGATTCTTGCGTTTGGCGCGTTCCCAAAGTTTGCTGCGTTCAGCGGGGCTGATCAGTTCACCTTGCAGGCAAAGGCGCACGGTATTGACTACATCGAGTTGTACCTCTTCAAAGGGGAGGAATTCGAGCAGGTAGGCGGTGAGTTCCTTGCCGAGTTCGCCGCTGACGACAGCGGGATTTTCTAACAAGCAACGGGCGTTGGTGGCGCTGGGGCTTGCCCACCAGGCGCGTTTTGCAATGTCGTGGCTTAAGCCGGGGGTGTAGACTACGGCGGCGACGGCTTCGGGTTCACCGAGCAGCAGCATTTGGTCGAGGTTATTGCGAGCATGACCCATGCGCGTCCAGCGTTTCAGGAAGATCGGGTAGCCGCCGGGAGAACCGGTCACTTTCATGGAGAGCAATTCGCGTACCCAGCGCAGGTATTGGTCGTCCCGTGCCGTGGGGTTAAGGCGCACTTTTGCTTCGCCGCGCTCGGTGAGGGCGTGGACGGTCATGGTGGACTCGTTGATGCGCACGGCTTGCAGCGGTTGGGCAAGCAGGACGTTGAGCCGCAGGTTGTCTTCGTTGGAAAGCTGCAAGGGGCGTGTACCTATTTCCCAGATAATGGGTCAAGATTATCGGGGCAGGGGGCGGGGTTGCCAATAACCCTGTTGTGGTAGTCAGCAATCCTCGGCTTTGGTGCGCAAGGCATAAAAGTCACGCACGAAGGTTTCAAACGTCCCCGCTGCAATCGCGGCACGGATGTCACGCATCAGCTCTTGGTAGTAATACAGGTTGTGGATGGTGTTAAGCCGCGCGCCCAGAATTTCCCCACATTTGTCCAAATGCCGCAGATAAGCGCGGGAATAATGCTGGCACGTGTAGCAACCGCACTGCTCGTCAATCGGGCGGGTATCGTGCTGGTATTGGCTGTTGCGGATTTTCAACGTGCCGTAGCGGGTAAACAGAAAGCCGTTACGCGCATTGCGGGTGGGGATCACGCAATCAAACATATCCACCCCGCGTCGAACACCTTCCACGATGTCTTCGGGTTTGCCGACACCCATCAGGTAACGTGGGCGGTCAGTGGGAAGTTCGGGCAAGGTGCATTCCAGCACCTTATCGCGTTCGTCTTTGGGTTCGCCGACCGACAAACCGCCAATAGCATAACCGTCAAAACCGATGTCGAGCAAACCGTGGGCGGAAACTTTGCGCAAGTCTTCGTACATGCCGCCTTGCACAATGCCAAACAGCGCGGATGGATTGCCTTCGTGCGCATCTTTGCTGCGCTTTGCCCAGCGTAAAGAAAGCTCCATCGAATGTCGCGCTTCAGCGGGCGTGGCAGGGAAGGGGGTGCATTCATCGAAAATCATCACGATGTCCGAGCCGAGTTCGCGCTGCACTTGCATGGACGATTCCGGGGTCATCAGCACTTTTGCGCCATTCACGGGGGATTGAAAACGCACACCCTCTTCGGAAATTTTACGCATTTCCGCCAGTGAAAACACTTGGAAGCCGCCAGAGTCGGTGAGAATGGGTTTTTCCCAGTGCATAAAGCCGTGCAAATCGCCGTGCAATTGCACAATCTCTGTGCCGGGGCGCAACATCAGGTGAAAGGTGTTGCCGAGGATAATTTCAGCACCAATGCCTTGCAGTTCTTCGGGGGTCATGGCTTTGACCGTACCATACGTGCCGACGGGCATAAAGGCGGGGGTTTCTACCGTGCCACGCGGAAAGGTCAGGCGACCGCGCCGCGCCGCGCCGTCGGTGGTGAGCAGGTCGAACTGCATGTGGGACATGGGGGTTCCTTGCACAGAGGAGAAAAGGGCAGAGTGTACCCATGATCTCCCTGCTTTTCTATGCTGTTACTCCACCCGGCAGCACCCTGACACCACGCGCTGGTTATTCAATACCGCTGTAATGCTGTACGGGTAATTGGTATTCGACATGCCGTCGCTGCAACTGTCGACTTTTTGCAGGAAGGCTTGGGTATTATTCGTACCCGCTGCGCCTGCAATGACCGCAATGGTCATATTATTCGCCGAAGTTTGGCGGAACGTGACCGGTACGCTGTAGCGTGGGCCATCCATCATATTCACGCTGACATTGGTATCGGTCACGTCGATGCGCCAGAAAGGTTCAGTGCCGCTGCACACTAAAACATTCGTGGCTGCTTTGGGAGGTGGTGGCGTGATAGTGGAAGGTACTTTAATTGGTGGCACGACAACCGCAGGTGGTGCAGCAGGTTGAGGTGGGGTAACGGGTGCTGGTGCAGGCGCTGCGCTTGCCGCTCGGTCTTCTGGCAATAAATAACGTTTGTTGACCCAGCCGCCGACACCTTTCCAGTAAATTTTTACCCAGACAGTGCTACCGACTTTTTTCTCTTCGCCCGTGGTCACAATGCCCTGACCGTCATGTGGAATTCTGCCGACAACACTGTTGCTCGTCCCTGCATTGGCTCGCATGTTTAAGAATTCGCCCGCTGTCACGCCTGTAACCACGTACACATCGTTGGCAGCCTGCACGCTGGAAACGCTGAGTGCCAGCGCTAATGCTAATGCTGAAAAAAATGAAGTTGTTTTCATGGTGTATTCCTACGATTTCTATTCATTAAAGCGCCCCTTGCGGGCACTACACCCACGATTTTAGCCTGTTTTTTGTGAGAAGTTGTCTGTATTCGGTAGAGCGCGGATAATAGTGCGCTTCCCTAGGCTTTCACGACGGATAGAACGGACACAATGGCAGGCAAAATTTTTATCGAAACCCACGGTTGTCAAATGAACGAATACGATTCAGCCAAGATGCTGGACGTGTTGCATCATGCGCAGGGCATGGAACTCACTGACAATCCGGCAGCAGCGGATGTGTTACTGATGAATACCTGTTCGATCCGCGAAAAAGCACAAGAAAAAGTGTTCTCGCAATTGGGGCGTTGGAAAAAGCTTAAAGATAAAAACCCGCACATTGTCATCGGTGTGGGCGGTTGTGTGGCGAGTCAAGAGGGCGAAGCCTTACGCCAACGTGCGCCGGTAGTGGATGTGGTGTTTGGTCCGCAAACCTTGCACCGCTTGCCGGATATGATTCGCCAAGTGCGCACCGAACACCATGCGGTGGTGGATATTTCCTTCCCCGAAATCGAAAAGTTCGACAATTTGCCCGAACCGCATGCCGAAGGCCCGACAGCGTTTGTGTCGGTGATGGAGGGTTGCAGTAAATATTGCACCTTCTGTGTTGTGCCTTATACCCGTGGTGAAGAAATTTCGCGCCCGTTTGATGACGTAATCACCGAGGTCGTGCAACTCGCCGCGCAAGGGGTGCGCGAAGTCAATTTGCTGGGGCAAAACGTGAATGCGTATCGCGGCAAAATGCACGATGGCTCACTTGCCGATTTAGCGACCTTGATTACTTTCGTAGCAGCGGTCGATGGGATTGATCGTATCCGTTACACCACCTCGCACCCCAAGGAATTCAACGATAGCCTGATTGAGGTGTACGCCGATGTGCCGGAATTGGTCAGCCATTTGCATCTACCTGTGCAAAGCGGTTCTGACCGGATTTTAATGGCGATGAAGCGCAACCACATGGTGATTGAATACAAAGCCAAGATCCGTAAATTGCGCAAAATTCGCCCGGATTTGAGCTTGTCATCCGATTTCATTATTGGCTTCCCCGGTGAAACTGAACAGGATTTTGCCGATACCATGAAGCTGATTGAAGAGATGAATTTTGATACCAGCTTTAGTTTTATCTACAGCCAACGCCCCGGCACACCCGCCGCAAGCCTACCAGATGACGTGCCGCAATCGGTGAAAAAAGACCGTTTGCAACACTTGCAAACCCGCATTCTGGCACAGGCTAACGCCATCAGCGCAGCAATGGTGGGGACGGTGCAACGGGTGTTGGTGGAACGCCCTTCCCGCAAACACGCACAAATGGCAGGGCGCACCGAAAACAATCGCGTGGTGAATTTCGACGGGCATCCACGTTTGATCGGTAAATTCGTGGATGTCCGCATCACTGAAGCTCAACCGAATTCCTTGCGCGGTGAAATCGTCGCGGTGGAAAGTGCGGTTGGGCGGATGGTGATGGAAGCGCTTGCTTAAGTCGACAAGCTGCCCGCAAATTCCGCGTAGCCTTGCATGAAAGCGAGTTTTTCCTGTGGAATGCTGACATTCACGCCTGCGCCTTGCAATTGTTCCAGCAGTGCTGCACCTTGGCTTAAAATCGCCAGCAATTGCACTTCGTCGAACATTTGCAGGGCTAATTGCAGTTCATCCTTGTCGGCAGACAGTAAGGTAGGCACGAGTTCATCGGGGTGAATCGGGGAGTCGGGGTGCAGCAAATCGGCGACCAAGGCGGCACTCAGTAAGGCGAAATGGGCTTCGCGTGCGGATTCTTCTTGATCCAATTCCATGTGTGCGTGTTCATCCGCACCTGCACCACGGCGCACGCTTGCCATGATAAAGCTCAGCAGTTTGCGAATCACGCCTTTCATGGCAGTGGTATCGCCACCAATGCGGGAAGCGGTTTCGTAAGCGCGATCCAGCCGGTCTTTGATCTGCAAAATCACGTCGCTGTCAACGTTGCCGGTCAGTGAGGTGGTTTCTTCCAGCAAAGCGCGGAATTCGCTGTTAAAAGCTTGTATGGCTTCGTGATCCAGCCGTTGTGCGTCGATGAGCTTGTCATCGTCTAAGGTGGGGGCGTTGGGGAATAGCGGATTGCTGGCTTTGCGCAACAAATGACGCTCATGTGAACCGGGGTGTTCACTGGGTTTGATAATCATGGCATGTCCCTCCAACTAAATGGAAGGCAATATCGCACACTGACTGGTCAGCGGCAAATGACGCCAACCAGTGCAGTGAAAATCGACTTATTTCTTACCGGTATTCATGCCAATCAGTTTGTAAGCCGGGCAGAAGTTCAGATAGGCGGTTGCCAGTAATGCCAGCCCCACGATGACAAATAACCACGTCGGTTTGATGATGCCAATCAACGCTAGAACCAATAGAACAGCGCCTGCTCCGAAGCGGATATTTCTATCCATGCTGCCAACGTTCTTTTCCATAAGACACCTCTTTCAGTAGTGAACACAAAAGACCAAATCCATGTTAGCATTCATTTACTCTTATCTTAGCAAGAATCAAGCAGATTTCATGGAATTGCAAAAATATATACGTAAGGTTACAGAAAATGGTTTATTTTCCACCGAAGAAATGACAGACGCGATGCGTATTATCATGACAGGTCAGGCGACTCCCGCACAAATCGGCGGGTTTCTGATCGGTTTGCGGATGCGCGGTGAAACCGTTACCGAAATCAGTGCGGCGGCGAGCGTGATGCGTGAATTATCGACCCGCGTTGAGGTATCGCTGGAACATTTGGTGGATACCTGCGGTACGGGGGGGGATTCGTCTGGCACGTTTAATATTTCCACGGCGAGTGCGTTGGTTGCCGCTGCTGCGGGGGCGCGAGTCGCTAAACACGGCAACCGTTCGATTTCCAGCAAATCCGGTAGTGCGGATGTGTTAGAGGCAGCGGGCGTGAATTTGAACATTACCCCGGAACAGGTGGCTGAGTGCATTAATACGCTGGGTGTAGGGTTTCTATTTGCGCAAAAGCACCACAGTGCAATGAAACATGCGATTGGCGTGCGCCGTGAATTAGGGGTACGTACCATTTTTAACGTGCTGGGGCCTCTTACGAATCCTGCCAATGCGCCGTGCCAGGTATTGGGGGTGTTTAGTCAGCAATGGGTACGCCCAATGGCTGAGGTGTTGCAAAACTTGGGCAGCAAGCATGTCATGGTAGTACATGCCGCTGACGGTTTGGATGAAATCAGCACCGCTGCCCTGACGTTTGTGGCAGAGCTGAAAGATGGGGTGATCACTGAATACACCATTCAACCCGAAGACTTTGGTTTGTCAACCTCCAGCCTCGACAGTGTGCGGGTAGAAACGGCACAAGAAAGTTTGCAATTAATTCAGCGCGTGTTCGCAGGTGAACTGGGCACAGCGCGTGACATTGTGTGCTTGAATGCAGGTGCGGCAATTTACGTGGCAGGTCTGGCGGATAGTCATGCGGTGGGTGTTGCTAAAGCCCAGCACGTGCTGGATTCCGGTGCAGCCGCTGAACGTTTGCAGCAATTGATTGATCTAACGAAAAGTTTTGATGCCTGATGAGTACCCCTGATATTTTGCAAAAAATCCTGCGCACCAAGCAGGAAGAAATCGCGGCACGTTCTGCGGTGCGTAGTCTGGCGCAATGGCAGGAAGAGGCTGCCAGTGCCTCACCCGTGCGCGGTTTCGAGCAAGCCATGCGCAAGCGTCTGGCAGCAGGTGAATCGGCAGTGATTGCGGAAATCAAAAAAGCCTCGCCCAGTAAAGGGCTGATTCGCGAAAATTTCGACCCGCCTGCGATTGCGGCGAGTTACGAGCGTGGTGGTGCAGCGTGTTTGTCGGTGTTGACCGATGCGCAATACTTTCAAGGCAGCGAACAGTATTTGCAAGCCGCGCGTGCGGCGTGTCAGTTGCCCGTTATTCGTAAAGATTTCATCGTTGATCGTTATCAGGTGTACGAAGCACGCGCGATTGGTGCAGATTGCATCTTGCTGATCGTGGCGGCATTGGCTGACGCACAGATGACGGATCTGTACGCGCTGGCAACGGAACTGGGCATGGATGCGCTGATTGAAGTGCATGACAAGGATGAACTTGGGCGTGCCTTGCGTTTCAATGCCCCGCTGATCGGCATCAATAACCGCAATTTGCGTACCTTCGAGACTTCCCTGCAAACCACCCTTGAGCTGCTGCCTGACGTGCCGGATAACGTGCTGTTGGTGACAGAAAGCAGCATTCATACCCCCGCCGATGTGCAACTGATGCGTGAGCATGGGGTTAATGCGTTTCTGGTTGGCGAAGCGTTCATGCGGGCGGAAGACCCTGGCTCAGCACTCAAACAATTGTTTTTATAGCAAGCGAGTAACACACTTATGTTGGTACACCCTCAATTTGACCCCGTGGCGATAGCACTCGGTCCTTTGCAAGTGCATTGGTACGGGCTGATGTATGTGATTGGTTTTCTCGGTTTCCTGATTATCGGCAAGATGCGCGCCAAACAACCCAATAGTGTTATGAACTCGGATCGGGTGGATGACATGATGTTCTGGGGAGCAATCGGCGTAGTTGCCGGTGGGCGCATTGGCTACATGCTGTTTTATAACCTGAAAGGCTTGTTGTCTGACCCGATTTCCCTGTTCCAAATTTGGGATGGTGGTATGAGTTTCCACGGTGGTTTGCTGGGGGTGATTCTGGCAATGTTCTTGCTGGCGCGGCGTTGGAAGCTAAATTTCTTTGAAGTCAGTGATTTTGTCGCACCACTTGTGCCGATTGGTTTAGGGGTGGGGCGTATCGGCAATTTCATCAACGGTGAATTATGGGGTAGGGCGACCGATGTGCCGTGGGGCATGGTGTTTCCGCAAGTGGACAATGTTGCGCGTCACCCCTCGCAGCTTTATCAAGCCTTTTTAGAAGGCTTGGTGCTGTTCTTGGTGTTGAATTGGTTTCGGAAGCGTTCGCCGCCCGTGGGAGCCATTTCTGGTCTATTTCTGGTAGGCTACGGGGTTGCGCGGATTATTGTGGAATTTGTGCGTGAACCGGATGCGCAACTTGGCTATGTGGCGTGGGGTTGGGTCACGCAGGGGCAGGTGTTGAGTGTGCCAATGATTGTATTGGGTGTGTTGTTCATGTGGTTTGCGTATAAGAAGGCTAACGTATGAAGCAATACCTCGATTTAATGCGCCATGTGCGTGATCACGGTGTCGTCAAAGCCGACCGCACGGGTACGGGTACGGTGTCGGTCTTCGGCTATCAGATGCGCTTTGATTTGAGTGCGGGGTTTCCTGTCGTCACCACCAAGAAGTTACATTTGCGTTCAATCATTCATGAATTGCTGTGGTTTTTGAAAGGCGATACCAATATTCGTTACCTCAAGGATAACGGGGTCAGCATTTGGGATGAATGGGCGGATGCAAACGGTGAATTGGGGCCGGTTTACGGCTACCAATGGCGCAACTGGCCTACCCCTGATGGGCGGCATATTGACCAGATTGCCCAAATTATCCAGCAATTAAAAACCAACCCCGATTCGCGCCGCATTATTGTGAGCGCTTGGAACGTGGCGGATATTGAGAACATGGCACTGCCGCCTTGCCACGCTTTTTTCCAGTTTTACGTGGCGGAAGGCAAGCTGTCGTGTCAGTTGTATCAGCGCAGTGCGGATATTTTCCTCGGCGTGCCGTTTAATATTGCTTCCTACGCCTTGCTGACGCTGATGGTGGCGCAAGTGACAGGGTTGCAACCCGGTGAATTCATCCATACCTTGGGGGATGCGCACTTGTATTCCAACCACTTGGAGCAGGTAGAATTGCAACTGAGCCGTGAGCCATATCCCTTGCCGCAGATGAAACTGAACCCCGCCGTGACCGATTTGTTTGACTTTACCTATGATGATTTTGAATTGGTCGGTTACGAGCATCATCCGCACATAAAAGCGCCGGTCGCGGTTTGACCGAGCAGGATGCGATGTGTACGATGGATTACAAATATAAACGATTCAGGATGATTTAGGAGGTCTGATGCATCGCTGCTTCATCCCCCTTTCGGATCCAACGCATCCCGCAAGCCATCGCCCAAAAATAGGTATCGTGATACCTGTCATCGAAACTGCCATCACCGCGTGATCCAGCGGGCGGTTGTGATGCAACGCCGCCAGCATTCCTGCCGGAATCCCAATCAGCAAGGCGAGCAGCATGACAAATACACCCAGTTGCAAAGACACGGGAAACCCTTCCGCAATCAGGCTGCTGACACTGTGATCTTGGTACTTAAACGAAGGCCCTAAGTCCCCTTGTAACACATTGAGCAGGTAATACCCGTATTGCACCGGCAAAGGCTTGTCCAAATGGTAAGCATGTTCAATATTCGCAGCGATTTCCGGCGGCATAGGGCGTTCGATATCGAATGGCCCGCCGGGTGCTAAGCGGATTAAAAAGAACGCCAAGGTAATGATCACTAGCAAGGTGGGCAGCGCACCTAGCCCGAATTTCTCACTATCATAAAAACCCAAGGCTATCCGTGGTAGAATAA
>CAYQTB010000015.1:0-34351 GCA_964420315.1 uncultured Thiothrix sp. | reverse complement strand
GGCTGTCTCCTAACGCTTTGCTGGGTTTTTAGGGGGGAAGTCATCACTGTTGAGTCACTGTTGAGCGGATTCAAAATAGACTCAATATAAGTCGTGATACTGCTCGCCGTTTTTCGCCCTGAGTTGCTTAAACTTATTCCCTGAATCAGTGCCGCATTACGCAAGCCCAATAAATAACGCATCAGCAAGCGTGCGTCTTTATCAGCCTGCTGATGTCCGTCAGCATCAATATCCATCACCTGCTGCACGGCGGCTAACTGGGTTTCCAAGGTTGTAAGGTTCAGCGTATGGTTGGTGACACCTTCCACTAATGCCGCACCGCGTACCCCTTGCAAATAACGGGCGATGATCACCCCTTCCACCAAAGCGGTTGCAGGAATAGTGGCATGACGCAAGCGCAACGACGGTGGCTTTCCACTTGCCCCTAACCACTGGCTAATGAAAGGCCAAGTGCGCTCAAAACGGCTGTACTCATCCGGTGCATCCGGGGACGCGCAGCTCGACGAGCCACCCAGCAAGGAACCGTTGAGGTAATGCTTGCCGCCCTGTTCCACCCAAATACCCGACCCACTGCTCCCCGGAGCCGTAATCCCGGTGTGCCACAACACATTGGAAAAATCGCCGTTATCATCCGGCATGACTGAATAACCACCATCGTTAAGGGCCTCTATGTGTATTCGCCACTGGAAATTGCCCATCGCGTACTTTTTCGGACCACCCAAGCCATGATGAATACCCGTGACCGCTTGGTTTTTGCTTAATGGGGTGTTCGTCCACCCCGACATCAGCACCCCAGCGGGTGGGTTCTTATTCAGTCGCACCAAGGTTGTATCCAGAGCCGTTTTGCTCATCAACCATTGTGCGCCACCGCTGGTTTGCGTAAAGCTATTGTTAGTCCCGCCGCAAGTGGTATTGGCATACAACCAGAACATATCCATTGTGCTGGCGGCTTGCTGATTATTAACGCAATGTGCGGCAGTGAAAAAATACGGTATTTGTGTATAAACATCGTTATCCGCCAATACTGTCCCGGAACACATATAACTCAGACCGTTGGTGTCGGTGAAGACATAACGCGCCACGGCTTTGCCGGTTTCCTGCCAAGCGGGGCTGGCACAGGCAATATCCTGTTGGCAACTGGTATAATCTTCCTTAAAAATACTGTTTTTCAGTTGGCTGCTGGCAGGGTCAACCACTAAGTGTGAAAGTTGCGGCAGCGCCAGTTCCACCTGTTGCGGCGTGACTCCGGTGGGCAGAAATATCTCCATCCCTAAGGTATCGCCCTCCACCGTTGGCGACCAACTAAGGCTGTGTGCGTCGGTATAAGGTCCGAACACCTGTTCCGGTTTGGCGGGAGAATAAAAACGCAGTTCCGCACCCGTCGGAAATGTTCCAAGCTGTACCTGCGCCCGTACCCGCATGGCATCACTGGATGTCACGCTGAAATGGGCTACCTTGCCGCCACTAACCGTTGTCCACTGCCAAGTATTCAGATCTATCACTTGACTGACCTTGGCGGGTAACTCACGCCCCACCCCGACACGGTACGCTTTCACGCCTTGTGCATTTTGCAACAACTGAATCTCATCCGCTTGCAGCACCGGTAAACTGACTGCATTAAAGGTCAGCGCGGCGCTGCGTGTACTGGAGCCGCGTGCCGCTGTCGGTGGTAGCACCGGCAAGCGTAATGTCACCGCTTCAGTCGCCGTTTCGCCACGAAAAACTTCCGGTTCAGCGCGGTTCACCTCCGGGGTTGGTACATTCGGGTTTGCCTGCACGCCGTGCGCCAGAGCCAGTAATAAACACGTTAGGGTTAGCGTTTTCATCGTCAATGACCTTATTGCGGCAAACTGCTGGGCAGCATGTAATTCGTGCTGTTAGTGCTGTTGCCCGGTGCTAATAAAATATTGCCCAATAAGGCATTCACATCGTTACCCGGACCGACGTACAGGGTTTTACCATCCAGATTCATGTCAGTTGCCCGATAGCCCGGCAACTGGAAATTGGTATGTGCCCCGGTATTTTCCGAGCTAGTAAGGATGACACCCAGCACTGTGTTTTTATCGTTATTGGGACCATCGGCAATCAACTTGAAATCCGCATTGGCATCGCCCGTTGGCAATAGCCGCACCGGGCTTTGTGAAATACGCACATCATTGCCGTAAACTGGCGTGGTGCTGTGGGTAAAATCGAGAGTGCTGGGGTTGGCAGTCAGTTTCAGTGGCGTGGCACTCATTACCCCCAAATGATTACGGTGACGCAATGCCACATAATAATCTCCCGGTGCAACCTTAAAGCGCAGGGTGGGGTTTCCGGTCAGGGCATCGACGACATCGCCATCACGTTGCAATAACGCTGCTTGGCTGGCAAGACGGGTGTAAGGCGACTGTTGAGCGCGTAATTCCACCAACACCCAATCGACGGGGGCATCATCACCCGTGGTTGCCAGCAAGCTTGTGGTCGTGGTCTCAGAACCTGTATGCCCCCATGCTGCATAAGGGTGTGCCAGTGAAACCAAACCGCTTGCCCGCAAGCTATCCTGCATCCGTCCCTCGGTACCGACATAAGCACCTTGTAACAGCCCGCGCAATTTGAGTGTTACCGGCTCCGCGAGCGCTTCAGCCGTCACTTGCATCGGGGTGCTTTGCAACGCCATGCCATCCGCCGTATCACTGGCACTGGTGCGGATGTACGTCGTACCGACAAACCCCGGCAGCCGTTCAAACGCCACTTCACCCAAGGTTAGCGGCAATGCATCGGCTCCCGGCCATTGCGCAGTCACATCCACCCAAGCCAGCGTGAGATAGCGATCAGTGCTGGCATCCGCATCCAGATTCGCGCTATCCACGCTCACTTCCCCGACCGGCTGGAGACCGTAAGCGAAAGCGTTATTCACGCCCTTGAATTGCAAGGCATTGGCATTAAAATGCACCCGTAAACCCAGCCCGGTTTCCGCACCATCACTAGGGGTTGCCACGGTGTAAACCGGCTTAAAAACGATTACACTACCGTTGCTAACAGCGAGGGTTGTCGTGAAAGGCTGGATGATTTGTGTCGCGTAAACCGGCATTGCCAGACACAGCAGCAGACACGCCAAACCGATGAAACATTTCATGTTCGATAGCTATCCGTGTTATTTTTTATGATTAGTGATAAATTTAGCAGAACTCTCTTTACAAATAAAACTCCAATGATCTAAACGATCTATCAAAGGGCAAATAATGAACGATTATTCTCTCAATGCAGCGCCAAGCACTGATATTCTCTCCTCCGCCTTCTTATTGGGAAACGTGGGCGCACCTTTTGTTATCGGTCTGGCAGTTGGGTATTTCGCTAAAAAAATGTTGCGCCTCGCCTTATTTCTCGGTGGAGCCGCCATTGTGTTGCTGTTTGTCACCGAATATTACGGCATGACCGAAATGACGGATGAAAAGCTGCAAAGTGCCGCGAATGCCGTAACGGGTATGGTCAAACAGTCCGGTGGTTTCCTCGTCGAACGCCTCTCACACATCACTAGCAAGGGCGTAAGCGCAGTGGCTGGATTTTTTGTCGGTCTGAAAATCGGCTAAACCTTGTGTTTTGCTGCGGTTGACGCCATATTAATATTCCTAGATTAATCAATACTAAGGGAGATGAGTGTCATGGAAACCCGTATCGAAGTTGAAAATATCCGCTGTGGTGGTTGTGTCAATACCATTTCCAAAAAATTAATGGAAAATGAACAAATCCACGCGGTTGATGTCGATATAGAACATCAGGTTGTCACCTTACACAGCACGGAAGACGTGCGTGACGCTGCCGCGCAAACCCTGTTTGGTCTTGGCTACCCAGAACGCGGTTCTGTCGAAGGCTTGGCATCCCTGAAAGAAAAAGCCCGCTCCGTCGTCAGTTGTGCGATTGGGCGGATTGACATGCCTAAGAAAGGTTAATCTCATGAAATACCCACTCATCCTGCTGACCCTGATCGGCATAAGCACCAGCCCCATCATCCATGCAGAGGACAGTGCGCCTGAAAACAACAATGCGGCACTCACCGAGCTGTGTAACACCTATGCGGAAGAAGACGGTATCAGTGCCAGCAAAAAAGCCGCTTACTTGCAAGAATGCCTGAGCAATATGACCGATTTAACCGACAGTATGCAGGAAGGTTTACCCCTTGTGGCGGCTGAAGAAACCCCGGAACTCGCTGAGCCAGCGACTAAACCGGTGAATAATACCCCAGAAAAACTGGTACAAAATGAGCTGGTCGAAACCCCTGACCCTTCAGCCGAGCAACTGAGTGCGGGAAAATAAAGCACTTATATACCATAAGTCAAATTTAATTAAAAAAATCTATTTTACTTGATAAGCTGATTAGCTAATAAATAACAACATTCGATCTATTTATCCGGTGGGCAAACAAGATGACTGGGGTATTTGTCACCTTTTGGCGGCATCAGCAAGCGCAACACACGGTTGCTAATTTACCAGCGAGTGCTCAAGGGTTCGTCGCTCGCGAGCGCGAACTCTTGGCGTTGGATCAAGCATGGCACGATGAAGATACAGGCTTTTTTCTACTCAATGCCTTGAGTGGTACAGGGAAAACATCGCTGTTGCAAGCTTGGCTGAGCAGGCTAGAAGCGGCTGATTGGCGTGGCGCTGACAAGGTTTATGCTTGGTCATTCCCCGATGTCACCGACGTTGCGGCTGTACCAGCACTGGTTGACGAATTCATCGGACACGCCCTGCAATGGTTCGGCAGTCATCTTGCCTTGCCCATGCACCCCCTCGAACGGGTCAATTTGTTAGCGAAACTGATCCAGCGCGAACGCACGCTGCTAGTCTTGGATAATTTCCCTACCGTGAGTTTTGATGCTGATGAAATAAGCGGGGAATCGCCAGCGTTACAGACACATGCCTTGGGTGTCTTCATTAATTTACTTGCAGCTTATAACCTAGGTTTATGTGTAATGGCTTCACGCCAACCATTGCCAAGCTGTGAATTGTTCCAACTGCACCTTACCCAATACACGCTGCCAGAATTCAGTGACGATGAAGGTGCTGAGTTACTGCGCCAACGCGGTGTACTGCTCGTACCTGCCACCTTGCGCAAACTTTCCCATGACTTTTGCGGTCATGCGCTCACCCTCAACTTATTGGGGTCACACCTTGCCAACGGTGGACGTATTGAGGAAGTGAACAGTATTTTGGCATGGCGCGATAAAGAGCGCGAAGGTTTACAAACCCGGCGAGTACTCGCCTTAATCGAGCAATGGCTGTGGAAAACCCCAGAGCTACTATTACTCTACCTCATTACCTTATTAGACCGTCCGGTGACGCAGAAAGAATTGTTCCTGCTGTTGCAAAGTCAGCGGCAACCTTGGTTTCAACGCTGGTTAAAGCCCGATGAAACCCTGCAAGCGCTGACACCACTGAGTAAACTCAGTATCCGTGAATTTTCCCGCGTGCAACGCCGCCTGTACCACTTGCAATTGATTACTGCTGCTCCCGATACCGGCGCGTTGGATGTGCACAGCCTGTTACGCACGTATTTCCGTGAACGGGTGCGCGCTAGATTTCCCGGCATTCCCGAACGCCTGCACAGTTTGTTGGAAAAATGCACGCAAACACTGGCTACGGTACTGCCGCCTGATACTGCAACCTTACCCGGTAGCCAGATTAAATATTCGGCAATAGGGCATTCCGACTTGCAGGCAGCCGTGACAGCCACCCGTTCTCTCGGTGTCAAACTGGAAAAATCCGCTGTACAAAAGCATTGGTATCGTGCCTCGATCATTGCGAATCATTTGTGTGAACACCATTTGATTCTTGGCAATTTATCTGCCGCGATGTATTGCGCCCGACGTGGGATGGCGTATGCGGAACTCAGCCACGACCAACCCAGCATGGCGCAAAACATGAAGCTGTTGACGCGCTTATTGCGTTTAACTGGCGGTATTCGCGAAGCTGCCTTTTTATTGCAACGCGCTCGCTATATGGCGGGCATACAGCCCCCGGTCAAACGCCTCAGTGCTTAATTGAACTTTCTGCCAGAAAGGGGGACTGAATGGCAGATGAGCTGCTTGACAAGTGCGGGTTGTTTGTTACTGTGTGGCTCATAAAAATGTTTTACAGGCATTAGGGAAATGCAAATGACCAGGATCTTTATCCGGGACGAATACCATTGTGGGCAGCGCGATACTGACACCGAAGATTACGTGAAGCAGTTTGCAACACCCGCACTCTTTGGGCGCACTCACGAAATAGGCTTGCTCAATCAGGCGTGGGTCGACAGCCAGTCACACCTATTTTTGCTGTATGGCGCAACTGGGCTTGGCAAAACTGCCCTGATACATAAGTGGCTACATACGCTGCAAAAGAAGCACTGGCATGATGCCGAAACGGTATTTCTCTGGTCATTTTACCCTCCCGACCTTACTCGCCCGTTAAAAGACCCGGTTGAAGAGTTTTTCCTCTACGCGCTGCACTGGTTTGGTGGAGAAGCTGCCACCCGTTGCCCCAATTTATTACAGGGTGAGTATTTGGCTAAACTGGTGAATGCGCACCATACCCTGTTGATTCTGGATGGCTTGGAAACCCTGCAATACACCCAAGGCAGTGCCGTTAACCAAGTCGGCGACCCGCGTCTGAACGTGTTGTTGGAACGCCTCGCTGCCCAAAATGCAGGGCTGTGCGTCGTTATTAGCCGCGAACCGTTGGCGGGTAATTTCGGTGAGACCGGTGTAAAACATCACGCACTGGAAAAATTATCCGTGGATGCAGCCGCCGAATGTTTACGCTACAAAGGGGTGCAGGCGGATACCGACAAATTGCGGCAAATTGCCGTTGATTACGGGCAAAATCCGCTGACTTTGAATTTGCTAAGTGGCTATCTGAGCGTCTGGCACGCGGGTGATTGGCAACGCATGGATCAAATCCCCATCTTGATGGATCAGCAAACCGATGGTCGCCAAGCCCGCCGTATTCTGGTCGCCAACGCCACAGAATTGCACGGCAAACCCACCGAAGCCATCCTCTATTTACTAAGCTTATTGTATCGCCCGGTTCACTGGGACACGCTGGAAGCGTTACTTAGCAGGGAACGCAGTTGGTCACTGCCACCAATCTTCAAGCGCCCGCCGCAAGATAATTACGCCAGCCTAATCGCGGGTTTCTTGCGCCTGAGCCAACGCAAGCGTTACCAAGCCATTCTGCAATTGCGTGAATTGGGCTTGCTGGAACTGTCTGGGCGGTGTTTTTGGCTGCCACTGTGGGTGAGAGAAGCTTACCAGCGCCAATTCAAATACGACTGGCCCGTGGCGTGGAAGCAAACGAATGCGCATCTGATGCAATACCATGCGGCACTGCCACCGGAGACCGATGCGCTGGCAGGCATTATCCCGCTGACAGTCACGCAAAAATCGGTCAAAGTCACCGGGCCGTTCGGGAAATTAATCACCCCAACGCCGATAAGCGCACCTGAACCGGCAATCATTCCTGAACCGGTGGCAGTAGCAGAAACGCCAGCAGAAGCTAAAGAGCCAGCACCTGAATTCACCGAAGCCAGCGTGTACACGCCGCATATTGATTTGGCATGGCTCAATAGCCTAAGCCCGGCACTGACGGCTACCTTGGTAAACACTCGCAGTGCCACTACCGCAAGTGACGATATTGCCGAATCAAGCAGTGCGCTTAGTGCAACAGATACCGTGATTGAGGTATTGTCTGAACCGATAGTTGCACCCGCCACCCCCGAACCGGTCGCCGAAATCGTATCCGAAACGGTGGTTGAACCCGTCACCACGCTACAACGTGCGGATATTGATAATATGCTTGAGCTGATGGCGCAACTCAAACACTATCAAAATACCCTGCATACCTTGCAAATCCGTGCCCAAAAGTACCAAAAACACGTCAGGCAGTTTGACAGGGAAGTGCGCTCTGTACGCGCTATAGCACTGCAACCACCCTTTCGTTACAGTATCCTTCACGAAACCACTTAACAAACGGAACGCTCATGCAAGCCATTCTCGCCAACCCACGCGGCTTTTGTGCCGGTGTTGACCGCGCTATCGAAATCGTCGACCGTGCCTTGGAAATCCTCGGCGCACCCATCTACGTGCGTCACGAAGTCGTGCATAATCGCTTTGTGGTGAACAACTTACGGGAAAAAGGCGCGATTTTCGTGCAAGAACTCGACGAAGTGCCGGACGATGCCACCGTCATTTTCAGCGCTCACGGGGTTTCTTTAGCGGTACAAGAGGAAGCCAACCGTCGTGGCTTGAAAGTATTCGATGCCACCTGCCCGCTGGTCACGAAAGTGCATATCGAAGTGATGCGTTACAGCAGCGAAGGGCGCGAAACCATCCTCATCGGACACAAAAATCACCCCGAAGTCGAAGGCACAATGGGGCAATACGACACGTCTTTCGGCGGTGCAATCTACCGCGTTGATTCCCCGCAGGAGGTGGCAGAACTGACCGTACAAAATCCCGAAAAACTGGCGTTCGTGACGCAAACCACCTTGTCGGTGGATGATGCCTCCATTGTGATTGATGCCTTACGCAACAAATTTCCGGCGATTATTGGCCCAAAAAAAGACGATATTTGCTACGCCACCCAAAACCGGCAGGATGCGCTGAAAAAGCTCGCGGATGAAAGCGATATAATCTTAGTGGTCGGTTCGCCCAACAGTTCCAACTCCAACCGCTTACGTGAAATTGCCGAAAAGCGCGGCACGCCCGCTTACTTGATTGATGGCGCGGAAGGTATTCGTGCCGAATGGCTAGAAGGTAAATGCAACGTCGGCGTGACCGCTGGTGCATCCGCTCCCGAAGTGTTGGTAGAAGGGGTGATTGCCCACCTGCAAGCACACGGGGCGAAAGTGCGCGTACAGGATTCGGGCATCACCGAAAACGTGTCGTTTGTATTGCCGAAGGCATTGCGACGGGATTAAGCGCGGATAATATCAATCCCCGTTGCCACTCCCTGGCTTCAACTTCCAAATATCACGGTTATATTCTGCCATCGTGCGGTCAGTGGAGAAGAACCCACTGCTCGCCGTGTTCAGAATGCTCATGCGCGTCCAGTGCTCTTGATCTTGCCAAGCGATCGACACCTGTTCCTGCACATTCACATAGCTACGAAAATCTGCCAAGGTCATCCACGGATCGTGCGGGCTGAGCAATGCATCCAGCACCATATCGAAAATGCCCGGTTCGGTCATGTTGAAATGACCACAGCGAATCAACTCAATCACCCCGCGTAAATCCTCATCCTGCTCGACGTAATGCCAAGGGCGGTAGCAATGGCGCAATTCATCCACATCATCTGCCCGTAAGCCGAACAGGAAGAAGTTCGATTCACCGACAGCTTCCAGAATTTCGATATTCGCACCATCATACGTGCCGATGGTCAATGCGCCGTTCATCATAAACTTCATGTTGCCCGTGCCGGATGCTTCCTTGCCTGCGGTAGAAATTTGTTCGGATAAATTGGCAGCAGGCGCAATAATTTCCATGCTCGACACCCGATAGTTAGGGATAAAGGCGACCTTCAAGCGCCCATTCACATCAGGGTCATTATTAACCACTTCTGCCACGCTGTTGATTAGCTTGATAATGCGCTTTGCCATCGCGTAACCGGGTGCGGCTTTCCCGCCAATCAACACACAACGATCCGCCCAATGATCCAGCTTGCCGCGTTTGATGCGGCGATACAAATGCACTACATGCAACAAGTTCAGTAATTGGCGTTTGTATTCGTGAATCCGTTTCACTTGCACATCGAACAAGGCATTCGGGTTGAAATCCACCCCGCATTCCTTTTTCACCAACGCAGCTAAGCGCTGCTTGTTGGCGTACTTCACCGCCTGCCATTGCGCATGAAACGCGGTGTGTTCGGGGGCTGCCAACGGCTTGAGCTTTTCCAATTGGCTCAAATCACGCACCCAGTCTTTACCAATGTGTTCGCTAATCAACGCGGTCATGCCGGGGTTGGCGTGTGCCACCCAACGCCGTGGGGTGACACCATTGGTTTTATTATTGAATTTTTCCGGCCACAGCTGGTAGAAATCGTGGAACAGCCCATCCACCAGCAATTGCGAATGCAACGCCGCTACGCCATTCACCGAGAAGCTGCCCACAATCGCCAGCCAGGCCATGCGTACTTGTTGCGTACCACCTTCTTCGATAATCGACATGCGGCGTTGGCGTTCGGTATCACCCGGCCATTTCATCGCCACTTGGCGCAAGAAACGCGCATTGATTTCAAAGATAATTTCCAGCAAACGCGGTAACAGTTTGGCAAACAAAGGCACCGCCCAACGCTCCAAGGCTTCCGGCAGTAAGGTGTGGTTGGTGTACGCCATGCAGTTAGACGTAATCGCCCACGCCTCATCCCAGCCCAAGCCTTTGTCATCCATCAGGATGCGCATTAATTCTGCAACCGCAATGGTTGGGTGCGTATCGTTCATCTGGAACACATGTTCAGCAGCAAACCGGGTGTAATCGTAATTGCCCTGCCGTTCCCATAAACGAATCGCATCCTTCAAGCTGGCAGAAGCAAGGAAATATTGCTGGCGTAAGCGCAACTCTTTGCCATTTTCGCTGCTGTCATTCGGGTACAGCACCATTGAAATGTGCTCTGCTTGGTTCTTGGCTTCGACCGCTTCGGTATAACTACCCGCGTTGAATTCGTCGAGGTTGAACTCATCCGTCGCGGTTGCTTTCCATAAGCGCAAGGTGTTCACAGTGGCGTTTTGATAACCCGAAATCGGCATATCAAACGGCACTGCCAGCACATCATTTGTGCCAACCCAGCGCACCCGCTGCCTGCCGCTGTGGTCGAGAAAATGTTCGGTATGACCGCCAAATTGCACCCGCTGGCTGTATTCGACACGTTCCAATTCCCACGGATTCGGGTCGCGCAACCAATGGTCAGGGTCTTCAACCTGATAGCCATTTTCAATGCGTTGGCGGAACATGCCGTATTCGTAGCGAATTCCATATCCCACTACCGGCAAACCCAGTGTCGCGCAACTGTCCATAAAGCACGCTGCCAAACGCCCCAAACCGCCATTTCCTAAGCCTGCATCCGGCTCTTGCGAGGAGACTTCTTCCATATCAGTGCAATAGTTTAGCAATGCACTTTTAGTAGGCTCGCAAATATCGAGATTCAGCAAGTTATTGCTGAGAGAACGCCCGATCAGAAATTCCAGCGACATGTAATAAGCACGGCGGCGACCCGGTTGCAGGTATTCGCCCCAAGTCTTACGCCAGTTCACCATTAAACGGTCGCGTAGGGTGTATGCCAATGCCTGATACAAATACACCGGTTGACAGCCTTGAAAGCGCCCCAAGTGGTACGAAAGGTAACGCTGGAAGTCAGCACCCAAAGTTTCTGCGTCATTGGATAATGGGTCTAGCGGTACGGCGACATACGGGATGTGCTGCGAAAAGTGTTCTGTCATGCGGTTGCTCCTTTGTTGTATAGCGCCAGATATTCCGTCGCGCTGTTATCCCACCCGAATGCATGTTTCATGCCGGTTGTTTGTAATTGCTGCCACAAGGTTGGCTGATAGAAACAGTCAATTGCCCGCAGGATTGTGCCTTTCAGCACACTGGTCAGCGGCTCGTGGAACACGAAACCATCCACACCGTCCACCACCGTATCCGCTAAGCCCCCAGTATGCAGCACAAGAGGCGGCGTACCATAGCGCAAGCTGTACATCTGGTTTAAGCCACACGGTTCAAAGCGTGACGGCATCAGGAACATATCCGCGCCTGCTTCCAGCAAATGGGCAAATCGCTCGTCATAGCCAATGAACACAAACACGCGATCAGGGTGTTGTACCGCCAAATCCCGCAAGCGTTGTTCAAAATAGCCGTGCCCCGCCCCAATCAGCGCAAAGCGGGCATCGGTGGTAGCCAGTAAATCAGGGATCGCATTAATCACCAGATCCACGCCTTTCTGTTCCACCAAGCGGCTTACCATGCCCAGCAACGGAAAGAGCAAATGTTCAGCGGGATTGGGTACGCCAAAACGTTGCAGCAATGCCGCTTTATTCAGGCTCTTACCCGGCTGAATTTGCTCAACACTGTAATGGGCAGGTAAGTACGCATCGGTCGCCGGATTCCAAATGTCATTGTCAATGCCATTGAGAATGCCGTGCAGCTTGTAACTACGTGATTGCAGCAAACCATCCATGCCGTAACCAAACGCGGGCGTGCAGATTTCCCGTGCATAGGTAGGGCTAACCGTGGTGACGGCATCCGCATACACAATGCCTGCTTTCAGCATCGAAAAGCCGCCGTAGAATTCTGCGCCTTCCGCTGACCACCAATAGCTAGGCAGGTGCAAACGGGTGAAATCCGCTTGTGAAAAATGCCCACCGTAAGCCAAGTTGTGGATGGTAAAAATCCGCTGCGGGCGCTGCGGTAACATATCCAGAAACGCAGGCACTAAGCCGGTTTGCCAGTCGTGAGCGTGAACTACATCCGGTATCCAATCCAGTTGCAAGGCATCGCGTGCCAGTTCCGCCGCTGCACGTGCAAACACCGTGTAGCGCTCGGCATTATCCGCCCAGTCGTAGCCATTCGGTTGCAAATACGGGTTGCCGAGGCGATCAAACAACACCGGGCAATCCACAATCCACAGCGGGAACGGGTAATCGGGATGCTGACTTTCCAGAATCCGCACCGTATGCATTTGCCCCGCACCCTGCAATTCCAGCCAGCCCAGAATCCGCACGCCTCGCAATTTGCGCAACAAATCGCGGTAGCCGGGTAACAACAGCCGCACATCCACCTCGGCTTTGTGCAACGCCACCGGCAAACTGTACGCCACATCCCCAAGCCCGCCCGTTTTTACCAAGGGGTAGGCTTCACTCGCAACAAACAATAATTTCATCAGCACGCTTGTAAAAATAACGCCGCCAGTGGCGGCAGGGTTACTTCGACCGAATGCTCAAACCCCATCCATGCCTGAGGTTGCACCGGAATCATGCCCGCATTGCCGCAATTGCTCCCGCCGTAGTATTCCGAATCGGTATTCAGCACTTCGCGGTAGCTCGCAGCAGCGGGAACCCCAATACGGTAAGCGTAACGGGGTACAGGCGTAAAGTTTAGCAATATAACCAACTTATCGTCGGGGTTTTCACCCCGGCGAATCAAGCTCAACACCGACTGATCGGAATCGTGGCAATCAATCCACTGAAAGCCGCGACCGTCAAAATCGTAGTGATGCAAAGCAGGCAAATTGCGGTACAAGCCATTCAAATCGCGCAGCAAATGACGAATACTGTCATGGGCGGGGAAACTCACCAACGCCCAATCCAGTTCCTTTTTTACACTCCATTCTGCCCATTGCCCGAATTCACTGCCCATAAACAGTAACTTTTTGCCGGGGTGCGCGTAATGCCACGCGTAAAACAGCCGTAAGTTGGCGAAGGCTTGCCAGTAATCCCCCGGCATTTTATCCAACATGCTACGCTTTAAGTGCACCACTTCGTCGTGTGACAGCGGCAGTACAAAGTTTTCCGAATACGCGTAAATCTGGCTAAACGTCAGTAAGTTATGGTGATATTTACGATGCACGGGGTTCTGCTCAATGTACTTGAGGTTGTCGTTCATCCACCCCATGTTCCATTTCATGCTAAAACCCAAGCCGCCGATTTCGACTGGGCGCGATACCGCAGGCCACGAGGTGGATTCTTCCGCAATCGTCAACACACCGGGGAAATAGCCATGTACCACGGTATTCATTTCGCGCAAAAATGCAATCGCTTCAATGTTTTCGCGCCCACCGTATTGGTTCGGCAACCATTCGCCGACCTTACGCGAATAGTCCAAATACAACATGGAAGCGACCGCATCCACCCGTAGCCCGTCAATGTGGAACTCATCAATCCAATACAATGCATTGGAAATCAGGAAGTTTTTCACTTCATTGCGCCCGAAATCGAAAATCAGCGTCCCCCAATCCTGATGTTCGCCGCGACGCGGGTCAGCGTGTTCGTACAGCGGTTCGCCCGTGAATTTTGCCAGCGCAAAATCGTCTTTGGGGAAATGCGCCGGAACCCAGTCGAGCAAGACGCCAATACCGGCCTGATGGCAGGCATCCACAAACGCTCGAAAATCATTCGGCGTGCCGTAGCGGGCGGTAGGTGCGTAATAACCTGACACCTGATACCCCCAGGACTCATCCAGCGGGTGTTCCGCGACCGGCATTAATTCGATATGGGTGTAATTCAAGTCGGTGACATAAGGAATCAGTGTTTCCGTGAGTTCCGCCCACGAATAAAAACGCCCATCCGGGTGTTTGCGCCATGAGCCGGGGTGCAATTCATACACGCTCATCGGCTGGTGTTGCCAATCAAATTGCTCGCGGGCAGCAATCCACGCGCGATCTTGCCACGAGTGCGGCACATCGTTGGGAACCTGGGAGGTGGTTTCGGGGCGCATGAACATTTGCTGCGCATACGGGTCGGTTTTGACCACGATGGCATTATGCCGATTGAGGATCTCGTATTTATACGACATACCCACCGCAACGCCGGGAATAAAAATTTCCCACACGCCAGAATCGCCACGCACCCGCATCGGGTGTCTGCGCCCGTCCCACGCATTGAAATCACCGATCACACTGACACGCTTGACCGCTGGTGCCCACACCGCAAACCGTGTACCAGTGACACCATCAACGCGAGTCGCATGAGAACCAAGCACTTTCCAAGCGTGGTGATGGCGACCTTGACCCAGAAGATGCAAATCAAGGTCGCCCACCTGTGGAGGAAACGTATAGGGACAGACAGCATCGTGCCAGTTGCCAGATTGCTTGTCCTGCCAGCGTAGGGCGGGGTGCGAGAGAGCGTCAGTGGTCGGTGAGGGTAATCTCGCTTCAAAACAATCCGTCCCTTCCAAGCGTGTCATCAAGCCATGCCCAACGACTTCAACCGCTTCAGCGGCAGGCATGAAAGTACGCAGCACCTGGTTGCCATCCGGTAGCGGATGCCATCCCAGCCAATCAAACGGGTCGTGATGTGTGCCTTGTTGTATCCGACGCAAGTTCTCGTTCATTTCGCTGGTGTCCCTGTAGTTTTTCATGCAATTGTGATGCCAGAGTTTCCGGTATGTCTGACCAGTCGAAGCGCCATGCCCAATTACCCTCCACCGTACCGGGAGTATTCATGCGAGCATCACTGCCTAAATGCAGCAAATCTTGTAAGGGTACAATGGCTAACAAGGCACTACTGGCGAAAAGGGTATCCAGCATAGCATCTGTTACCTGTGAGGCAGCCTCAATACCCAGCACCCCCATGACATGGCGCTGGGCATCCGTATTCAGACCAGTGAACCAACCTTGCAAGGTGTCATTGTCGTGTGTACCGGTATAATACACGGTATTCTCACGCACATTGTGTGGCTTGTGCGGGTTATCGTCAAAGTGATCAAAGCCGAATTGCAATACACTCATACCCGGCAAGCCGTATTTGTCGCGCAAGGCGGTGACATCGGGTGTAATCACCCCCAAATCTTCGGCAATCAGCGGGATATTACCCATGCTCGCTTGCAGGCTAGTCAGCATGGCGTCGCCGGGAACCTTTTGCCAATAGCCGTTGATCGCGGTCGGTTCGGTTGCCGGAATCATCCAGCTTGCTGCTAACCCACGGAAATGATCCAGTCGTACCAAATCGAAAAATTCAAAATGATAAGCGAGGCGTTGTTGCCACCATTGGAAGTTTTCCGTCTGCATGGTTGCCCAATCGTAGTGCGGATTACCCCAGCGTTGCCCAGTTTCGGAGAAATAATCGGGCGGTACGCCTGTCACCACGGTGGGTATCCCGCTGTCATCCAGCAGGAAACGCTGTGGGTTTGCCCAAACATCCGCGCTGTCATAAGCGACGAAGATGGGCATGTCGCCGAACAGGGCAACACCACGTTCGGTGGCGTAGCGGCGCAGGGCTTGCCATTGCAACCAGCAAGCGTATTGCTCATGGATAATAGCGGCGAGGGCTTCGGCGTGTTCGCTGCGTGCCGTGAACAGCGTTTTGGGATCGCGGCGGCGGAACGCTACAGGCCATTCAGCCCATTCCTTGCCACCGAAATGCTGTTTTAGCACCATGAACAAGGCGTAGTCTTCGACCCAGTGTTTTTGATTGGCGTACCACAAATCAAAAGAAGTAGCGGGGTTAAGAGGGGGTTCTTCTGCAAACAACCCCGGATTCACTGCAAACGCGGATGCACATTGATACGGCGACAGCCCCACCAACGGCACACCCAGCGGCAACATTTGCCAGACCTTAAAACCCGCTTCCGCCAGCCAATCTATCCAGCGATACGCATCTGCATCCAATTTACCGCTCGGCAAGGAAGTCGGGTGCAGCAATACACCCGCCGCACGCCCAATCGTTTGTACACCCATCAAGTATTCCTACGCATCGTGCCCGCATTTTCAGCGCCTGCACCACCTTGCGACATCGGTTTATCCAGGTACTCAGGCGCATCCACGCCCAACATTTCATACAGCTTACGCAATTGCTGGCGGAACAAGCGCTCGAAATCACGCACGCTATCCGCCGGATTGTAATCACCGAACCACCAGAACCAATCCGACCCTTCGCAAATCCCCAACTGACGGCTGGCGAGAACTTGCTGTTGGGTATCCAACGTACCCGCCGCCATGACTTCATCAAAGGCGACCTTAGCGGCAGCAAGGTAATCCCACCCACGGTTTTTATCAGGCGAACCCATCCACGTCGAGAATGAGCCATACACCCAACTGCCCGCACAAATCGCAGGCAAGGTGCGCGTCGGCAAGTTGCTGGCTTGTGCAAACGTGACCATCTTAATTTGGTCGGAACTGCTCAATGCTGCATACAGCGCATCGAGGAAATACGTGCCGTTTTTCGGGTAATACTCCCACGCATTTTCGCCATCCAGAATAATCGACACCACTTGGTTGAGCGCGTTATGGTTCAAAAATGCCGCAATATTTTCCAAGTGTTGCACAAAATCCGCCACCGCATCGCGGGCGTGCCAAGTGCTGTACTTAAAGCCAATCAAATCGGACAGACCATCATCGCGGAAGAATAAGCGTACCTTGCTATCCGTTTGCTGGTACGGCATAAACAAGCTACGTTTGCTGTGTTCGTCTTCGCCGTCGTAACCGGATAACCGGCAACTGTTGCGCCACACGCCTTCCCCAGAAGCTGTCCAACGAATCCCCATCTCATCCAGCAGGCTTACCGCATCTGCGCTAATCCCACCTTCCGACAACCACACACCTTGCGGTTTCAGACCAAAATAATGCTGGAATACGTCAATGCCTTGCTGCAAATGCCAGCGTGACCGCGCTTCGCCGTCAGGGTAATGCGTGGTTTGCGGCACAGGCGCATCCGGCAAGGAACAACGCAGGTTATTGAAATCATTCAGCAAGGGTATAATCGGGTGCATGTACGGCGTCATGGATAATTCCACCTGCCCGCGTTCCGCCAGTTTGCGGTAGCGCGGAATCAGACCCGCTAGACAATCACGCATCACACCCAGCAAATCCCGCCGATCCACCGCGCTGAACTCACTGCCCCGTTCTAATAAGCGCTGAATAATGGGTAAGTCTTGCAACGACTGCCCCAGCCACGCCAAGTGATACCACGTCAACAAATCCAGAAAATACTGATCGCTCAAATACACCAAAGAGCAACGAAAACGTTTACTGCCAATACCCGACTCATCAGTGGCACCAATCATCTTGAACAAGCGCTGAAATGGCGCGTGCGAGTGAATCATGGTCGGTGCATGGCAACGCAGGCATTCCGCAATCAATTCAGCGCGCGCTGCCGTATCCGCAGGCACGGGTTCAACCCCTGCCAGCAGATTCAACAACTTATCCTGCATCGGCGTAGCGTTGCTGAGGAACGCACTCAATTGCTGGGCGTAATCGTCGATTTGCTCCAGCAACACCGGGGCAAAGTTAACCACGCTGCGCATCCGGCTGTGTTTTTCCAGATGTGCTGCCATGTCGCTGTAGTCTTTGATGCCATGCAAGTAAACCCACGGCAGGCGGTATTCACCGTCTAAGCCATTGCGATACCACGGCTGGTGCATGTGCCAGCAGAGAACAACATTTAACTGGCCATGCGCCATAACATATCCCTATCGCCTGTGCGTAATTTTTGACCCATCATTTCGGCTGTCACCAGCACGATACCTTCGGGGGTGACGTGAAAGCGTTTGCGGTCGAGTTCGAGGTCTTCCCCGATGATCGTACCGTCAGGAATCACCGTGCCTTTGTCGATAATGGCTTTGGTTATCCGGCAATTTTTGCCGATGCTGACTTTAGGCAAGATCACACTGTCTTTGACCGAGCTGTAACTTTCAATGGTAGTCGCAAAGAACACCAACGAGCGTTTCACCCGCGCCCCGGAAAGGATGCATCCGGCAGAAATCAGCGAGTCGATCGCCTCACCCCGGCGACCATCGTCATCGAAGACGAATTTAGCGGGCGGGTATTGCGGCTGGTAAGTCCAGATGGGCCAGTCACGGTCATACAAGTTCAAATCGGGTTCAACGGCACACAATTCCATATTGGCTTGCCAGTAGGAATGCACCGTCCCTACATCACGCCAATACCCCGGTTCACCGTTATCTCTGCGGAACGGGTAAGCCATTGCTACCGACTTATGGATGTTGGAGGGAATAATATCCTTACCGAAATCGCGGGAAGAATGCACTTTCGCCGCATCTTCGTACAAGACTTTGTAGAGAAAATCGCGGGAAAAGATGTAAATCCCCATCGATGCCAACGCTATCCCCGGCTTGCCCGCAATTTCTTCGGGGTGGGCAGGCTTCTCGGTGAATTTGGTAATACGCAAGCCATCATCAACCGACATCACCCCAAAACCTTTCGCTTCTTCGACCGGTACTTCAATACAGCCCACCGTAAAATCCGCACCAGAATTGACGTGGTGTATCAACATTTTGGAATAATCCATCGTGTAAATATGGTCGCCACCCAACACTAGCACGTAATCCGGGTCGTGGCGTTGCACGATGTCGAGGTTCTGGAACAGCGCATCCGCCGTCCCCTGATACCACTCTTTTTTACTGGTGCGTTGCTGGGCGGGAAGAATTTCGACGAATTCGCCGATTTCTGCCCGCATAAAACCCCAAGCGCGTTGCAAATGGCGGATCATGGAATGCGATTTGTATTGCGTCAACACGCCGACACGCCGAATGCCGGAATTCACGCAATTGGACAAAGCAAAGTCGATAATGCGGTATTTACCACCGAATGGCACAGCAGGTTTTGCTCGCCACATCGTCAAATCCTTCAAACGCGAACCTTCGCCGCCCGCCAACACCAAGGCTAAGGTTTTGCGGGTCAATTCCGTGACCATCCTCGGCTCCGTGTAATACCGGTACAGCTTCGCCTGTTGATTTTTATCCAGTGTCATGATGTGTTCCTATGGTGCAATGCAGCCGCTAGCGCCCCTTGTAAGCCGAGCCGCGTATTGGTAATTAAATAGATGGGTATTTGCTGAACCAAACCAGCCATCCTGCCTTTGTCAAAACAAGCCGCCAAAAACCGAGGTGTCTGTAACCACGCTTGGATACGCGCAGAAATGCCACCCGCCAAATACAAGCCGCCACGTGGCTGATAGAGCAGCGCGATATTACCGACCCAGTTAGCGTAAATATCGGTAAACAGCGCCATCGCCGCCAGCGCTATCGGGTCGCCCGCTTGGGCAGCGTTATTCACTTCCGCCCCACCCCGTTCACGCAAATCGTCTGGCAAACTGCCTGTCATATCATACAGGCAAAACTGGTAAACCTGATTCATGCCGGAGCCAGACAACACCCGTTCCCACGACACATGGCTGAAACGTTGGCGCATAAATGCCAGCAAGCGTTCTTGCTGCGCATTCGCAGGCGCAAAATCGGTATGCCCACCTTCGGTCGCAAAAGACTGGTAATGCCCATGCGCATCCGCCTGCATCCACGCCAATCCCAAGCCCGTTCCCGCGCCGGTAATCACACGCGGCTCGCCGTTCCCTGAGCGTAGTCGAAGGAAATCCCCCGCGTTTAACACCACATAATCATTCACTGTCAGTGTAGCCACACCTGCCGCCGCTGCTTGAAAGTCATTCATGAAAATCAGTTCTGGGGTATCCAGCAGGGCTTGCAACGCGGCATGTTCCAGCGTCCAATCCAGATTGGTGAGGCGCATCGGTTGATCGGCTCGTACCGGCCCCGGCAAGGCTAAACAGACACAATCCGGCGTAACGGTTTGCTGCGCATCCGTCAAGAATTGCTGCAACAACGCCTCAGCACTGACAAATTCGCTACTGGCATACACATGCTCAAAGCACACCGTTGCAACGTGCGCATCGGCTTGCACCCACGCCAGCCAGCTCTTTGTACCGCCAATATCACCCGCAATTACATTCATCGACGACCCTGTGGTTATGTGTGCGTTTTTGGGTTATGACCTGTCATGCTTAGATCGTAGCAAGCTTGGGCAAACCACACTTTGCTACAGGTCAAGGTATGTGCGTTTATACTGCCCGTTGTTGCCGATAGTAATTAATCAAACCATTGGTGGAAGCGTCATGCGAGGTCACGGGTTCGACGGCATTCAATTCAGGCTGGATGCATTTCGCTAATTGCTTACCCAACTCAACCCCCCACTGGTCGTAAGAGTTCAGATTCCAAATAATGCCTTGCACGAAAATCTTGTGTTCGTATAACGCTATCAGCATACCCAAAGTATGCGGCGTAAGCGCAGTCAGCAATAAAGCATTACTAGGGTGATTACCAGCAAACACTTTGGGCGCATGAGGCGGAGTCACACCACTATCACGGGTTTCTTGCAAAGTACGCCCCCGCATTAGCGCTTCGGTTTGCGCCAAAAAGTTTGCCATCAAAATATCGTGTTGCGCGTGCAAAGCGGTCGGCGGCGTGACCGAAATAATGAAATCAGCCGGAATCAGGCGTGTGCCTTGGTGAATCAGTTGGTAGAACGCGTGTTGCCCGTTAACACCACTCGTCCCCCAAATAATCGGCCCGGTGGCATAATCCACGACGTTGCCATCACGGTCGACCGATTTGCCATTGCTTTCCATATCGGCTTGCTGCAAATACAAGGGCAAGCTGCGCAAGTAATGGTCGTAAGGCAGAATAACGTGCGATTCTGCCCCAAAATAATTGCTGTACCACACGCCCAATAGCGCGAGGATGACCGGCATATTGCACTCCAACGGTGCATCACGGAAATGTTGATCCATTGCGTGTGCGCCATCCAACAAGGCAATGAAATTTTCCGCCCCCACTGCCAACACCACCGAAAGCCCAATCGCTGACCACAGCGAATAGCGCCCCCCGACCCAATCCCAGAAACCGAACATATTCTCAGGGTCAATCCCAAACGCCATCACCGCTTCTCGATTGGTGGAAACCGCTACGAAATGCTTGGCAATGTGCGCGTCATCGGCGGCGTGTTGCAAAAACCAGTGCCGCGCGTGATGCGCATTGGTCATGGTTTCTTGGGTGGTAAAGGTTTTGGAGGCGACGATAAACAGCGTGGTTTCAGGGTCAAGGCTTTCGAGCTTTTCGACAATGTGTGCACCATCCACGTTGGACACGTAATGCATATTCAGACGCGGGTGGCGATAAGCTTTCAGGGCTTGGTACACCATGTGCGGCCCTAGATCAGAACCGCCGATGCCGACATTTACCACATCCACAATCGGCTTGCCGGTATAACCTGTCCAGCTACCGCTGCGCACGCGTTCGGCGAAAGCGCTCATTTGCTCGATGACCGCATTCACCGCAGGCATGACATTTTCACCGTCAACCAGCACCGGCGTATTGCTACGATTGCGCAAGGCAGTATGCAACACAGCGCGGTGTTCGGTGTTATTGATGGTATCACCTTGAAACATGCGTTCGCGCCAGCCTGCCACATCCGCCGCTTCAGCGAGTTGCATCAGCAGTCGCAAGGTTTCAGTAGTAATCCGGTTCTTGGAATAGTCGAGAAAAATACCGCCGACTTGCAGGGAAAAGCGTTCAAAACGCGCAGGATCAGCGGCAAACAATTCGCGCAAATGCACATCGCAGAGGGTTTCGTAATGCTGTTGCAGGGCGGCATGAATGGGCTGGTGCAATGCCGGTAGTGTACCAGCATGGGATGGGTGTTTCGTGGTGATGGGCATGAATTCTCCTTGTCCGTGTAACCAGCAATATAATTATGCAAATTCTATGCCGGAAAACCACTAGCTTGCCTTGATCTAGCGCAGGTTTATTGTTGTAAATTGTACTGGATTTTCCCCCAACGCAAGTGAATACGCAATGAAATTTTGCCCCAATTCAGTGCGTAGCGCTCAGCAATCGGAACCACCGGTTGGAATCTTACAAGAGCGGATTCTGCCGGTTGCCGATTGGATTTTGATTTTGTAGCGTGCAACCCCACTGGCGTTTAAATCCTGCTCGTATTCTTGTGTATTCGTATTCAGCACCAAGCTGCCACTGACACCCGCGATCCCGCCATTAGGCTTGTAGCGAATACTGGGGGTTGTGGTATTTGAGCCAGTCACCGTAATGCCGGTAAAATCTGGTGTTGTGTCCAGTAGTATTTCCTCAGCCGCATCGGTGTTACCGGGACCGTAATTGCAACCGGAAGTATCAATCGCATTGTCACCGTCGCAATCCACGAACACAATCCAGCCATTATCAAAGCCACCTGAGGTTGCACAAGCGCTGCCATCCGCATTGCGCACACACATAGTGACAGGGTAATTGCGTTTGACCGCTTCGGCTCGTACATAGTTGAGGCTGGAAACCAGTTGGTTATTGAGGGCAGTCAGGCGATTGTTTTCTATCATTTCACGCAATGACGGCGTCGCAACGGCGGCGAGTATTGCCACAATGGCCACGGTGACAATGAGTTCGATGAGCGTCAAACCGCGCTGCGAGTGTTTATTCATGAAGCATTCCCTTAGCTGTGTCTTATTGTTGGGATTCAGAGGAGAAAAGGCGTCCATGCCATACACGTACTTCCTTGCGTAGCGCAGTATACCGGCTGCGCCATTCATCAGCGGTGAATGTGGGATGAACGGCTATCCGCAGCAGATTAACCGCGTTAACGCACTACTTGCGCCAAAATGCCGGGGTTAAAATCACCAACAGGGTGAACAATTCCAAGCGTCCCATTAACATCGCCAGACATAACCACCATTTAGAAAAATCATCGAGGCTTTTGAATGTACCCGCGACATCCCCAAGCCCTGGTCCCAAGTTATTCAACGTGGCGGCAACGGCGGAAAATGCGGTAATTTGATCGTACCCCCGCGACATTAGCACCAGCATAAACACCACAAACACCGCGATATACACCGAGAAAAAGCCCCACACCGCCTGCATCACATGTTCAGGCAACGGATTACGGTTGATTTTGATACTGATGCGGGCATTAGGGTGAATCAGGCGATTGACTTCACGAATCCCCTGTTTCACCAATAGCAGGAAACGAATGACCTTCATGCCTCCGGCGGTAGACGCGGCACACCCGCCAATAAAACTGGCAAACAACAGCAACACCGGCAAAAATCCCGGCCATTCACTGTACCCTGTGGTCGTAAAGCCAGCAGTCGTCCCAATGGATACCACATGAAACACCGAATGCCGCAGGGCTTCTATGAATGTTTCATAAGTGGAGTGATAGAACAAATACAGCGTACTGACAACCATTAACCCTAGCATTAAGCCGACATAAGCACGAAACTCCGAATCTCGCACATACCCCCGCAGACTAGCACTGCGCCAAACCGTGAAGTGCAGCCCGAAATGCACCCCGGAGAGCAACATAAACAAGACAGCCACCACCTCAATGGCACCGTTATCGTAATAGCCTAAGCTAGAATCATGGGTCGAAAACCCACCAATCGCCACGGTACTAAAACTGTGAGAAATTGCATTAAACCAATCCATTCCTGCGACGCGATACCCCACCGCGCACAATACCGTCAACACCAAATAGATGTACCACAGCAATTTAGCGGTTTCGGTAATACGCGGGGTCAGCTTAGCATCCTTCATCGGTCCTGGCGTTTCCGCACGGTAAAGCTGCATTCCTCCGACCCCTAAGATCGGCAGAATCGCCACGGCCAACACGATAATCCCCATGCCCCCCAGCCATTGCAGTTCCTGACGGTAAAACAACATGGAACGCGGCAAACTGTCCAAACCGATAATGACCGTCGCTCCGGTCGTGGTTAACCCAGAAACGGACTCAAACACCGCGTCGGTCACGGATAATTCCACCGATTCCGACAAGATGAAGGGCAACGACCCCGATAAACCCAACACCACCCAAAACAACACCACAATCAAAAAGCCATCACGGGAACGCAATTCGCTGCGCTCACGGTAAACCGGTAGCCACAATAAAAATCCACCACCTAACAACAAGGCAAAACTTTTCCAAAACGGCAGGGTTTCTGGATCCCCCATTGCCCAGCCAATCAGGATCGGCGGCAACATGGTCAGGCTAAACACCATGATCAATAAACCCAACACCCGTTGTATGACTTTGAACTGCATAGGCTTAAAAGAATTGGATACCGACTTGGAACAGTTTCTCCACCGCAGGCATGTAACGTTTGTCCGTCACCAGCATAATGATGTGGTCATTTTCCTGCACCACCAATTCAGCAGCAGACATCAAAACGCTATCCCCCCGCACCAATGCGCCAATGGTCGCACTGGGGGGCAATTTGATTTCATCCAAACGCCTGCCCACTACCCGCGAAGTTTTGTAATTGCCGTGTACCACCACCTCAATCGCTTCCGCCGCACCGCGCCGCAAAGAGTGTGCCGCCACAATATCGCCCCGGCGAATATGCGTCAATAACGCGCCAATGGTCACTTGCTGCGGTGAAATCGCAATATCAATGCTGCTTTCCACCAAATCAAGGTAACTGGGGCGGTTAATCAAGCACATTACCCGTTTCGCCCCCAAACGCTTTGCCAACATGGAAGACAAAATATTGGCTTCATCGTCATTGGTAATCGCCACAAACACATCGGTATTGTCGATATTTTCCTCACTCAGTAAGCTTTCGTCAGCGGCGTCGCCTTCTAGCACAATGGTTTTATCGAGGCGTTCGGCGAGTTTGGCGGCACGTTCATTATCCTTCTCAATGATTTTGACGTGATAACGGGACTCTTCCAGCAAGCGTGCCAAGCGATTCCCAATATTGCCGCCACCTGCCAACATAATGCGTTTGTAGGGTTTGTCGAGCTTGCGTAATTCGCTAATGATGGCGCGGATGTGTTTGGGGCTGGCAATGAAAAAGATTTCATCATTGACCTCCACCACCGTGGCTTCGGTCGGGTTAATCGGCTTGCCCTTGCGGAAAATCGCCGCAACCCGCGCTTCCACACCCGGCATGTGTTCGCGCATGGCTTTCAAAGGGGAACCAATCAGCGGACCATCATGCAGCGCTTTCACACCGACCATTTGCACCTTGCCATTGGCAAAGCTGATCACTTGCAAGGAACCGGGGTGGCAAATCAGGTTGAAAACATGCCCTGTCACCAATTGTTCTGGGCTGATCAATACATCAATCGGCACAGCAGCATCGGTAAACAACTCAGGGCAATCCAAATAATGCGAGGAGCGAATTCGCGCAATTTTGGTCGGCGTATGGTACAGCGTATGCGCAATCTGGCAGGCAACCATGTTGGTTTCATCGCTATTGGTCACTGCCACAATCATATCGGCATCTTCGATTCCGGCGCGTTCCAGCACCCGTGGATAGGATGCCTGACCCACTTCCACACGTACATCGAGTTTTTCGCGCAAATCACGCAAGGCAGTGGCATTCGTGTCCACAATCGTGACATCGTTGTCTTCGTTTACCAATGAAGCGGCAACGGAATGACCCACTTGCCCAGCACCGAGAATCAGGATTTTCATGGGTACGTTTAGCGTCCGTATTTTTTCGGGTCGACGTTGAGGGAACGCATTTTGCGGTACAAGTGGGTACGCTCCATTTTCACCTGATCCGCGAGTTTGCTCACATTGCCATCGGCTTGTTTGAGCTGGTAAATCAAGTAATCGTGTTCAAACTGTTCGCGGGCTTCCCGTAGCGGCATATCAAACAAGCTTTCGGGAATTTGCCCGATTTCCTGCGAAAACACAGGAATACGTGTACCGACGGACTCTTCCACCTCATCCAGCGAGACTTCAGTTTCGGTACCCAAAATCAGCAAGCGTTGCACCAGATTGCGCAATTCGCGGATATTGCCCGGCCACGCGTGATTACGCAGAAAATTCTGCGCCGCCAGCGAAATATGCCGGTACGGCAAACCGTCTTGCGCGGTCAGAATATCAACGTAATGATTCAGTAATTCCGGCACGTCTTCGGGGTGGTCGCGCAACGGCGGGATCATGACCGGCACGATATTCAACAAGTAATACAATTCCTCATTGAATTTACCGCCACGCACATCATCCAGCAAATCGTGAGAGGAGGACACCATCAAAGTAATATCCATATCCACCCAATCACTGCCACCGATACGCATGTAGCGGTTTTCCTTGAGGGTATGCAGCAAACGGGTCTGAGTATCCTGAGCCAATTCATAGATTTCAGCGAGGAACAACACCCCACCATTGGCTTCATCCAGCAAGCCGTATTGAATCTTGCCCTGCTCCTCGCGCCCAAACAGCAAATGGCTGGGCGTGGTCGCATGGTCTTTACCTGCACTCAAAGCAGCACGCACAAACGGGCGATTTTTACGGCTACTGATGGCATGAATATAGCGAGCAAACGTCTCCTTCCCCGCACCCGGCTCACCATACAGCAGCACACGGCTATCGTGTTGCGCAATGCGTTTGGCTTGTTCACGCAAGCGTTGCATGGGTTGACTACCGCCAATCGGTTCCAACGAGCTGACCATTTGTTTGCGCAAGCCCCGGTTTTCTTTTTCCAGTTGACTGGTACGCAAGGCATTGCTGATGGTCAGCAACATTTTTGCCATCGACAGCGGCTTTTCGATGAAATCGTGAGCGCCGAGTTTAGTCGCTTCGACGGCTGTTTCAATCGTGCCATGCCCCGACATCATAATCACCGGGCAACACAGCGTATCGTTTTCACGCCATTCTTTGAGCAAAGAAATACCATCTTGCCCCGGCATCCAAATATCAAGCAAAATCAGGTCAGGTTTACGGCTACGGTGCAGTTCGCGGGCTTTGGCGGCATTTTCAGCCGTGACGACTCGGTAGCCTTCGTCTTCGAGAATTTCACTGATAAGCTGACGAATATCCGGCTCATCGTCCACCACCATAATGTATTGTGCAGTCATATCCCTACTCCCTGTGCCTCATTGACTGGAAACTTTACGCTGATTATAGCGCCTCCGCTCTCATGATTGCGGGCGCTGATGTATCCACCGTGCTCCTCAACGATTTTTTTGACAATCGCCAAGCCCAAGCCGGTGCCCTTGTGTTTGCTGGTAACGTAAGGCTCGAACAAGCGTGGCAGTAATTCTGGCGCAATCCCAGAGCCATTATCCCGAACACTCAGTATGGCTTGTTTGCTATCCACTTGGTATTGCGTACTGATAGTCACGCTGGCGGGGCTGACGTGATGCTCGTCTAATGCCTCCAGCGCATTTTTGGTCAAATTCACCAGCAATTGACGAATGCGGTGAATATCCAGCGCTAACGCAGGCAAATTCGACGCCAGCTCTAGGTGAATCTGCACCTGTCCTTCATTTAGGCGGTACAACTCAGCCACTTCCTGCACCAGTGCATTCAAGTTCGCCGACTGGAGACACAAGCTGGGGGTGCGGGCATAATCGCTAAAAGCATTCACCATCGACTTGAGGTTGTCGACTTGCTGCACAATTGTATTGGTCATGCGTTGCAGGAAACTGGCAGAGTCGGCACTGAGTTCCCCCGCCAGTTTGCGGCTTAAGCGTTCGGCTGAAAGCTGAATCGGGGTCAGTGGGTTCTTGATTTCGTGCGCCAAACGCCGTGCCACTTCGCCCCATGCCGCATCGTGCTCGGCTTGAATCAAATCCGTGACATCATCAAACACCAACACGGAACCTTGCTGCCCTGACACGCCTTGCGGTAAGGAGGCGCCCCGGCATACCAAAATTACCCGCCCATCGTCGGTATTCAACGTGATTTCCGCCTGCCATTCACGCCCGGTGAGCATGTCTTGCCAATGCGTCTGCACTCTATCAATAAAAGGCTGTAACGTGGGCAGATTACCCCCTAATTCACGCAAGGTCTTACCGACGTGATCCAGCAAGGGTTGGCGCAAAATGCTGTTAGCCGCCGAATTCACGCGCCGAATCGTACCGGCTTCATCCAGCGTAATGACCCCGGATGACAAATGCCCCAACACCACATGCAGGTAATCGTGTTCCTGCTGCAACTGGCGGCGGGCTTGTTCACGTTCCACCCGCGCATCGGACAGGCGCTTGGTCATGGTATTAAACGAACGTGCCAATATACTGAAATCGTCGCGCTCGGAAACCGGCAATTTCTTATCCAAATCCCCCGCAGCAACCGCGAGCGTACCTTCCACCAACGTGCGTACCGGGCGCGTCAAGCGTCGCGAAAACACAAACGCTGCCCATAAGGAAAACAGGGTAGTCAACACCATAATCACGATAATCATCAGACGAAACATGTTTTTGAGCACATCGCGCTGATGCACCAGACTTTTGTATTCATTACGCCCTGATAACACGCTTTCAGCCAAATCGCGCTCCCGCGCCTCTATCGGAAAGCGGGCGGTAAGGATAGCCTGATGTTCGTTCTGACGTCCATAAATGACCTTCAACGCCACCCGTGAAAACAACTTATCCTCACCGTCAGGCTCGAGCGCGTAATAATAATCACGTACTTGCATGGCACGAAACAAACCCTGACCCGGCATAGACGGAATCAGGGTTTCAGTATCTTCCAGTGCCAGCGCCAACAATTGCTGAGAATTATCCAACAGCACGATTTCGCTCGCCCGAATACTGAGGAGTTTTTCCAACAACAGCGGGATTTCGTACAACTCCTTACCGTGTAAGCTAGGGTGAAAACGCCTTAAAGCATCCAAATATTGACGATGGCGGGTCTCCAGTGCCAACTCGCTCAATTCGAGCGAATCGCCTAAGGCACGATCCACCGACACCGAAAACCAGCGGTCAATACGTGTACCAATCAGGTTAACTGCAAACAGCGAGACAAATAAGACGGGCAATAAGGTCAAGATCAGAAAACCCGTCATTAAGCGCAAGGTAAAACGCGAACCGGCCTGCCGGGTACGCCACTGATTAAAGACTTTGAGCAAATTACCGAGAATAACCACACTCAGTAAGACCAGTGTCAGCACACTGAAGTAAAAATGCCAATCCCCGTAACGCTTGAGATTGCTGGGGCTAAGCGTCGCCAGATTCAATAATGTCAACGACACCATCAGCAATAAAAACACTAACAGTAACGGCAGCCATTGCCACCAACGGTTTTTTAGGGAATCGGCCACAACACTCCATCACTTTCCAGTGAATAGCGGTCAGAAAATAATGACTTCAGTTTTAACGGCAACTCCAAGGATTGCTGAGTAAGCGTAGCGGTCACAAAAATCGCCGCGTTATCTCCCCACGCATCCCCCGGTAGCGCTGGCAAGCGATAATCGCTCAAGGTTCCCATCTGTTCTAAGGCTGCGGGCAGATTCGGGAAATTCCAACTCTGCTTGGTATCTTGGTGCACGACCTGATATTGCTTACTCAGTGGATGGTATTTTAGTTCAGTTTTCACCACCACCAAGGGTTTTTGGGTGTTCCACCACCAAGTGTTGTGCCACTCTAAGGTAAAGCGGATTTCATGTTGTACTGTTAAACCATTCAACAAGCCTTCACGTAAGTAATCGCTCAAGTCGTAATCCAACTTGAGATTGGTTATCAATTCCTTGGGGGGCTGAATCCGAATAGAAAATTCCTGGAAACGGATGCTGTTTTCAGAAGCCTGCGCCTGTCCCGAACAAGCACACAGCAATAGCAGTCCGGTGACTAAAAATCGCTGCATTATGGATAATTTGCTGATCACGTTGTTATTTCCTGCACTGCTTTGCCCAATAGTGCGTAGTAAAACCCATCCATGCCCTGTTCCCCCGGCAGAATTTGCCGCCCGACGGTTTGGGCATGACCCCATGCAGCATCAATAGGCTGCTGGTAAGCGTCAGGGTATTCTGCCAAAAAAGCTTCCACCTGACGGCTGTTTTCATCCGGTAAAATCGAGCAAGTGGCATACAGCAACTGCCCGCCGGGGCGTAAAGTATGCCACAAACTGTGCAATAAATACGCTTGTTGTTGTTGCAATTCGGCAATATCGCGGTCACGGCGTAAGACTTTGATATCCGGGTGGCGGCGGATGACGCCCGTAGCTGAACACGGGGCATCCAGCAAAATACGGTCGAATAATTGACCATCCCACCAACTAGCCAAGCCCCCCGCATCCGCAGTTAACTGAGTCACCCGTTGTGCCTGCAAATTCAGACGTGTCAAGTTTTCAGTGACACGCTGGAGGCGCGATTCGCTCTCATCAATCGCGATTAGGTGCAAATTCTCAGTGCGTTCCAGCAGGTGGCTGGTTTTACCACCGGGTGCTGCACACGCATCCAATACGCGCATTCCAGCTTGGCAATCCAGCAACGTGGCGGCGAGTTGTGCGGCGGCATCTTGCACCGACACCGTGCCACTGAAAAAGCCGGGTAGCTGTTCCACACCCACGGGGGCTTGCAAGATCAACGCGCTGTCAACGTCAGGCACACGTTCCGTGACAATACCCGCCGCCTCCAGCAAGGTTTGATACGCCATCGTGGATTGTACCCGTTGATTCACCCGCAACGTCATCGGCGCATGGGTATTGCTGGCACTGAGGATGTCCGCCCAGTCATCCGGCCATGCGGTTTGCAGGCGCTTGAGTAACCAGTAGGGGCAAGCGTAACGGGCGGTGATACTGCTATCGGCTTGCTCCAACAATTCGGCTTGCTGGCGGATGAAGGTGCGTAACACACCATTCACCAGTTTGCCTGCCCAGTCTTTTTTCAGTTTTTTGGTGGCTTTAACCGTTTCGTTGACAGCGGCATGGTCGGGTTTGCGTTGGTAAATGAGTTGGTACAGCCCGATACGCAACAGGCATTCCACATCCTTATCCGCCGGTTTTAGGGCTTTCTTCACCAATTGTTTGAGGATGGCGCTTAAACGCTCGTGCCAGCGCAAGGTGCCAAAACACATGTCGCGTAACAGCGCCTGATCTTGCGGATTGAACGTCGCAATTGTGCGATCTTGCAACACCTCGGTGAGGGATTCGCCCTCATAAATCACCCGTTGCAAACACAACGCTGCTGTAGCGCGAGCGCTCACAACTGCACCCCTAGCAACGAACGTCCGTTGAGGAATTGCTCAGCAGTTAAGCGTTTGCCGCCAGGGAGTTGCAGACCGAGGATACGCACGACACCATCACCCGTGGCAATGTCGATGCCGGATTTGCTTTCGGCAATGACCCTGCCGGGGGGAGAAGCCCCCCCCATCCCCAGCCCTTCCCCCGTAAGGGGTGAAGGGAGTGAAGAGGCGAAGAGGCGTAAAGGCTGCCCTGCGTATAAGGTGAACGCCACCGGATACGCATCAAAGGCGCGGATGGTACGATCAATCACTGCCGCTGCTTGTGTCCAGTCGATTTGCGCGTCTGCCTTGGTAAGTTTATGGGCGTAATTGGCGCGTGCGTCGTCTTGCACTTCCGGTTGCAGCTTGCCTGCCGCCAGCAATTCCAACGTATGCAACAACGCGGTTGCACCTTGTACCGCCAGCTTGTCGTGGATACTTTGCCCGCCATCGTGCGGAGTAATCGGGCAAACCACTTTATGCAACATGTCTCCAGTATCCAAACCTGCTGCCATTTGCATAATGGTGACACCGGTTTCGGTATCACCCGCCTGAATCGCGCGTTGAATCGGTGCTGCCCCGCGCCAGCGCGGCAATAATGAACCGTGGATATTGAGACAACCGTAACGCGGAATGTCCAGTACCGCTTGCGGCAAAATCAAGCCATACGCCGCCACGATCATCACATCGGGGGCGTAATCACGCAGGGTTTGCTGCGCTTCAGGCGGTTTCAGGGAAAGCGGTTGTTCGACCGGAATCCCTGCCTCTACCGCCACTTGCTTCACCGGTCCAAACGTCAGTTTACGCCCACGTCCCGCCGGACGGTCAGGTTGGCAATACACCGCCACGACTTCATGACCTGCCGCTAACAATGCCTGCAAGGCAGGGACAGCAAATTCGGGCGTTCCCGCGTACACGACTCTCATGCGATAATCGCCTTCGCGGCAGCCGCGCGGCGTTCTGCCAATTTAGCCTGTTCTTTTTCCCACTTTTGTACCACTTTCCGGGCGCGTTGTTGCTTGAGGGTAGAGAGGTAGTCGACGAATAATTTACCGTCCAAATGGTCTATTTCGTGTTGGATACAAATCGCCAGCAACGCATCGAAATCTTGCTCCAGCACCTCACCTTCGCGAGTCAGGGCGCGTACTCGGATGCGTTCGGCACGGGTCACTTTCTCGTAGTAATCGGGAACCGAGAGACAGCCTTCCTCGTGTTCAATTTTGCCTTCTTTGTGCAAAATTTCCGGGTTGATCAGGCACAGCCGCTCCGTTTTCGTTTCCGAAACATCCAAGGTGATAATACGCTGATGAATGTTGACCTGCGTTGCCGCCAAGCCAATACCTTGGTTGGCGTACATGGTTTCAAACATATCATCCACAATCTGTTGGATGCTCGCATCAATCTGGATAACCGGCGCGGCTTTCTTGCGTAAACGCGGGTCTGGATGGTGTAAAATCTCTAGCTGTGCCATTGTAACTACCGAAAATCTAAAAGTTTTGAATGTTTATCTGGTCATAGTTTATTATAAATCGCACATCCAACCCATAATAACGACAAGGATACCACCATGCGGCATTCTTCTGCTTTTTTCTTAAATACCCTGTGCCTTAGCATCGGGGCGACCCTTGTGCTTAGCGGCTGCGGCGCAGCCACTACAACCCCGCGCGGGGGCGCAGACCTTTACGACAAGTATTATGGGCAAGTGACCTCGCAATCAAGTGATGCCGTTGATTCCGGTAACATTATCGTCAACCCCGCCGCACCCAACAACTATGTGGTTCAAAAAGGTGATACCTTATGGCGCATTGCGCGTAAATTCCTGAACACGCCTTGGCATTGGCCGGAAATCTGGGACAAGAACCAACGTATTGCCAACCCGCATCAACTTTACCCCGGCGATGTGTTGACCTTCGATTATGCCAACGGCGCAAACGGCGATAAATGGCAACCGCGCATTCGCGTTGACCGTCGTGGACAAGGTGAACCGATTTCAACCTTGGCGGAATTCATGCTGTGGCCACGGGTGCTGGACGAGGCAACGATCAAGAATGCGCCGTATATCCTCGCCTCACGCGATGATCGCCAGTTGATTACCGAAGGCGAAACCATTTACGTCAAAAACCTACGCAATGCAGCAGCCGGAACCCGCTGTGCCATCTTCCACCCGAATAAAGCCTTGCATGACCCGCGTACCGGGCAATTGCTCGGCTATGAAGTGACCTATGGCGGCTACAGCCGGATCGAACGGGTCGATAATACCTCAACCGCGACAGTATTGGATGCAAAACGCGAAATCCGCAAAGGCGACCGCTTACTTACCCCGATTGATGAGGTGGCATACCTGAATGGGGTGATCCATGCGCCCCGCACCAAAATTCGCGGCGACATTATTTCATTGTTTGATGCGGAAGCGATTAGCGGCAACTACATGATTGCGGTCATCAATCGAGGAAAACGTGACCGCATTGAAGTGGGGCATACCTTAGGTGTTTACGCTCAAGGCAAATACGTCGTCGATGTGGTGGAATCGTGCAAAGCCAAATCGGGCACGGTGTGCAGCCAATTACCACCCGAAAAAGTGGCAAATCTGGTGATTTACAAAGTGACCGACCGGGTAAGTTACGGGCTGATTATGGATGCAACCCGTGAGGTGAAAGACGGGGATAAGGTGGGGAATCCATAGCTTCATACTTCTTCAACAGGCGGGTAGTGGGTCAAACATGAGAATTGCTGTGTGATCCCCGCATGGCCATGTTACCAAGAAATCGCCTGCCCCGCTTGCGGCAGCCATCAGGGCGTGAAAGCCGGATACAGTGCCAGCGGGGAACGGCGTTACCGTTGTTGTCATCCCGACTGTCCCACCCAACGCTTCATGCTCACTGACCGCCATCATAGGGAGGCTTCGCCTCCCGTGCTATCCT
>CAYQTB010000014.1:0-34414 GCA_964420315.1 uncultured Thiothrix sp. | reverse complement strand
AAGTCCAAAAAATTCACACCCAAATCGCCAACGACCGCCGCGATTTCCTGCACAAAGCGACAACCACGATCAGCCAAAACCACGCGGTGGTGTTTGTCGAAGATTTGCAGGTGCGGAACATGTCTCAATCAGCGGCAGGCACGGCAGAAAATCCCGGCAAGCACGTTGCCCAGAAATCCGGCTTAAACCAAGCCATTCTCGACCAAGGTTGGGGAGAGTTCCGACGGCAACTCGACTACAAAATGGCATGGAAAGGCGGCATGTTGTTTGCAATACCACCGCATCACACCAGCCAAACCTGCCCCTGTTGTGGTCACGTTTCAAAAGATAACCGCCAGACCCAAGCGCGGTTTGCGTGCGTGGAATGTGGCTACGAAAACCACGCCGATGTCGTCGGCGCGATCAACGTTTTAGAGCGGGGACACCGCTTGTTAGCTTGTGGAGATGGGGTATTACGCCCCTCGATGAAGCAAGAACCCACCGAAGGGGTGAAGCCTTGCCGCTTAGCTCCCGTAGGAATCCCCTTCCTTTAGGGAGGGGAGGATGTCAAAGCAAACTGCCGAGCATAAAGATACCCAAGCCCACGTACATCAGCGGTTTGCGCCCGGTCGCATCGGATAAAGGACCAAAAAATACTTGCCCCAGCGCCAAACCCAGAAATAAGATTGAAATAACCAGTTGCGCGTCGTTTGCGTGCGTTACGTGCAAATCATGTCCGATGGTGGTGAGGGCGGGGAGCATCGCGTCGATTGCCAGTGCCGTTAGGGAGGAGAGCATGGCGATAAGGGCGACAAATTCGCCAAAGCGGGGGAGGTTGGTTGGCATGTTAGGAAGTGGTTTCCTGCATAAATGCCCAATCAATACATAATTCGGGGAATAGCCCCACCGCCGTCGGCTCATCCATCCCAAACATCAGCGGTAAGCCGTATTGCCCGTCAGCTTTCAACGTATACACCATCACCCAACGGTCAATAGGGTGAATAATCCAATATTCTTGCACCCTATGTTGCTCGTATAACCAGCGTTTTTTGTCCATATCCTTGAGCGCGGTAGAGGGGGACAGCACTTCGATAATCCAGTCGGGCGCACCGCGACAGCCCTTGTCATCCAGCTTGTTTTTGTCGCAAATCACGGCAAGGTCGGGTTGTACGGTGGTGTCTACGTCATCATCGGCTTCGTCGTGGCGCGGGAGGCGCACGTCGAATGGGGCAACATAGACTTCGCAGGGCTTCCCCTCTAAATGGCGATCTATTTGGCTGGTGATTTTGGTAACTACTCGTTGATGTTGCCGTGACGGAGCAGCCATTCCATACGCCACGCCATCAATCAATTCCCAACGCTCATCTTCCGGCCACTTGGCGTAATCGGCGTAGGTAAAGTGTTGCGGTAACTGTTCTGCTGCCCCCATTGGTCATACTCCTTCTTTCTGCTGTTGCTCCAACCACGCCAACACGTCGTCATTCTGAACCCGCTCGTAAATGGCTGCGACGGCTAGGCTGGCATTAACCGATTCCAATACCACTTCATCCCCCAAAAAATAATAAGAGGATTGCCAACTGGCGCTGCGGCGTTGCACTTCAATTTCGGCAAAATCCTGTTCAATCAGCACATATTCTAGCAAGCTGGGGATGGCGAGGTATTCCAGACGCTTCTCGCCTTTGTCTTTTTTGCGGGTGCTTTTAGAGAGGACTTCGATTATGAGGATGGGGCTTTCTCTGACGCGCTCATCGTTTGAAGCATCATCACACACCACGACCACATCAGGGTAACGGAAGCGTTTGCCAGAAGTTTTTACCAGCATGTCACCACTGAGGGGTTCGCAAGGTTGGTGACGTAAATGATTCCACAAGAGTGCAGACATATTGCGGGCGATACGGTTGTGATTAACCTTTGCGCCAGCCATTGCGTAGACCTGACCATCGACATATTCATGTTTGATTTCGCTGATTTCTTCGCCTGCTAAATAGTCTTCTACGGAAAGGTAATCGAATTTTTCTGCTACTGCTGCCATAACGTCACCCACTGATTTACCTATTGCTGATGTTAGCATAGCAGGTTTCAGCTCTGGAAAAACTGCGTAGCCGTCTCTCCATCCGGTTGCTGCAACCAGCGTTGGGTCAATGCCGCCACCCGCTCCGGGTATTGCGCCACAATCTCCCGCGCTGCGGTTTGCACCGCTGGCAACAAATGCTGATCGCGCAGCAAACTTGCAATCCGCAGTCGCACATCCCCGGTTTGGCGCGTTCCCAACACTTCGCCGGGGCCGCGCAATTCCAGATCAATATCCGCAATCACGAATCCGTCGGTGGTGGTGCGCATTGCATCCAGCCGTTTCCGCGCCGTTTTGCCGAGCGGGTGCTGGTACAGTAGCACGCAACTACTGGCAACGCTGCCGCGCCCAACCCGACCGCGCAATTGGTGCAATTGCGACAAGCCCATGCGTTCCGCGTTTTCGATCACCATCAAGGATGCATTCGGCACATCCACCCCGACTTCAATCACTGTCGTGGCAACCAGCAGTTGAATGTCACCGGCTTTGAACTGCTGCATAATGCTTTCTTTCTCAGAACCATGCAGTCGCCCGTGTACCAGCCCGACCGTGACGTGTGGCAAGCGTTCGTGCAACATTGCAGCGGTCACTTCTGCCGCTTCACATTGCAAGGCTTCGGACTCTTCGATCAGGGTGCAAACCCAATACACTTGCCTTCCTTCGCGACACGCGGCGGAAATCCGTTCAATCACCTCATCACGCCGTTCATTATTCAGGGCAACGGTGGTAATCGGGGTGCGCCCCGGTGGCAATTCATCAATCACCGAATAATCCAAATCGCCGTAAGCGGTCATTGCCAGTGTGCGTGGAATCGGGGTTGCCGTCATCACCAACTGGTGCGGGTAATGGTCGCCTTGCTTGCCTTTTTCGCGCAGTGCCATGCGCTGATGCACCCCGAAACGGTGTTGTTCGTCGATAATAATCAGACCCAGTTGCAGGAATTCCACCGTGCGCTGGAACAAGGCGTGTGTACCCACCGCAATATGCCCGATGCCCAGCAACAAATTTTCGACCTTGCGGCGGCGTTGCCGTGGGGTTTGATTGCCGGAAATGTACACCGTTTCCACCCCCAGCGGTTCGAGCCAGCGCACCAAGTTTTGATAATGCTGCTCCGCCAGCAATTCGGTGGGAGCCATGAGCGCCACTTGGAAACCGTTGGCAATGGCGTGCAAGGCGGCGGCAACGGCGACCAAGGTTTTACCTGACCCGACATCGCCTTGCACCAAACGGTTCATGGGCACAGCTTGTTGCAAATCGGTGGTAATTTCCGCAATCACGCGGTTTTGTGCACCAGTCGGGGCAAAGGGCAGGGTGCGTAACAATTGCCGCCAATAGTGATTGCTTTTTGGCATGGTGTGGGCTCGCACTTGCTTGAGTGCGTGCCGTGCTTGTTGTACACCGAGTTGATGCGCCAGCAATTCCTCGAAAATCAAGCGATATGGGCGCATTCCCTCCACGGTTGAACCCGCTGGCGGCGTGTGTAATTTGCGTAATTCGTTTGCCAGTGGTGGAAAACGGTGTTGCCTAATCACACTTTCCGGCAACAAATCCGGTAACTCCTCCACATGCTCCAACGCCAAATCAATCAAGCGGCGTAGGCTGCGTTGTTGCAAACCTTCGGTCGTGGGATACGTCGGCGTGAGGGTATTGGCAATCGGTTCGGGGGCATCGGCTTTGAGGTAATGGCATTCGGGGTGTGCCATTTCCAGCTTCATACCGGATTGACGCACTTCGCCAAAGCAGCGCAGCAACACGCCCTTACGCAAGCTGTATTTCTGGGCAGAAGTGAAGTGGAAAAAGCGTAAGATCAATGAACCGCTGCCGTCGTTGAGGTAGCACAGCAACATGGTGCGCCCGCGTTGCACCACTTCGGTGTGTTCGATTTCACCTTCGACTAACACTTCCTGCCCGACTTTGAGGCTGGCGATGGGGTAAATGCGGGTGCGATCCTGATAGCGCAGGGGCAGGTGAAACAGTAAGTCAGCGACACGCAAGACGCCGAGCCGTGCCAGTTTTTCCACCACTGCACTACCCACCCCACGCAGGGCGGTCACAGGTTGTTGTAAAAAATCGGGTTCGGCAGTTTCAGTCATGCCCGCAGTATACTATCGCTTGAAGCGCAATGCCTCAGGGTAGGGGAACACAAAAATACTAATTTTGTTATCACTTCCGAGTTCAAGACAGCAGGCAGAGCGGCGGCAACTTTGGTGGTATACTCGCGCTAGAAATCAATCTGGAGTCGTGGTGTGTCTGATTTGAAAAGTATTCGGTAGAAAACGCAGAGTATTCCGCAAACTTTACCGAGTGGCGAAATAACTCGTGTAAGGATGTGGGTTTTATCGAAAAGTACGCCAATGATCCTGTGCATTTAGATGAAAACACTGATTTCCTCACCCGCGATGAAGCCAATAAACGATAGAGTTCCTCCATGCTAGTTTTCTCCGACCTAACCCTACGGCGTGGCTCCAAAGCCCTGCTAGAATCGGCCTCCTTCAGCATCCATCCCAATCAGAACGTCGGGGTCACGGGTGCGAACGGTGTTGGCAAATCCACCCTGTTTGCGCTGATTCGCGGGGAATTGCACCAAGACACGGGCAATTTTTCGATACCGCCTTCTTGGGTCATCGCGCACGTCCAGCAAGAAACGCCCGCCACCGACCAGACCGCGCTGCATTACGCGCTCGCAGGTGACACCGAATACGTCAGCCTGCGCCAGCAACTCGAACACGCCGATGGCGCACACCTCGGCGAACTGCACGCCCGCCTCGACGCTATCGACGGCTACACCGCTGAAAGTCGCGCTGCCACCTTGTTGCACGGACTCGGTTTCAAACCCGAACAAATTCACCACCCCGTCAGCAGTTTTTCCGGCGGCTGGCGGATGCGCCTCAACCTTGCGCAAGCCCTGATGTGCCGTTCCGATCTGCTACTGCTGGACGAACCCACCAACCACCTTGACCTCGATGCCGTCATCTGGGTGCAAGATTGGCTGAAGAATTACCGTGGCACGCTGCTGCTGATTTCGCATGACCGCGAGTTCCTCGATGCGATTTGCACCCATATTGCTCACATCGAACACGCCCGTTTGACGCTCTACACCGGCAACTACTCGACCTTTGAAATCACTCGTGCGGAAAAACTCGCCCAACAGCAAGCCGCTTACGAAAAGCAAAAGCGCGAACGCGAACACATGCAGAAGTATGTTGATCGTTTCCGCGCCCAAGCCACCAAAGCCCGCCAAGCACAAAGCCGCCTCAAAGCCTTGGAACGGATGCAAGTCATCTCCGCCGCACACGTCGATTCACCCTTCCACTTCAGCTTCCGCGACCCCGAAAAGTTGCCAGATCGCCTGCTGCATGTGCGCGAAGCACGGCTGGGCTACACCGATAAAACCATCATCGACAAGGTGGAGTTGCAAATTTTCCCCAGTGACCGCATTGGTCTGATCGGTCCCAACGGTGCGGGTAAATCCACCCTGATCAAATTCCTTGCCGGACAACTGCCCGCGCAAGCCGGTGAAAGCTGGCAAGCACCCGACCTGAAAATCGGCTATTTTGCCCAGCACCAGCTCGAACAGCTCAAGGTGGAGCAATCCCCGCTGCAACATTTGCGCGATATGGATAAACAAGCCCGCGAACAAGACTTGCGCAATTTCCTTGGCGGATTTGCGTTTCAAGGCACACGAGTGGAAGAGGCGATTGCGCCGTTTTCTGGTGGTGAAAAAGCGCGTCTCGCGCTGGCTTTGCTGATCTACCAACGCCCGAATTTGCTGCTGCTGGATGAACCGACCAACCACCTTGACCTCGACATGCGCCTTGCCCTCAGCATGGCATTGCAGGAATTCAAGGGTGCAATGGTCATCGTCTCGCACGACCGCCACATGCTCAAAACCGTCACCGACAAGCTATTGTTGGTCGATAGCGGCAAAGCGACAGAGTTTGACGGCGATCTCGACGACTACGCCGTGTGGTTGCAAAACCGTTTTCGTGTCGAAGAAGCTGCCAACAAAGCACCGGATGCACCCGCCGCCGCGCATACCTCCGCTGGGCGTAAAGACCAGCGCCGCGAAGCTGCCGAAAAGCGTAAACAGTTACAACCCTTAAAGAAAAAGATTGACAAGCTGGAGCAGGACATCCACAAGTTCCAGCAGCAACAAGCTGCATTAGAAGCACAGCTTGCTGACCCCGACATTTACAGCGATGCCAATCGCCACAAGCTCAAGCAACTGGTGCTCGACAAAAGCAACCTCGATGCCAAGTTGGAGGAGATTGAGATGGAATGGATGGAAGCCAGCGAAGCTTACGATACCGCCATGTCTGACGCATAGTTTTGAGATAATCACACCTTAGACCAGAATCAGGCGGTGGCTGGCTTGTTCGGCGTAGTGGGGGAGTTTTTCCAGTAACGCATCATCACAGTTGCCCGACACAGCGCACTTACCCATGCCGCACACGCTGGCGTGGCAGCATCTTTTTCTATGGATACCCAGCCCAGCATCATGGTTGCCCTCGCATTCTTGCCCCTCATTGGCTTGATATATTTTTCTTCTGTTTAATATATAGCTGATTAAGAGCGTAGTTGCTGGGGGAAAGTGCCATTGGAATTTGCTATGCCACCATCGCTTATTTGATCATTAGACCGCAGCCCACAGTTTGACTTGCTGTTCTGTTAACCCCAGTTGTTCACAGAGTGATTGTAACTTTACCAAATCTTTGGGCTTGCGCTGTAAAACTGTCGGTATGTCGGGTACATCACAATAAATGCCAGTTAATTGCCTTGCCAATCGCACGGTGGCTTGATGTTCCTCCACCAGTGCTTGTAAACGTTTTGCACCACGGGTTTTCATTTGCCCGATTTCAGGGATACGCGATAGTAGGATGTCCGTGCTGCTGAATTTCTGCAACAGTTTGGCGGCGGTAGACATGCCGATGCCGGGAATACCGGGGATGTTATCTGCCTCATCACCGGCAATGGCTAATTGGTCGGGGATTTGCGCAGGCCACACCCCGAATGCCTTTTTCACGCCACCGGGAGGTAATGGGGCGCGTTTGCCGTAATCCCACCAAATATCGCCATCATTGACCAATTGCGCTAAGTCTTTGTCACCACTGATAATCATGCATGCATTGCCTATGGCGCGTTGCTGTTTTGCCCAAGTGCCGATGACATCATCCGCTTCAAAATAGGGGTTGGCGACTTGTACAATGCCGAGTGCATCCAAAAAATCGCGGCACAGTTGAAATTGCATTTTGAGCTCGGCGGGGGCGGGGGTGCGATTGGCTTTGTAGGCGGGGTAAATGGCTTTGCGGGTGGAGGTTTGCAGGCTAATGTCAAAAGCGAACGCGATGCACTGCGGTTGTTCGGTTTGCAGCAAATTGTAAATAAAGCGCAGGAAACCCAGTACTGCATTCACGGGGTTGCCTGCACGATCTAACACGATGGGTTGGCGTACAAACCAGGGGCGGAACACATAAATGCTGGCATCAATCAGCCAGACGGGATTTTCAGGCATGGTATTTTTCAGGTGATGGCTAAGGTTATGAACCATAAAAAAACGGCGGCACAATCACTCGCACCGCCGCCTGTATCAATCCGTCATGCGCGGATAGCTTACTTGCCTATCATCGCTTCGCAGTCAGCGATCAAATCATCCAGCACTTTAACAGCGGTCTTGGCTTCGGCTTTGATTTCTTTCAGGAAATCCAGCTCGCTTTTGCTCACGGCGCCGTCTTTCAGCACCAGTTCGCGCAGCATGTTGACTTCTTTAATGCTGATATGACCGTCAGCCAGTACAAAGCCTTTAGCCACTTTACGCCATTCTGCCATGATAAATACTCCTATTTTAGTTTAGTTTTCAATGTGTTAGTTACCGGATAAAGCTAGCCAGTGTGCCCATCCGTGTAAAGATTATGCTTTATCTGCCGACTTGATACAAATTCGCCTATTTCTTTCGGTCTGGCTGCACCACAACATGATCCGTCGGCGCATTTTCCCGTACTCGCTTGGGTGTTGCCGCCTTCGACAACGATGCCAGCGCCACAAACCACGCTTTCGGCATATCCATCGGCAAGCCAATCGGAATCCCAGCAATATTCGGCGTATGCAAAAACGGATGCCCCGGCTCTTCAAATTCCGGTGCAGTGCAATTGAGGCGAGCGTAACCCGCACGGGTACACGACTCCTGCCCGCTCCACAACCGCAAGTTGCAATCGGCGAGCGCATTCGTAATACTCACTGCGCGCACAACCATGATGCGCCAAATGGTCGCTGTAAACCGCCACACTGATCACCGGTAATCCCGAACGAGCGCGGTAATCCTTACCCAATGCGCCGCCCAACAAATAATGCCTTGCTGGAAAGCGAGTTGTTCGTAGGGCTTGGACGGCACGCGAGGCGGTGTAAACATCGAACGCTTCGCCGAGTATCCGCGCCATGCTTTCGACGGCACGGATTTCGTCATCCAGCACCAGTACGGCAGGGCGAATCTCGCTCACGGGCGTTGCTGTTGCAGCCAGTCAATCCAGCCATCCATGCCTGCGCCACTGGTGGCGGAAACGTGCAGGATCTGGATATCGGGTTTGACGCGCCGCGCATAGTCCTCACATTTCGCCACATCAAAGCGCAAGTAAGGCAGTAAATCGATCTTGTTGAGGATCATCAAATCCGCTGCATGGAACATGTCAGGGTATTTGATCGGCTTGTCTTCGCCTTCGGTAACGGAGAGGATCACGACCTTGTGTGCCTCGCCCAAGTCAAAAGCAGCAGGACAAACCAGATTGCCAACGTTTTCGATGAACAGGATGCCACCGTTTTCGATGGGCAAGGATTCGAGTGCGTGCCCGACCATGTGCGCATCCAGATGACAGCCTTTACCGGTATTGATTTGCAGCGCAGGAACACCCGTGGCACGGATGCGGTCGGCATCATTGCTGGTTTGCTGGTCACCTTCCACCACCGCAATTGGCACTTTGCCTTGTAAACGAGTGAGGGTTTCGGTCAATAAGGTGGTTTTGCCTGAACCGGGGCTGGATACCAGATTCAGCGCAAGGATGGCGCGTTCCGCCAACCACTGGCGGTTGTGGTCAGCATACTGGTTGTTTTTGCCGAGGATATCTTGCTCGATTTGCACCATCCGCGCTTGGGTCATGCCGGGGGCATGAGCGTGGGCGGAACCTTGCCCGTAATCGTGGGTATACCCGTGATGATGGTGGTGGTCATGATCGTGAGAGTGGTCGTGAGAATGGTCACGCGCAGGTTGTAACCCGCGAATCAGTGCATGACGAGGTGCTTGACCTTCGATGTTGACTTCGCCTTCAATGCAGCCGCAGACAGTACACATTATTCTACCTCCAGTTCTTTGATACGCATTTCTTCCCCGCTGGTGATTTGTAGCGGGTAGCTGCCGCAATGCGGACAGGCATCGTAACGCTGTCGCACCGTCACGCTTTGGGAGCAGTTTAAACACCACGCCTGAGCGGGTACTTCGATAATTTCCAGTGTAGCCCCATCCGCGAGAGAATGGCGAATCACGGCATCAAAACAGAAGCGCATGGCTTCGATTTCGACGCCTGACATCGTGCCGATTTCTAGCCACACGGTTTTGACCTTGCTGAAATGCTGGCGTTTGGCTTCGGTTTCGAGGATTTGCAGCACACCTTCGCACAGGGACATTTCATGCATGGTAAATCTCCTTAACTTAAAACAGTGCGCTAAATGCGCTACAGTATCGCCACACCATTACTATCGAGAACAGGGAATACAAATGATAACGGGATTGTTCAAGGGCTTTAGCTATGTGTTTAGCGGGTTGTCACTCATTACACAGCAAGGCATTCGCCCGTTTGTGGTTGTGCCACTATTGATCAACATGGTGATATTTTCCGGCGGTATCTGGCTGGCAATATCACAACTTGATGCTTGGATGGCACGGCTATTACCAAACTGGTTAACTTGGCTGGAATGGCTGCTATGGCCAATTTTTGCCGTGCTGATTTTCTTTGCGGTGTTTTACGTATTCTCTATCGTCGCCAATATTCTTGCCGCACCATTTAACTCAGTACTTGCCGAACGGGTCGAAGCGCGTCTCAACGGGCAGCCCGTCCCCGAATTCGAGGGCTATAAAAGCTTACCGGCGCTGATCGTGCGTACCTTCCGCAGTGAACTCAGCAAACTGTGGTACATGGGCAAGTGGTTCATCCTGCTGCTGATTATTACCGTAATTCCCGGCATTAATATCGTTGCTCCCCTTGCATGGACACTGTTTGGCGCGTGGATGCTGGCGATTGAATACGCCGACTACCCGATGGGCAACCACAACCTGTTTTTCAACGATGAATTGAAGGCGTTGAGAAAACATCGCAGCGAAGCGTTGGGATTTGGCTGGCTGCTATCGTTGATGACCGCGATTCCGGTGGTGAATTTCTTTGCTATGCCCATAGGCGTAGCGGGTGCCACAACGTTTTGGGTGCGTAAACTCTCAGAACCCGTCTAAAATTTCCCGTGAACGTTCCATCTCACCAATAGGGGCGTAATAGCGCGTTTGTCCACGATCATCACAAACCCAAACTTCCTTGGCCCCTTTTGCCAGATAAAGCTGTACTTTCTCTTCCATTTCCGCTCTGGAATTGGAAGGGCTGGTGATTTCAACGCAAATTTCTGGGGCAACCTTGTAAGGCGTTTGGAAGCCATGTTCGGCAATGAAGGCATCCGATGCCCACGCCACATCCGCAACTTTCACCCCATCCGTGGTCTGAACAGAGCATTCCATGATAACCGTACCGCCACCTTTACCCCGCTCCAGACGCGAACCAATCAAATACTGCAAGCGCCCATGATTGTTGCTGGCAGGACTCATCAGAATTTTTCCCCATTTGTTCAATTCAATCTTGAAAGGCAGATCTTGCAACAACGGGTTGTCAATAACAGCTTGCCATTCCATAACATTATCCTCATTTAGCATTACTCAAATGACAGCTTGACTATGCCACCAAACTTTAATGTTGACCAGCCAGCACCAACCGCTCCTGTGTCGTCAACGCAATCTTATTCCGCAAGTAAACCGGCTGCGCTGCTTCCGGTGCGACTGCTCTACCTGCTTGCCAGCCAGCAACGGCTAACGGCAACATGAATTCAGCAGCAGGCAATGACTCGGCATCCATTCCGCTCAAGCTGTCGCCAAACCGCGCTTGCAATACCTCAGGATAAGCTGACCAACCAGACCCAATCGCAAACCAAGCCGCTGTTTCCGGCACTGACGCATCCGCCGGAGCGCACACTTGTTCGACACCCTGCAAGTGCATCAGTCCATCCTGCAAGGCATATTGCCCCCAATACACCTCGCCCATGCGGGCATCCAACGCTGCCAACACTTGTGTTGCACCGTGTTGCGCGTACGCTTGCTGCGCCAATGCCGCCAAGGTAGACAAGGCAATTACCGGCTTATCCGCCGCCATTGCCAAGCCCTGCGCGACACCCACGCCAATCCGAATCCCCGTAAATGCGCCGGGGCCACACCCGACCGCAAGCGCATCCACATCCGTCAAACGCAAGCCCGCCGCCGCCAGCACGCTTTCCACCATTGGCAAAATCAACTGCGTGTGCGCTCGTGGGGTCAATTCAAATTCGCAAAAAGTTGCACCATCCGCATACACAGCAGCAGAACAAGCTTCAGTCGAGGTATCAAGGGCTAGTAATTTCATGCAAATTCCCGGCAAAAAACCGTTCAACAATGTCTAATTTTTGGGTGCGCGGCATACGCGGCAAGCTATCGAGGAAAATTTTACCGTAACTGCGGGTACGCAAGCGAATATCGCCAATCATCAGCACCCCGCGATCCTGCTGATCCCGGATCAAGCGCCCGACCCCTTGCTTCAAGGCAATCACCGCCTGCGGAATCTGGTATTCACCAAACGGATTGCCGCCACGTTTGCGGATGCTATCCAACCGCGCTTCCGTCACCGGATCGTTAGGGGCAGCAAATGGCAGCTTATCAATAATCACGCAACTCAAGGCTTCACCACGCACATCCACGCCTTCCCAGAAACTCGCCGTACCCAGCAACACCGCATTACCCAATTCCCGAAAACGCTCAATTATATCGCGCTGCGGTGATTCGCCCTGAATCAACAACGGATACGCAAAACGGTCTTGTAACAATTCCGCCGCTTCATGCAACGCCCGATAACTGGTAAACAACATAAACGTGCGCCCGCCACAAGCCTTAATCACCGGAATCGCCGCCTCCACCAAGGCTGACACAAAATCAGCATCTTGCGGTTCTGGCAAGCTAGGCGGCAAATACAGCAAGGAATTATGCCAATAATCAAACGGGCTATCCAATTGCAACGTGGTAGCGGTATCCAAGCCCATGCGCTGCTTAAAATGCTCAAATGACTGCCCTACCGCCAACGTCGCCGAGGTCATTACCCAGCTACACGGTAACTCTTCCATGCATTTTTTGAAAGGAACCGAAACGTCCAACGGGGTAGTGGTAATCGCAAAACCACGGGTAAAGGTTTCAAACCATTGCACCGTATCCGGCGCGGGCGCGTGCACCCGTGCTAGCCGGGCTTGTTGTTCCAACAACCGCTCGTAGCACGACTGCAACCCCTTACTGCGTTCGGCGGCGTGTTCCAATAACGCCGCCAAATCGGTCATACTCGCTTCAAGCGCTTGCAGGTGCTGCACAATCGCGGGTTTATGACTGATGCGAATCCACGGCGCTCGCTGCCCCGGCGTATCCATTGCCAAGCGCAAATCCATCACCGCTTTTTCCAAATGATCCAGAAATTCACGAATCTGTGGCATATCGGCAGCATTTTCCAACGCCTCCACCAGCGTATCGCGTTTCCAATCGTATAACTGGCGGCTGCTAAACGTGTCGCTGAAAAATGCCGAGGCGATTTCTGGCAATTGATGCGCCTCATCCAACACCACCGCATTCGCCAGTGGCAGCAATTCACCGAAGCCTTCTTCCTTGAGCGCCATATCCGCAAAAAACAGGTGATGATTCACCACCACAATATCGGCTTCCTGCGCTGCTCGCCGCGCTTTCACCACAAAGCAGTCTTGGTAATCACCGCATTCCGCACCCAAACAATTTTCGGTGGTGGATGTCACCCGCCCCCAGATTTCCGCATCGTGTGGCACGGCAGACAGCTCGGCAATATCACCCTTGCTGGTTAATTCCGACCAATCGCGAATCCGGTGCAACCATGTAACACTTTTACGATCCGGCAAACGCCCTTCATCCAGCGTGGTTTTCAGACGGTGCAAACACAGGTAATTAGCACGACCTTTGAGCAGAGCGGTTTTGACGGCACTTTTTAGCGCTTTGCGCACCAAAGGTAAATCTTTGTGGTAAAGCTGATCTTGCAGGGTTTTACTGCCGGTGGAAATGATCACCCGCTCATCACATAATAAGGCGGGTGCGAGGTAAGCAAAGGTTTTACCAACGCCAGTGCCTGCTTCAATCACTGCTGTGCCTTGCGTTTGCAGAGCCACTTGCACCGCCTGCAACATGGCTTGCTGTTGCGGGCGGGCTTGGAAGCCGTCAATCCACTGTGCAAACGGACCAGATTCACCCAATAAATCACGTTGTTCCAACGGCATCGGTAGCGTGCCAGCCGCGCTAATTGAGCTGCTCCTGATGGATTTTGGCTTTGCTGAGCATATTGGCAGCTTGCTCACGGTTGCCTTGGCGTTCGTTGATCTTCGCCAGTTTTAACCATATATCGGGATTATCGGACTCAATGCGCAAGGCACGTTCAAGGGTATCCGCCGCTTTATCGAGATTACCACTGGCGGCTTCGGCATCCGCCATTGTCATGAGAGCTTTGACAGCCGGGGAACTGGGATACCTTTTAGGCGTTAACACTTCCACAGGTTCAGGAGCAGGCGGTGGAGCCGTACTAACCACCCCAGTTGGCGCAACAGATGCTGCTGGCTTTTTAGGAATAACCACTTCACTGCTACTGTTCAATGTGGGTGCTGGCATCGCCGGTTTTTTAGGAGGGATAGGCGCTGTAGCACGTGGCGACACCACAACACTACGCCCAGCGGCTACCCGGTCTTGCAACACCATCGGGTTAGGGGTACACGCTGACAACAATCCTGCCAGCAAAACAGGAATACCAACGACATAACGAGAATTGGGAGTCATGCTTACTCTCATCGCATCAAATTATCAATCCAGCCAGAACGATCAGATGGCTGCTGAGCTGGCGCAGGCGCACCCGCTGGCGCTGCGGGCGCAGGCGTGGGCGCAACAGGTTCGACTGGCGTGGGTGGCGCACAATAACTGGTTTGCTGCGGTTGTGTACCCTTAATAAATGGGGTACGTACCGCTTTACCGCAAGCCGGATTAAACCGCAGCCCGGTAGACTGGTCAACATCAACCCAGACCAAGCGCGAAGAACTGGCGACCTGAAGCGGTTTGGTCGGTAACACTTTGAATAAATCTGACCACACTTTCAATGCCCCCGTACCGCCCGTCATATTGGTGGGTTTATTGTCATCACGCCCCACCCAGACCGTTACCACATGCTGCCCGGAAAAACCGGCAAACCAGCTATCTTTCTTGTCGTTGGTTGTGCCGGTTTTACCCGCTACCTTTTTCCACTCCGGCAAGGTTGATGCAAGTTCTTTGGCTGTCCCCTCTATCGTGACCCGATGCAGGGCATAGGCTAATAAATCTGCTGCTTCAGGGCTGGCGACCTGTTTGACCGTCAACGGGTAGCGGGTCAATACTTGACCACGCGGATTCATCACGCTACGAATCGCTTTTAACGGCGAATACGAACCGCCCGATGCCAGCGTTTGGTACATTTGCTGCACATCAATCGGTGCCATTTCCAGCGCTCCCAGCAAAATCGAGGGGTAAGCAGGAATCTCACCAGGAATCCCCAAATCCTGTAATGTTTGTATCACATTATCCAGCCCAACACCGACACCTACCCGCACGGCAGGAGTATTGCGGGACAGTGTGATGGCTTTTAATAAGGTCACTGCACCCATGTTGGCATTGTCGTAATTTTTCGGCTGCCAGAATTTCTTCGCACCTAACTTCACTGTCACCGGACCATCGCTGAGACGGGTTGCCAAATGGTATTTTTTGGGATTTGCCAACGCTGCTAAATAAATGGCAGGCTTGACCAGTGAACCTATCTGACGTCGCGCCGTCAACGCACGGTTATAACCGGCATAGCGCACATCACGACTGCCCACCAAAGCCATGACTTCGCCACCTTGGACGCTGCTGATGATCAATGCACCGTTCAGCTTACCCTTGGGAATGCCTTCAGCACGTTCCAAACGCCCAACCCGGTTTTGCAGGATCGTTTCTGCGGTCAACTGCACAATCGGATCCATCGCCGTAAAAATCATTAAGCCTTGGCTACGCACGTCCTCTTCTTGGTAATCACGCTGCAATTGCTGCCGTACTAAATCCAAGTAAGCTGGGAAGGGGCTGTTGCCAGACGGTTTTTTCTCACTAACCCCCAATGGCTGCGCTAAGGCTTCCGCATATACTTCCGGGGTAATCGCCTTTTCGTTAAGCATTACCTGCAACACTAAATTACGCCGGGCTAACGCTCGGTCAGGATGCAAGCGTGGATCGTAATAGCCAGCCCCTTTCGCCAACCCAATCAACAGCGCAATTTGGTCAGGCTTCAACTCCCAAATGGGGCGATTGAAATAAAATTGTGCTGCCAAACCAAACCCGTGAATCGCACGGTCGCCGTCCTGCCCCAAATGAATTTCATTCAGGTAGGCTTCCATAATATCTTGCTTGGTGTAACGCATTTCCAGCAGGAAAGCCATCGTAGCTTCTTTCAGTTTGCGGTTCCAGCTACGCTCATTGGTCAGGTAGAAGTTTTTCACCAACTGTTGCGTCAGGGTGCTGCCACCTTGCACGGTATGACCTGCTTTAAGGTTAGCCACCAATGCCCGCCCAATTGCCATCGGGTTAACGCCTTGGTGCTCGTAAAACTTCTTATCTTCAACCGCCACCAAGCCCGCAAGGAGTAACGGCGGTACATCTTGCTGGCGCACCAATACGCGGTCTTCATTCTGACGCGGGTAAAAATTACCAATCAATACCGGCTCTAAACGCATTAAATCCAGCGGGTTTTTACCATCCGTATAACCCAACGTTGCCACCTTACCATTGGCAACACTCACTTTAATGCTACGTGCAGGTTCTTTATCATCGGCAAACTGGAAGCCACGGGTATTGATAACAAATTTACTGCCCTGACGTTGGTACTGCCCGGTTTCAATAGGCTTCTCAACTGAACGGTAATTTAGCAACTTCAGCTCTTGCTCAAGATGATCGGCGAATAGCTGTTGCCCTTCATATAAATCCAATGGACGCGCAAATACCCGTGCAGGCAATTCCCAGCGTCTGCCCTCAAACTGCTCACGCACTTTATCATCCAGCTCCAAGGTATAGACGATACCTAGCAACACCCCTAAGACGATGGCAACCAATAACAAGATGCGGAAAACCCGCCCAAACAGACTGACGCTAAACCATAGCCCATCAAAGAAACGCCGTAATGCCGATTCCTGTTTTACTTCCTGACTCAAACTATTTTCCTGCTATGCTTATATTTTCGGGTCACATAGAGACATGGCATGTCCTTACACACATCCGACATTCTGTGGGAGGCGATGCGCAACCCCGCATTCTACCCCCATACAACGCACAATATACAAGTAATTCACACCCATATATCGACCATTTTCCTGACCGGTGAGTTCGCTTACAAAGTAAAAAAGCCGGTCAACTTCGGCTTCCTCGATTTTTCGCAACTGGCTGACAGACAGCATTTTTGTGAGGAGGAAATCCGCCTCAACCGGCGTTTAGCACCACAAATTTACTTAGAAGTAGTGCCTATCCTACAAATAGGCAACACCTACCAGCTAGGGTCAGCCGTCACATCCGGTGCCGCCGTTGATGCGACGGTGATTGAATATGCCGTCAAAATGCGGCAATTCGATCCCACGCAACAATTAGACAGGCTATTAGCCGCCGCGCATTTGCCCATAGAATACATGGACGAAATCGCCACACGCTTGGCTCAGTTTCATCAGCAAGCAGAACCTGCACCAACTGCCAGCGCATGGGGAACACCGGAAGGCATTCTCGCACCCATGCAACAAAATTTCGTCATGCTGCGTCAGCATTTGCGCGATCCACCCCTTATGAACCGCCTGAGTGTACTGGAGACGTGGACACAACAGGAATATTCCCGCTGCCGTACCCGCTTACTGCAACGTCGACAAAATGGGCATATCCGCGCCTGTCATGGCGATTTACATCTGGGTAATATAGCCCTGATTGACAGCAAAATCACTTTTTTCGACGGCATTGAATTCAACGAAGCGTTACGCTGGATTGACACTGCCAGTGACATTGCGTTCCTGCTCATGGACTTGGAAGACCGGGGCAAATCCGCTTGGGCTAACCGTCTGCTCAATGCTTGGCTCAGTGCCAGTGGTGATTATGAGGCATTGCCGGTACTCAATTTTTACAAAGTGTATCGGGCAATGGTACGAGCCAAAGTCCAAGCCTTGCGCCTCAGCCAAGTACAAGATGAAGCAACCCGTGCGGAATGTTTACAACACTGCATCAATTACTTGAACTTGGCAGCAAGCTACACCCAAGCGCGTCAACCGGCGTTGCTGATTACATACGGTTTGAGTGGTTCGGGCAAGTCATGGGGCTGTCGCCCACTGGTGGAACAATGGGGGTACATCCAACTACGTTCGGATGTGGAACGCAAACGCCTTACCGTCCTACCTGCCGAGGGTCTTTACAACCCTGCGATGAATGCCCGCACCTATGACCGACTCGCAACACTGACAACCCTAGCACTACAGCACGGTTATTCAGTAGTAGTAGATGCCACGTTCCTAGATATTGCACAACGCCAACGTTTCCAAACCTTAGCGCAACAATTGCACGTAGCATTTTTGATTTTGCACTTCAGCGGCACACCCGCACAATTACAAGCCAATATCATGCAACGCCAATACATCGGTACAGATGCCTCCGATGCTGATCTTGCGGTGTTACAACAACAATTAACTCACTACAAACCATTGCAGGATAATGAACCTTGTGTAACAGTTCGTTGCAATGAAAGTTTACCGTTGGCCCAGCTTCAAGCGCTGCTTGATTGCCAAGCAAAACACCCAGAAAAACATGGAGTCGAAAATGCACCTTAATCCCCTGTCACTTTGCCTGATGACTGCCCTCTCCTTTAGCATCAGCGGCATGGCTCACGCCGACACCAAATTGACCTACACCGACACGGGCTTTGCCCCGCAAGAGCGTCAAACCGTGATTCAAATCAACGGTGACAAAGTGCGTATGGGAGAAGTCGGCAGTGACGTTTACTCGCTGTATGACGACAGCAAGAAAATGTTGTACACCGTCAATACTAAAACCAAACAATTCATCGAAACCAACCCGGACAAAATCCGCACTCGCATGACCAAAGTGGTCGAGATGCAAAACCAGTTCAAGGAAGAGATGAAAAAGCAAATGGCTTCCATGCCAGAAGACCAGCGTAAAGCCCTTGAAGAACGCATTCAGCAAAGCGAGGCAGCCATGAAAGCGCCGCCGCCCGCCATCAAGATGGAACCAACCGAACGCAAAGAAACCATTCAAGGCATGGAGTGCAAGATTTCCACCGTCAAAATTGATGACAAAGCTGTGCGTGATGTGTGCATTGCCAGCGCTGCAAGCATGGATGCTGCCGACCACAAAATGCTCGTCACCATGTTTGAATACATGGATAGCATTGCGGTCGAATCCGCCAAGGCGCAAGGCATAACCCCGCCTTCCGAAGGTTCCGCCAGTTTACACCGTGACGGTTTAGCTTTGCGTATCCAAGCCTTGCCCGAAGGTCCGCGTAGCGAACTCAGTGGCTTGGCAAAAGATGCGTTGGCAGATGCGGATTTCAGTGTTCCCGCTGATTTCAGCGTGTTTGAACCGGCTAATGCGCCACCACCGACAGCAGCGCCTGCTGCGGCGCCTGCACCTGCACCTGCACCTGCGGCACAGTAACGTCCGATATGGCGCATATTAGTCGCAGTGCATTAGTGCCTTACAGCCCTGCACAAATGTACCAACTGGTCGACGGCATCAGCCTCTACCCGCAGTTCCTGCCTTGGTGTAGGACAGCGGTGGAGCATGAACGTGACACTGATCAAGTCAAAGCCAGCATCGAAATTGCCAAAGGTGCGGTGAACAAACGTTTCACGACGCTCAACCGCCTGCAAAAAGACAAAATCATTGAAATGCGCCTAATCGACGGCCCGTTTCAACACCTGCATGGCTTCTGGCGTTTTGATGAACTCAAAGCTGGGGCGTGCAAGGTGTCGCTGGATCTGGATTTCGAGTTTTCCAACAAGATTTTGAGCCTCGTGGTTGGTCCCGTATTTAACCAAGTCGCCAACACCTTGGTCGATTCGTTTGTCGAAAGAGCGAAAAAAGTGTATGGCAAACCCTGATACCCTCACCATCGAAGTGGTTTATCCCCTGCCTCATGAGCAATTACTCATGAAAGCGCAGGTGCCGGATGGCAGCACTATCCGTGACGGTATCCACGCCTCCGGCATTCTGAAACATTACCCCGAATTGGATATTGAGACGTTGGAAGCAGGTATTTTCGGCAAACTCGCCAAATTAGACACCCCGTTGCGGGAACGGGATCGCATCGAAATTTACCGCCCTCTGATTGCTGACCCCAAGGCTGTACGCAAACAACGTGCCGCTGAGGGCAAAGTCATGAAAAAAGGTGAAAGCTAATGCACGGCATGGTTCCTCCCGACCCTTCTGGCGAAGGCGTATCTCAAGCTGCTTGCGCCACGGTGTATATGCCCAAATTCAAAGCCAGCCGCAACCGCTTTCCGGCGAGTTGCATCACCGTCTACCCCACGCAACAAGAAGCCATTGATGCTGCCCGTCACGATGACAAACGTTTCGCCGCGCTGGTGCAAGGCCCCTCTAAATCTTCAGAAGGGCAGTATATTTTTTACTTACGGCAATGGTTATAGGCGTGTTATTTGGCTTTCACGTTAATCGGCACGACTTCATTGCGAATATCGCGTACTACCCCATTTTGGAAAAACACCGTGACACTGCTACGTTGCACGGTGCCATCAGGTGATTTCAGGTAAAATACGTAATCCCAACGGTCTTTATGGAAATCATCCACCAACAGCGGTGTTCCCAAGGTAGCCTGTACTTGCGCCGCACTCATGCCTGGCTGTACCAATGCCAACTCTTCACGGGTAATATAATTACCCTGCTGAATTTCCATTTTGTAAGAAGTACAGCCGCCCAATAACAGAACAGCAGAAAGGGTGAGTGAAATGATAGGCTTTATCATGTTAGTCTTGCATCGTCCAAAGTAAACATGGGCATCATAATAGACTATTCAGGATGGAGAGTGCAGAGTGGAAGAGAAGGATATTAAACGTGCTGGTTTGAAAATCACACAGCCACGAGTCAAAATTCTCGATTTATTAAGCAATTCACACGAACATCACCTCAGTGCCGAAGACATTTACAAGTCATTGCTAGGCAATGGTGAAGAAATTGGGCTTGCCACCGTTTATCGGGTGCTGACCCAATTTGAAGCCGCTGGCTTGGTCAACCGCCATCACTTTGAAGGCGGGCAAGCGGTATTTGAACTCGCCACCGAAGAACATCACGACCACATGGTGTGCATGAAAACCGGAAAAGTCGTTGAGTTTTACGACGAAATCATTGAGCAACGTCAACGCGAGCTGGCAAAACAATACAATTTCCGCATTAAGGATCATTCCTTGATTCTCTACGGTGAATTTATCAACGAAACCGACAAAAGCGTGTGAAAACCACCAGCGATTCAGAGTATGGCTTTTAAGGAAGCGAAAAAAGCGTCATAGAGCCTTTTTTCGCTTAAATATGATTAAAAATGTGGCTGTTGGACTTCCGCATACGCCACCGAACCGAATTTTGCCAAAGCAATACGCAAGGCGGAAGGTGATGGGGTTAGCAGCTTTTCAGGGAATTCCGCAAACCAGGCGCCGCTCTCAGTGTTTGGCCAAGTACCACCGCCCTCACTGGGATTCACCACAATCAAGTGTTCTTCACCCGCTTGTACCAATGACATTTCGATGCCACGAATATTGGTGTCGGGGAAAATTTCCAGCCGTACCAAGCCGGGCTGAGAAGCGTCTTTGCGTACCAATGCCACTTTCATGCGGGCATTTTGCAACGTACATTGGTTGGTTGCCAACCAACATTCACCCTGAAGTTGTAAGGCTTCCATCGAAATAGGGGCTGCTTGTTTCGGCTGGTTTTTGGTGATCCACAGATCGGTTAACCCATAACCACCAATCGCTATAAATGGGGCAATAATAATGGCTATGCGTAAATGCGCGGGCAAACCTAGAAACCATTGCAAAAACATACAGCACTCCAACAACAACCAACAACAATAAGTACGCGTAGCATACCTGATTTCCGCAGGTCTTACAGCGCGGTATGTTGTAAGCAATCAGGCGGAATGATGATGGGGTTTCTTAGTGCACCCTATTCATTTAGAATGTCGACTCTCGCCAAGTACTTGGCTCACACACCTTTGGAGACCAGACCCGTGTAAGTTTGCCCCCCTCATAGGGAAACCACACCGAATGCACAAAAGCACACCTTGCGTTGTGTTTTTCCGTGCTGTCTGGCTTATTTAAAACGGAATCTAGCACCATGAAATCCTTGCAACAGGACTGGTTCGGCAATGTCAAAAATGACCTTTTAGCCGGACTCGTCGTCGCTTTGGCACTCATTCCCGAAGCCATTGCCTTTTCCATTATCGCGGGCGTTGACCCGAAAGTGGGGCTGTATGCCTCGTTTTGTATCGCTGTGGTGATTGCGTTTGCAGGCGGTCGTCCAGGGATGATTTCTGCTGCCACAGGCGCGATGGCGCTGGTGATGGTGACGCTGGTGAAGGAACATGGTCTGCAATACCTGCTGGCGGCCACCTTGTTGACCGGGGTATTGCAGATTATCGCAGGCTTGATCCGGCTGGATTTACTGATGCGCTTTGTGTCACGCGCCGTGATTGTCGGTTTTGTGAATGCGCTGGCGATTTTGATTTTCATGGCGCAATTGCCGGAACTGATCGGCATGGGTTGGACGGTGTACGCCATGACGGCTGCGGGTTTGGGCATTATCTATTTGTTCCCGTATGTGACCAAAGCCGTGCCGTCGCCGTTGGTGGCGATCATTGTGCTGACGGTTGTGGCAATCACACTGGGGTTAGACATCCGCACCGTGGGTGATATGGGCGCATTGCCGGATAGTTTGCCGATATTCTTGTTGCCGGATGTGCCGCTAAACCTTGAAACACTGGCGATTATTTTCCCGGTATCGCTGACTTTGGCGGTCGTGGGATTGCTGGAGTCGCTGATGACGGCAACCATTGTGGATGATTTGACCGATTCCAGCAGTAACAAAAAGCGTGAATGTGTGGGGCAAGGGGTGGCGAATATTGCGTCCGGTTTCCTAGGTGGCATGGCAGGTTGTGCGATGATTGGGCAGTCGGTGATTAATGTGAAATCCGGCGGGCGCGGGCGGTTATCGACGTTGGCGGCGGGTGTGTTTTTGCTGTTGATGATCGTGTTCATCGGCGATTGGGTGGCACAAATCCCGATGGCGGCGTTAGTGGCGGTGATGATCATGGTGTCGATTGGCACGTTCAACTGGGATTCGGTACGCAAATTGCGCGAACACCCGAAAAGTTTCAATGCCACCATGATTGCCACGGTAGCGGTGGTGGTGGCGACGCATGACTTGGCGCAGGGCGTATTGGTGGGGGTGTTGCTGTCCGGTTTCTTTTTCGCCAATAAAATCGGGCGTTATATGTATGTCACTTCGCGTTCCGAAGATGAAGGGCGGATGCGTGAATACGCGGTGGTCGGGCAGGTGTTTTTTGCTTCCGCTGATGCCTTTATTGCGGCATTCGATTTCAAGGATGTGGTGGATAAGGTGCGAATTGATGTCAGTCGCGCCCATTTCTGGGATTTAACGGCGGTGGGTGCGCTCGATAAAGTGGTGGTGAAGTTCCGGCGCGAAGGCACGGAAGTGGAAGTGGTCGGCTTGAATGAAGCGAGTGCGACGATCATTGACCGCTTCGGTACACACGACAAAGCAGGCGGCGACGACCTGCTGGCTGGACACTAAGGAGAATCGTGATGAAACCTGAAAACAAAATTCTCGCCTGTGTTGACCAGTCACACTACGCCAATCATGTGGCGGATTATGCTGCATGGGTTGCCAGCCAGATGCAGTTGCCATTGGAATTTTTGCACATCCTCAACCGTCACCCGGAACGTTCGCGCCATAATCAGGATCACAGCGGCGCGATTGGCATGGATGCGCAAAACCTGTTGCTGCAAGAATTGTCGGCAGAAGATGCCGCGTTCAGCAAGCAAGCGCGTGAACAGGGGCGCATCTTCCTGAATCGCTTGCGGGAGCGTGCCATTGCTGCTGGGGTGGATGCCCCCGACGTGCGCCAACGTCACGGTGAACTGACCGAAATCCTCACCGAACAGGAAGAGGGGGTACGGATGTTCATCCTCGGTCGGCGTGGGCAGGCAGCAGAAACCACTCACCGCGATTTAGGACGCAATGTCGAACGTGTTGTCCGCTCTTTGCATCGCCCGATCCTGACGATTACCGACGATTTCAAAGTCCCCGAACGGGTGATGATCGCGTTTGATGGCAGTATCATTGCCCGTAAAGGCGTGGAACTGATTGCGGCTTGCCCCTTGTTTGTGGGCTTGCCGATTCACGTCATTACATCGGGTGAACCGGGAAAAGGTTTACGCAAGCCATTGGAATGGGCCAAAAACACCCTAGAAGCAGCGGGTTTTGAAACCCATACCGCGCTGTTACCCGGCGACCCGGAAACGGTGATTGCGCAACAGGTGAAGGAGCGCAATATCGACCTGTTGATGATGGGGGCGTACACGCATTCGGCATGGCGCAACCTGTTGTTTGGCAGCAAAACCACGGAATTGCTGCGGGCATCCAAAATACCGACACTGTTGTTACGTTAGGCAGTCGTGACCAAGCTGAGTGTAGCTACTGATTCATTCCCCCGCGCTTAGCTTCCACCCAGAATCCGCGTGATGATAGGGTTTTAACAGGTTTCTTTTACCTAACGTCAGAAGTACAATCTAAAATAACAAAAATTCAAAGGCACTGCCATGTTACATTTTCTGCGCCTGCTATCCCTCTGGTTATTCCTGTTCACCACCGCACACGCCAACCCGCTTGCCCCTGAAAACGTCCCTGACCCGCTCAAACCGTGGGTCGGCTGGGTATTGGATGGGCAAAAAGACCTGCAATGCCCCTACCTCTTCAACGCCGCAGAACGCCAATGCGCATGGCCGGGGCGCTTAGACTTGCAACTCACTGCTACTGGCGGCACATTCACCCAACACTGGGAAGTTTATGGCGAAACCCAAATTCGCCTCCCCGGTGATGCGCAACACTGGCCGCAGCAAGTACAAAACAGCACCAACACCCCCTTGGCGGTGCTGGAAAAAGACGGCTATCCGGTTGTCACCGTCCCCGCAGGCAGCCACGAACTCAGCGGACAATTCGTCTGGGATAAACTCCCGGAAGCACTCTTTGTTGCCCCCACCAGTGGTTTGGTGCAACTCAGTGTCAACGGCAGCACTATCGCTACCCCCGAATTCAACGCCGCTGGCAGTTTATGGCTCAGTCAAACCCACCAAGAAGCCAGTGAAGATAACCTTGAAGTGCAAGTATTTCGCAAAGTGTTGGATTCGCACCCGCTCAAAGTCACCACCCACATGCAATTGCGTGTCGCCGGTAAACAACGCTACGCCGAATTCACCCCAGTGTTGCTGGACGGTTTCATCCCGCTGCATCTCGACAGCCCCTTACCCACGCGCATGGGGCAGGATGGCAAGCTGCAAGTGCAACTGCGCCCCGGCGAATGGACACTGAAACTCACCGGACGCGCCCTCGCCAATGTCACCGAATTAGCCTTGCCCGCCAGCAGCACCCCTTGGCCTAGCGAAGAAGTCTGGGTATTTGCAGCCGACCCGACGATGCGCCAAGTGCAGGTCGAAGGCGTGAATAGCGTTGACCCCAGCCAAACCCGCTTGCCAGAAGAATGGGCAAGTTTGCCTGCTTATCTGCTCACCAGTGGCAACAAAATGACCTTGGCGGAACAACATCGCGGCATGGCAGACAGCCCCGCGCAACTCCAGTTAACCCGCCAATTGTGGCTGGATTTCGACGGCAACGGTTACACCCTGCAAGACCAGTTGACGGGCACCCTAGCGCAACAATCACGGTTGGAAGTGCTGCCCGACATTCACCTCGGCAGGGTCAGCATTGACGGCTCCCCGCAATTGATTACTCAACAAGCGGAAGGGCAAGCTGCGGGTGTGGAAGTGCGCCAGCGCAATCTAGCACTCGAAGCCGATAGCCGTTACGTTGCTGCGCGTTCCAGCCCGCCGGTCAGTGGTTGGCAACAGGAATTGCAGCAAGTGACGACCACCTTGCATTTGCCACCCGGTTGGTTGCTGTTTGCAGCGAGTGGTACGGATAATTTGCCGCTGACTTGGTTACAGCAATGGAGCTTGCTGGATTTGTTTCTGGTATTGCTGACCACGGTGGCAACCGGCTACTTGTTTGGCTGGCAATGGGGGGCGGTGGCAGGGTTTGCTTTATTACTGACTTGGCATCAACCGGATGCGCCGCGCTTGCTGTGGTTGAATTTGTTGGCGGTCACAGCATTGCTGCGCTCCGTACCGGAAGGGGCGATTCAACGTTGGTTGGGGCGTTACCGCTGGTTGAGTTTGCTGGGATTGGTGCTGGTGATGTTGCCTTACACCATTGATACGGTGCGTTTGGCGCTGTACCCGCAGTTGGAATACAGCACTAGTGGTGGCATGAATGGCGTGGTCTATGAATCAGCCGCCGCACCCGCTGCCGAGGAAGCGATGGATGCTGCTATGCCTGCTGCTCCAGCACCTGCTCCCATGATGAAATCGGAGAATTATGCGCGTGATAAAATCAGCAGCTTGGCAAACATCGGCGCGTATCCTGAATCCCGACCCGCTAAAAAGCAGGTCAACCTGCGTGAGATCGACCCGAATAGCATGATCCAAACCGGCCCCGGTTTACCCACTTGGCAATGGAATCAGGTGCGTTTGGAATGGTCAGGCGTGATTCAACCCGATGAGCGCATGGGTTTGTGGCTGATTTCGCCGGTGGCGCATTCGTTGCTCAAAGTGTTGGGGGTGATTGTTATGCTGATTTTGGCAGCCCGTTTGGCGCTGGTTTCCGGTAAATTGGCGGCATTGTGGCAAGCGGCACAATCCGCCAAACGCGGTTTACCCGTGGCGTTGTTACTGGCGATGACCGTGCCGTGGGTAGTAACGCTGCCGCAAACGGCCTTGGCAGAAACGCCCGCTGTTGCCGCAATGCCCGTTGCACCCGTCAGCAATACCCCCGACCCCCGCCTGCTGGAAACCTTGCAAGAGCGTTTGCTGCGTGCGCCGGAGTGTTTGCCGAACTGTGCGCAAATCGAGCAAATGAATCTGAATGTGGGAAATGATGGCTTGCAAATCCGGCTGCGCGTACACACTGCCACTGCCGTTGCCGTGCCATTGCCGGGTAGCCAAAGTACTTGGTTGCCACAAACGGTACTGGTGGATGCGCAACCAACGCAAGCCTTGCGCCGTGATGCTGAGCAACAATTGTGGGTGGTTTTGGCGCAAGGTCAGCACGATGTGGTCTTGCACGGCGGCATCCCTACTCGCAGTAGCATCGCGTTGCCGTTGCCGCTCAAACCGCATCGCGTGACTTGGCAAGGCGAGGGCTGGCAAGTAGACGGTATCCGCGATAACGGCGTACCCGAAGCTCAGCTTCAGCTTAACCGCACCACTGCCAGCAGTGATAACACCGTGCAAGACATGCCGACTTTGCCCGCGTTCGTCAAAATTTCACGACGCTTGGATTTAGGGCTGGATTGGTATGTTACCACCACCGTCAGCCGCGTGTCTGACAGTGCCGCACCGATCAGCTTGGCGATTCCGTTGCTGATGGGTGAACAGCCGTTGAGTGAGCAATTCACCCTCAAAGATCAAACGCTGCAAATCGCGCTCAAACCGCAGCAAAACACACTGGAATGGACATCGCGGCTCCCGCAGACCGCAGAGTTGCAACTGACCGCCAGTCAAAACAACGCTTGGTTGGAAGAATGGCGCATTGCTGCCAGCCCGGTATGGCACGTCGATGCCAGGGGTTTGCCTGCTAACGCTTATGAAGAAGCCGACGCGCAAGGTACGTTATTGTGGAAACCCTGGGCAGGTGAAACCCTGACGCTCGCGATTAACCGTCCGCAAGGCACTGCCGGGCAAACCGTGACGCTGCTTGCCAGCCAGATGCAGGTCGAGATTGGCAAACGCGCCCGTGATGTCAGCTTGCGTCTGAATTTGCACAGCAGCCGGGGTTCGCAACACAGCATTAGCCTGCCAGAAGACGCAGTGGTGCAAAGCTTGACGATTGATGGCACGAAACAAGCGATTCAACAGCAAGCAGGAAAGGTGATGTTGCCGTTATTGCCACGTAAGCAAGAAGCGGTGCTGGAATGGCAGGAAAACGGCGCATTGCCGCTGCATTACACCTTCCCGGCGGTAGATTTGGGTTTGCCGAGTGTCAATAGCGAGTCACGTTTACAAGTGCCGCAAGACCGTTGGGTATTGTGGGTGTATGGGCCATTGCTGGGGCCTGCGGTGTTGTTCTGGGGGATGCTCGTGGTGTTGCTGGTGTTTGCGTTGGTGTTGGGGCGCTCCAACATCACTCCGTTGAAGAGCTGGCAATGGTTCTTGCTGGGCATTGGTTTGAGTCAAAGCACGCCGTTTTTGATGGTGTTAATGGCGTTTTGGCTGATTGCTTTAGCATTGCGGGGCAAGGTGTCACGCGCTGACTGGACGCGACCTTACTGGCAATTCAATCTGATGCAAGTGGGATTGGCAGGGTTGACGGTGGTGGCGTTAGCGACGTTGGTGGGGGCAGTTGCCAATGGCTTGCTGGGATCGCCGGATATGCAAATCACCGGCAACGGTTCATGGGCGCAGCAATTGCAATGGTATCAAGATCGTGTGGCAGGGGGCTTGCCACAGGCAGGTGTGATCAGTGTGCCGATTTTGTATTACCGCTTGCTGATGTTGGCTTGGGCGTTGTGGTTAGCCGTGGCGCTGCTGGGGTGGTTGCGTTGGGGGTGGACTGCCATTAACCAAGGCGGGTTGTGGCAGCCTCATAGCTCTGTCACCCAAACGCCTACCGTCAATACGGATTCGGGTTGACGGGCAACGCTTTACACTTTGGCTTTCGGTTGTAGCCAGTCTTGCGCACTCTTGGTAATCGCCAAGACCGCAGGATGGCTAATCCGTCGCTCCACCGAAATGGCAAAAAATTGTTCCACTACCCCGTCTGCCCGCCCAATGCAATGAATATCCGGTTCTTGGGTAAAGGTATCTTCCTGTACGGAGGGGGCGACAAAAATCCCTGCCCCACCAAAGCCAAATGCCCGCATTAGCGCACTGTCATCAAACTCCCCAACAATCGTTGGCTGTACTTTTTGTTGGTGAAACCAATTCATCAGTTCATTACGCACCGAGGTGCCTTCGCTCGGAATCAGCAAGGGGGCGTTGTGTAAGCATTGCGGGAATTTGCCCTGCAACTGTGTTTTCAGCGTGGTATGTGCAAAAAAGCTAATGCCGCTGAAACCTAAACGGTGCGAAAAGCCCTTGATTGACATGGTATTGGGGAGGGGTTTATCCGCAATCACCAGTTCCATGCGGTGCATGGCGAGTTCTCCTAACAGGTCGTGGAGGGGACCTTCGTTGCATACAATGTGAATTTGTGGGCTGAGTTGCATGGCCGGTTCCAGCAATTTGTAGGCAATGGTTTTAGGCACAACATCGACGATCCCCACTCTAAATAAGCGTGCTTGCCCAGAAGGGTGCGTTTGTAAGGCTTGTTCCAAGGCAATGCCCAGTTGGAAAATTTCATCGGCATAACGCCGGGCGGTATGCCCTGCATCGGTGAGTTCCAGATTGCGACCTCGTTTGCGAAAGAGTTTGACGCCGAGGGAATCCTCCAGCAATTGCAATTGCCCGCTGATGGTTTGCGGGGTCAGATTCAGGCTTTCGCAGGCACGTACAATGCTGCCGAGTGTGGCGACCTCACGAAAGTAATATAAGTGTTTGAAATTGACCACGTTAACTGTCCTGAATCTTACGTAACTCTTGTTCGCACAGGGATTTTAACATGGCCAATGCATCATTTAGCATGGCAGTGCGTACTTGCTGGAGTTGGTACTTGATGTGGTTGCGCCCTGCCTCTAGCCAATTATCCCAGCGAGCTTGATCATGCTCACTCCACCAGTCGGGGGTGTTGGCAGGATGATAAGCCAGTTTGTCGAGATCCAGCATATCGTAAATATTGACCCATTCGCCTTCCACTTTCAGCATCAGGCTAGGGTTAAACAGGTAATGCCCTTGGCGTACCCGATAAAATAATTTGCGGTTGTAACGGTCATCGCGGTACATCTCGTTTTTCGAGAAGATACTGGAAATGTAGGCGCGTTGTTTGCGTGACGGGCTTAACACCGGGGGCGGGAAATGTGCCACCGCATCCATAATGTCTTGCGTACTAAAGCCACCGCGATTACCGATTTTGACGGGCAAGGTACGATAAAACAGCGCAATCATCGTATTGAGCAGGAAAAATTCCATGCCGTGCTGGTCGAGTTTTAGTAATTTCCCGTCGATTTGAATACTCAAACTGTCGGGAGCAAGTTGTCGGTAAATGCTGGCAAGGTGATGTTTGGCGTATTTTTCGTCTTTGCTGGCTTGTTGTAAGGCAATTTGAAACGCGGTGAAGTGGTTGTTATCCACGCATTCGGGGTTGGCACCGAGTGCCGCCAGTTCATTAATCAGGCTGGCGTTGCCCAACCATGCTGCCACCATGAGCGGGGTTTGGTTGAAGGGGTTGCGAAAATCCACACCGAATTTATTGAGCTGGTTGCGCAGTGCTACCGGGTTTTTCAGTTGATAAGTCAGGTAATATTTCTGCTGTAACTGCTTGATACCATTGCTGGGATGCCGAGCCGGTTTGAAGTCAACCTTGAGTAAATCACGCAAGCACTGCCGATCTTCATAAACCAGCGCTACTTCAAATAGTGCCAACCTAGCTTTTTTATCCCCTTGCTGGATGGCTTGGGTGTGCAGTTGCTGCAAGGTTTCGCCGCTGTAAACCGCCCACTCCGGTTGTTGTTGCTGGAGAATTTCTTGGCGGATGCGGTTCGCTTGTTCTTGCTTGCCTTGCAATTCGAGTTTGTGGGCTTCGCGTTGCCATTCTTCACGGCTGGAATTCTGATTGGCAAGATTGAGGGTCTCTTGCGCATTGTGCAAGCCGAGTAAATCCAGTAGGTATTGTTTGGAATCGGCTTCGATCCAGTACAAATTACGCACTGCGCGAGTCAGAGCAACGTAGAGGGCGTTAATGTAAAACTTGTAGGTTTCCAGTGACTTATCGGTTTTATTTTTAGCCCTTGCGTAAGTTAAGTCCTGTTGCAGATCGGCGTGTGTGACGCCCGCACTGATCTCGCGGAAGCGCTTGTTTTCGGCACTCAGGAAGTTGTAGAGGATAATATTGTCGTATTCCAAACCTTTGGCTTCTTGGATCGAGAAAACCAGCGGGGTGTTGAAATGCTGTTGGGCTTCGGCTTTTTGTTCAGGGTGCATGACCACCACCGCAAAACGGGTGGAACCGCGGGTTTTGGCATCGAGTTCGCGGCGGATGTTATCGCGGTCTTGCAGGAAGACTACATCGCCTTGCACATGCCCGTTGCTGTGCACCAGATAATTGCTTTCGCGGTCAATCGAGCCGAAGCGGGCATTTTTGAGCAGCAAAATCCGGTTTGCCAGTGCGGTGACTTGCGGGGAGTTACGGTAATTGGTGCTAAGGATGCGGATTAAATCGACATCCGCCTGCCATTCGCCGTGGGTGTAAAACAGGCTTTTGAGCTTGCTCCACGAGAAAAAATTGGGGTGGACGATTTGGTTGGAATCGCCACACAGCAAAAATCTCGTGGGGTCACGCAAGGTTTTGAGAATCAGGAAAAGCTGGATATTGGTTAAATCCTGCACTTCATCAACCACCACAAAATCGTAGCGTGGTTCAACTCGCGCTAGGTATTGGTGGCTGAGGATATTGCTGTCATAACGCTGGTTTTCCTGCAAAAAGCTCAGGTAGCGGCTGAAAATATCGTAAACAACCGGGCGTTCTTCTTCCAAAAAAATGGATTGCTTAATGCCGAGATTGAGGTATGCGTCGCGGCTGAGGTAAGCGCTGTCAACGGAGGGACCGGTTATGACCCCTCTGAATTCCTCGAACAGTTTATGCGCATCTTTAATGGGCGTGCGCGGTAAGCGGCTGAACCATTGCGCAAATTCGCGGAAGTGAAGCGGTTTGCCGCTGGGGATTTGAATGCTTTCGAGAAATTCTTGGAAGGAGAGGAAATCAACGTGTTGTTGGGCGTTTTCGTAGCCGTGCGCGTAATACAGGTCACGGGAATTTTTCACCAAATACGGCGATAGCGTGACGTACAGAATATCGCCGGGGCAGGCTTTGAGCTTTTCCAGTGTCAACGCTGTTTTGCCGCTGCCTGCTGAGCCGATGATGATCAGTGGTGGCGGTAGCTCAAACACGGCTTGTTGGGTGTCGTCAAACGAGATGATTTTATCCAGCAAATTGAAACGCCCGTGCTGGGTATTGACGTAGGCAAGCTTGGGCGTGTCTTCCGGGAGGTGTTCAAGTGCAGGGATTTTGTCTTCGTCAATGACCGCACCCTGGTTGAGGAAGCGCGAACCCGCGTAGTCGTGGTTTTTGAGGTATTCCAACACCAATGCATAGCGTTGGTGTTGGTGCTGGTAAAATGCCAGTAGCAAACGGTCGCTGCGGTTGAGCCGCGCACGGTATAAGTTGTCGCCGATTTTTTTGACATCAGCGGATTTGAGGTCGTCAGCTTCTATCAATGAGCGCCATTTGCTGAAACCGTTGATTTTGTCAGGGTTGAGTTCGTTATAAAGTAATATCTGCATGGTGGGAGAGTAATTGGGTTTGGGCGTTAGGGCAATGGCTGCGTGGTTTTCGGTAAACGGGTGTTGCCCTTACGAAAGTGCTCCGCTCAAGCGGCGGCGAAATGCTTTTGCCATTTCTGGTTCATTGGGCATCAGCATGTTGCTTAGGTTGATGATCATTTCTTTAACAGCACCACCCTTATAGTCTGGTGCGGCATTGAAAATGTTGAACAGGTGTTCCATCGCTTCATGGTACTGGTGTTCGGCAACCAAACAGATGGCGAGGTCAAAATGGGCGTCATAATCCGCCGGGTTGATGGCAATACGTTGTAGCAGCGTGTCTTTCCCGGCGGTTTTGCTGGCAAAATCTTGGAATGTCAGTTGCCCGATCAGTGAGCGTCCGGTATCCGTTTGCTTGGCGCTGTCCGGCAGGCGGTTGAACAGCGATTTGGCAGGTTCCAGTTGCCCGATGTCGAGCATGATTTGCACCATGTCCATCGCCACACGGGTATTGGAAGGGTCTTGCTGGATAGCTTGGGTTAGCAGGTTGACCGCTGCGATGGTGTCGCCTGCTAGGTGTTGCTGACGTGCCTGCATCCGCATTTCGTCACTTTGCCGGAATACCCCGAACGTTTTCAACAACTGGCGCAACTCATCGGTTTCTAGCAAGCCTGCTTCGGTGCGCACGACTTCACCCCCCCTGAAAACCTTCAGCGTGGGAACATTTTTTACAGCGTATTCCTTAATCAACTCAGGCTGCTCATCCATATCCACCTTGGCAAAGATGAACTGCCCGGCAAACTCCTTTGCCAACGCTACCAAGGACGCTTCAAGATGAATACACGGTTCCGACCACACCGCCATGAATTCAACCACCACGGGCAGCTTGTGTGAGTTCAACAGTACGGAGGTGTCGAAACTTTTTTTGGAGATTTCAAAGATCAAAGCGTCTGCTTGGCTCATTAGGTTTTCCTGTCAAATAGCAAGGTCTGTGGTTAGGGCGTAATCGTAGCATGATGTCGAACGGTCACAGCTATTTCTGTGCACTGACTCCCATCAGGTGTTCGACTTTTTGTACGTTTTTGAAGCCTGCCGCTTTGAGGCGGTGGGTAACGCCATCGACAAAGCTGCTGCCTTTTTTGACGACATGGGGATTGCCGGTGTAATGAAACAACCGCCCGTCACCGCGTAGCACGCGGAAGATTTCGCGGTAGAATTCTTCGCTGTATAGCTCTCCCGCGAGGGAAAAACGCGGGGGGTCGTGAATGACTGCATCAAACGAAGCCGCAGGCAGGGTGCTTATTAGTTCGTAGCTGCTGCCTTGGCGTTGCACGATCCCCGTTTGCTTCAAGTCGTTTGACCAAGGGTTTAGTGCTCGCAACCCCGTGACTTCCGGGCTTAGTTCGATGCTGAGGACTTCGCTTGCGCCTAGGCGGTGGGCAGCGATGGCGGCGTAGCCCAATCCGCTACAGCAATCCAACACTTTGTCACCTTTGCGCACGGCTTGTTGCGCCATCGCGGAGGCACTGGTAAAGGGGTCGGTTCCTTTAGAGATGTGCATTTTGACACCGCTAATTTCCAGCAGCGGTGCGCCAGCGGTGGGAACGAGCTTGTAGTAGCCGTTGCTACGGTCTTCCAAGGGAGTCATTGCGCCATCGCGACAGAGGTGGATTCGCTGAGTCTTTTTGACGATGCTTTTGAGGGTGTCGATGGAGAGTCGATTGTCTGCGTCGAGGACTAGGTGCTGATCATTGATGGCAAATTCTTGTGCCGAAAGGTTCAGGTCGGTGGAAAGCCGGACGCTGGAAAGCCCGTTGGCGATAGCATCCAACGCTTGTTTGGCATTGTCGGTGTGAAAGTAGTAGTTGGGCATACCGTTTTGGTGTTGGGTTGTTTGCATAAACGCTTATTTGTACCATGTTTATCTAACCGTAGAACATAAACCCGACCCATGCCATGTCCGGGCAGTAGTGATTTAAGGAAATGAGCCATGCCAGCGCAACCTGCTTACTTGTTGAGCGAAGTGGAATACCTCCAGCACGAACGCTAAGCCGAGTTCAAAAGCGAATATTTGAACGGCGAAATTCTGCACGTAGCTCAGTAGAATCTTCGGATTGTTGATCAGGTTGCGCGGCAAACCTCGCCCTTCAGGGCGGGGAGGATAGCGCGGGA
>CAYQTB010000013.1:30548-34712 GCA_964420315.1 uncultured Thiothrix sp. | reverse complement strand
AAGCTCGGCTGTAAGGGAGGTAAAAGCGTCTAAAATTCGGACGATTTCGGCTTGGATTTCGAGCGATTTTTGGGGGTTGTCTGGGCAGGGGATGGGGATTGGTAGCAATTCCATTTCACTTTTTCGAATTGATGGAATTGCCCCTGAATCATTTGCAAGTGTGCTGAGATTGATTGTTTGCATCCAGTAGTAGAGAAAACGGGTGTTAATTTCCTCACCAGCAATCAGACCCATGACATTATTGTCATAAGCAGATGGAGTTGATAATAGACGCTTCTTGTTTGTGGCTACTGCGGCTCCAATTTTTGGGAAAATAACTGTTCCTGCTGGTGCTATATTGACACCCAGTTTCTTTGCCACTGTGTCATCAATATAATTATTAGCTATTCTCATTACTGTTTCATTTCCAATGATATTCATATCACTGACCTTGTAGAACGGATAGATACCGTCAGATTGTCCTTGATAGGCGTTAGGAAAACCCCAGCCACTTCGAACTTCGGCAACATTCCTCAATGCTTTCCACTCTACTTCAACGCCATCCAGCAGCTTTGCCATAAAAGCCGATTCATTCATGGCTAAACCCCTCTAATTCGCGCTCGATCTGCTCAATGCTGGGTAGTTGGCTTTGCAAATCGGTAGGCAGGGATTCCACTAGCTTGTATTCGGCAATGCCCATAGGCTGCGTTTTATCACCTAGCGCATATTCAGCCACTACTTTGTCTTTGCTTTTGCACAACAGTAGCCCAATGGTAGCCGTATCCTGCTCGGTTTTTATTTGTCGGTCTACAGCAGTCATATAAAAGCCGAGTTGACCCAAATGTTCCGGTTTGAATTTTCCTGCTTTCAATTCAATGACCACATAACAGCGCAGTTTCAAATGATAAAACAACAAGTCGATAAAAAACTCTTCCTCACCGACTTGCAGCAATACCTGCCGTCCCACAAAAGCGAAACCCGCACCCAGTTCTAACAAGAATTGCGTCACATGTTGCACTAAAGCATTTTCAATTTCCCGCTCTTGTGCTTCGTCGGTCAAGCCCAGAAAATCGAACCGATAAGGGTCTTTCAGTGATTCGCGTGCCAGATCAGACTGTGGTTTAGGTAAGCTGAAACCGAAGTTAGTGACCGCATTGCCACTGCGTTCCAGTAAGCGAGTTTCGATTTGCATGATCAACACATTGCGCGACCAGTTGTGTTCAATGATTTTTGCAACGTACCAACGACGCTCCATCGCCGTGTTCAATCTATCCAGCAAGACCAGATTGTGCCCCCAAGGCAATTGTGCAGCAACCTGTTGCACAAGTTCGGCATCGGGCCAAGCTTGCGCAAAGGCACGCATATACTTGAGGTTGCGCGGTGAAAAACCTTTCATGGTGGGGAAAGCATTGCGCAAGTCGTGTGCTAACTGCTCAATAACCTTAGCCCCCCAACCTTGCGCGGTTTGTCGCTCCAGAATATCGCGCCCAATCTGCCAGTACAGCAGCACCAATTCACGATTTACAGCCAGCGTAGCACGCTGTTGAGCGTTATGGATGCGCTGTTTTAGTTCGGTCAGCCAATCGGCATAACCCTCTGGGCGTTCGATCAACGAGATGGGTTTATCGCTCATGCCTACAGCTCCTCGGTCTTAAATTCGCTATAGCCTTCGTAGTAATAGCTGACATCAATCCCTTTCATGAACAAAGCCCGGTCATTAATCCGGTCGGTGAGGGCGGATTTCAGCAGGACTTTGATTTCAAGGTCTTTCACCACACTGCGCTGCATGGCACTGAGATATTCATCCTTATCCACCAGATTCCAATCGACAACCTGCTTGATTTCCTTTTTCAGTATCAAGTCCAGCCAGATGCGGGTGGCGCGACCATTACCTTCCCGAAACGGATGGGCGATATTCATCTCAACGTATTTTTCGATGATGTCGTCAAACGTGCGCTGCGGCATGGTGTCGATATGTTTTAGCGAGGCTTCCAGATACATCAGCGGTGCGAAACGAAAGTTGCCTTTAGCGATATTCACCTCACGGATTTTGCCAGCGAAAGGGTAAATGGCATCAAACAAATACGCATGAATAAAGGCAAGCCCGGCGAAAGTACCCACCTCCACCTTGCCTATATCACCAGAATCAAACAGTTGCTTGGCTTTTTGCTTGCTGATCCTTTCTTCGGTTTTGGCTAGTTCGATCTGGTCACTGATATTGAGCTTGTTTTCCAGGATCATTCGCTGTCCCCCTCAATCTCCGCCACAATCGCATCAATATCAGCACGCAGTTGGTCGATTTTAGCAACCGTGGTTTTTAACGCGGCATTGAGTTGACGAATATCCACCACCTCACGATTGTCTTGGGCTTCGACATAAGAGCTAACGGAAAGGTTGTAATCGTTCGCGGCGATGGCTTCAAACGGTACGGATTTAGCAAAATGCGCAACAGTTTGCTTGCTATCAAACACCTGCATGATCTGTTCGATGTGGTCATCGGTCAGGGTGTTGTTATTGGTTTCCTTTTTAAACAAACCGCTGGCATCAATAAATTGGGTGGTCGTATCTGGCTTGTGTTTGGATAACACCAGAATGGTGACGGCGATGGTTGTGCCAAAAAACAGGTTGGGCGCGAGGGAAATCACGGTTTCGACATAGTTGTTATCCACCAAATACTGGCGGATTTTAGCTTCAGCACCGCCACGGTAAAAAATACCGGGGAAGCAGACAATCGCGGCACGCCCCTTGCTGGATAAATAACTTAAGCTGTGCAGCACAAACGCAAAATCGGCTTTGGATTTGGGCGCGAGTACGCCAGCCGGGGCAAAGCGTTCATCGTTGATCAGCGTGGGGTCATCACTGCCTACCCATTTCACCGAATAAGGCGGGTTGGAGACAATCGCATCAAAGGGTTTGTCATCCGCAAAATGCGGGTCGGTCAGGGTATTGCCGAGCTGGATATTGAACTTGTCGTAGTTGATGTTGTGTAAAAACATATTCATCCGCGCCAGGTTGTAGGTAGTGTGGTTGATCTCTTGCCCAAAGAAACCGTCTTCAATGATATGCGCATCAAAATGCTTTTTGGCTTGCAACAACAACGAACCAGAACCACAAGCGGGGTCATACATCTTATTGACGCTGGTTTGCTTGTGCATTGCCAATTGTGCAATGAGTTTGGAGACATGCTGCGGCGTGAAAAACTCGCCACCCGATTTACCGGCATTGGCGGCATAGTTGGAAATGAGAAACTCGTAGGCATCACCAAACAGGTCGATGTGGCTACCCTCAAAGTCACCAAAATCCAGCCCGGCAACACCTTTAAGCACGGCAGCCAAGCGGGTGTTTTTATCTTTAACCGTATTGCCGAGGCGGTTGCTGGTGGTGTCAAAATCGGCAAACAGACCTTTGATGTCACCTTCCGAAGGGTAGCCGTTGGCTGAAGCTTCAATAGCAGCAAAGATGTTGGCAAGATCCGTATTTAAACGCTCGTTGGTGTTAGCACCTTTGGCGATGTTGGCGAACAACTGGCTGGGGTAGATGAAGTAGCCCTTGGTTTTCACGGCATCGTCTTTGATGTCGGGGGTGATGACACTATCGGGAAGCTCGGCGTAGTGGATACTGTCGTCGTCTGCTTCGAGGTAACTGGCAAAGTTTTCGCTGATAAAGCGATAGAACAATGTACCTAGTACGTATTGTTTAAAGTCCCAGCCATCGACTGAGCCACGAACATCATTGGCAATTTGCCAGATTTGGCGTTGCAGGGCGGCGCGTTGTTGGGTGCTGGTCATGGTTTTTCCTGTTGCCAATAGCGATTTGATCGAAACGGGCTGGGCATTATAACGCAAAAAAGCCGAGACATTGCCCGGCTTTTTGCGCTCAAGTAAGGGTTAAAGAGCAGCCTATTTGGTTATAGGACCAGCCGTTTTAGATTTTTCAGCTTGCTCTTGACCTTGTACACCTGCAAGTTCAACCAATTTAGCGATTTTCATGGCATCTTCTGTTTTGCCATCGTTAGCCGCTTTGATAGCGTCTTCTAAGTGTTTGCTGGCAGGCTTGCCACCCCAGTACCACTCAAACTTGGCTTTTTTAGCGGCATCATTGGCAGTTTTTGCAGCTTCGATAGCTGCTTTTACGTCAGCGTCAACACCCGCTTTCAGTTCAACAGCATCCGCTTTGGCTTCGGCT
>CAYQTB010000013.1:0-30448 GCA_964420315.1 uncultured Thiothrix sp. | reverse complement strand
GCATCCGCTTTGGCTTCGGCTTTCTTTTCTTCAGCGGCAAAAGCCACGGATGCCATTAGGGACAACGCGAGTGCTGCAAGTAATGCTTTAAAGTTCATCAATGTAGATCCTCCTCTCCTAAAAATTACGTCAATGAGATAAATCAAATTCTTTGAAATACTCTAGTGCATATTGATAGCAGTTTACCGACTTAAGGTCAAACCCTATAATGGGTTGCTTCTTTCTCACAGATGGACATAAGCCCCATGCGTATCCTTCAGGAAGCCCTTACTTTCGACGACGTTCTTTTAATACCTGCCCATTCTACGGTCTTGCCCGCTGATGCCAATCTACAAACTCCGCTGACCCGCAGCATTATGTTGAATATTCCCTTGCTGTCGGCGGCAATGGATACGGTGACAGAAGCGCGGTTGGCAATTGCCCTTGCCCAAGAGGGTGGTATGGGCATTATCCACAAAAACATGAGCATTCAGGCGCAAGCTGATCAAGTACGCACCGTGAAAAAATACGAAAGCGGTATTATTAAAAACCCGATTACGGTTGCGCCTGATGTCACGATCCGTGACGTATTGGCGTTGACCCGTGCGAATAATATTTCCGGCGTACCGGTCGTGCAGGGCGAAGATTTAGTCGGTATTGTGACCGGGCGTGACCTGCGTTTTGAAACCCAACTCGATGAGCCAGTCAGTACGATTATGACTCCCAAAGAGCGGCTGGTGACGGTGGAGGAAGGTGCGAGCAAAGGGCAAATCCGCAAGTTGCTGCACACCCACCGTATTGAAAAAGTGTTGGTGATTAACGATAAATTCCAGTTGCGCGGTTTGATTACCGTGAAGGACATTCAAAAATCCACCGATTTCCCGAATGCGTGTAAAGACGACCAAGGTCAATTGCTGGTCGGTGCAGCGGTTGGCGTGGGTTACGGTACGGAAGATCGCGTGCGTGCGCTGGTCGAAGCCGGTGTAGACGTGATTATCGTCGATACCGCACACGGGCATTCCCAAGGCGTGTTGGATCGGGTGAAGTGGGTGAAAGACAACTTCCCGCAAGTGCAAGTCATCGGCGGCAATATTGCCACGGGTGAAGCGGCGTTAGCACTGGTGGCGGCGGGTGCGGATGCGGTGAAAGTCGGCATTGGCCCCGGTTCGATTTGCACGACTCGTATTGTCGCGGGTGTCGGCGTGCCGCAAGTGTCTGCGGTGATGAATGTGGCGCAAGCCCTGCAAGGTACGGGTGTGCCGTTGATTGCGGACGGCGGTATCCGCTATTCCGGCGACATTGCCAAAGCCTTGGCAGCGGGGGCGCATACCGTGATGTTGGGCGGGATGTTCGCGGGCACGGAAGAAGCACCGGGTGAGGTGGAATTGTTCCAAGGGCGTTCGTACAAATCTTACCGTGGCATGGGTTCACTGGGGGCGATGGCGAAGGGTTCTAGCGACCGTTATTTCCAAGAGGGTTCGGAAAATGCGGCGGATAAACTTGTGCCGGAAGGCATTGAAGGGCGTGTGCCGTACAAAGGACCACTTGCACCGATTATTCACCAGATGATGGGCGGTTTGCGTTCCAGCATGGGGTATGTGGGTTGCAAGGATTTGGAAGAGATGCGTACCAAGCCGCAATTTGTGCGGATTTCTAGCGCGGGTATGCGTGAATCCCACGTTCATGATGTGACCATTACTAAAGAATCGCCAAACTATCGGGTGTAATTGATGACACAGAATATTCATGCGGATCGGGTGCTGATCCTTGATTTTGGTTCGCAATACACGCAGTTGATTGCACGGCGGGTACGTGAGGTTGGAGTTTATTGCGAAATTTACCCGTGGGACGTGGAGGCTGAAGCGGTTGCTGCATTTGGTGCGAAGGGCATTATCCTTTCGGGTGGCCCTGAATCGGTGACGGATGCTGAACCGCCGAAAGCGCCCGAAAATGTGTTTACGCTGGGTGTGCCGGTGTTGGGTATTTGCTACGGGATGCAGACGATGGCGGTGCAACTCGGTGGCGCGGTGGAATCGTCCAGCCATTGCGAGTTTGGTTATGCGCAAGTGCGAGCGCGTGGGCATACCGAATTATTGCGTGAAATCGAAGATCACGTTTCTCCTGAAGGCTTCGGTTTGCTGGATGTGTGGATGTCGCATGGCGATAAAGTTACCGCGATGCCGGAAGGCTTTAAGCTGATGGCAAGCACCGATTCCGCGCCGATTGCGGGGATGGCGGATGAGTCACGGCATTTCTACGCGCTGCAATTCCACCCTGAAGTGACCCATACCAAACAGGGCAAGCGCATTTTGCAACGCTTTGTGCAGGGCATTTGTGGTTGTGCGGGGTTGTGGACGACGGCGAATATTATCGAGGAAAGCATCCGTACTGTGCGCGAAAAAGTCGGCGCGGATGAGGTGATTCTTGGCTTGTCCGGTGGGGTGGATTCGTCGGTGGTCGCGGCGTTATTGCATAAGGCGATTGGCAAGCAATTGACCTGCGTTTTCGTGGATACGGGCTTGTTGCGTTACCGTGAAGGCGATCAGGTGATGGCGATGTTCGCCGAACACATGGGCGTGAAAGTGATTCGGGTGGATGCGGAAGCGCGTTTCCTGTCGGCTCTTGCGGGTGTCACTGACCCTGAGAAGAAACGCAAAATCATTGGCGGCTTGTTCATTGAGATTTTCGATGAGGAATCGTCCAAGCTGACCAGCGCGAAATGGTTGGCGCAAGGCACGATTTACCCCGATGTGATTGAATCGGCGGGGGCGAAAACCGGCAAGGCGCATTTGATTAAGTCGCACCATAATGTCGGTGGTTTGCCGGAAAACATGAAGCTGGGGCTGGTCGAGCCGTTGCGCGAATTGTTTAAGGATGAAGTGCGCGTAATGGGCGTGGAACTGGGTTTGCCGCCGGAAATGGTGTATCGCCACCCGTTCCCAGGCCCCGGTTTGGGGGTGCGGATTCTGGGTGAAGTGAAGAAGGAATACGCGGATTTACTGCGCTTGGCTGACCATATTTTCATTGAGGAACTGCGCAAGCACGATTTGTATGACAAGACTTCGCAGGCGTTTGCGGTGTTCTTACCGGTGAAATCGGTGGGCGTGACCGGCGATGGGCGGCGTTACGACTACGTGATTGCGTTGCGGGCGGTGGAAACCATCGACTTTATGACGGCGCGTTGGGCGCATTTGCCGTATGAGTTGTTGGATCTGTTGTCGCGGCGGATTATCAATGAAATACGCGGGGTTTCGCGGGTGGTTTATGATATTTCGGGGAAACCTCCGGCGACGATTGAGTGGGAGTGAAGACCCTGTGGTGTTAAGTACATTTGCAACTAACTTGCCTGTTTGCTGAGGCAAGCCGGGCAATGCCCTTGCAGGTTCAATTCCACTTCGTCGATCTGGTAGCCGCTGGGCAGGGCAAACAGCAAGGTGGGGTGCAAGCTTTCCAGACAAAACACTTGCGCACAGTCCTTGCAGTGAAAATGCGCGTGCTGGTGAGGTACTCCCGCTTGCGCATTGTAACGCCAGGTGCGGTCTAACCCAGCGATCTTGTGTGCTAACCCCTGTTCCACCAACCAATCCAAGGCGCGGTAAAGGGTCACGCGATCAGCAATCAAGCCCTGCTGGAGTGCGGTTTGCTCGATTTCCTGATGGCTGAGGGCAGCATTGGCATTGAGCAAAATGCCCAGCACCCCGACCCGTGCAGGTGTTACCCTGCCACTGGTGTGCTGGAGCAGGTTACGGGCGGCGAATTCGCCGTCGGGAAGCGGGTTGGATTGCGTCATATTTGCCACTCGTTAGCGTCGATATTTTGCAACAGTATTGCATTTAGTTCCTCAATGCACGTACCATTTGCCCCATTATAAACATCCAAGCACCGATGGGGTGAAGATATGCAACTGACACGGACTACCTTGGCTATCGCCATTGCCGCTGCACTGGCAGCACCTACTGCTTTGGCCGCCACCACGACCAGCAACGCCATCAAGGATACCCTCAAACCTACTGCCAACTGGCAAGGCAGTCTGATTATCGAAGGCATTTATTTCGATAGCCGTAAATCCGCTGCTGAGCATGATGAAGATGATCATGACGACGAAGCACACGAGCACGAACACGCTCACCTGCCCGGCTTCCCGGCTGGCGGGCACCACCACGGCTTCCGTGAAGGCTTGCACGCTGGGCATATCGAAGGGGTTGTTTCCGGCAATATCAGCGACAAACTCAAAGCCCGTGCTACCGTTGGCATTTTGGATACCGAAGACGGCATTGAAACCGAACTCGAAGAAGCGTTCGTGGAAACCCAAGGTTTGGGCAAGGGTGTAACCGTCAAAGCCGGGCGCTTTTTCTCCGATGTCGGCTACCTGAGCAGCAAACATAACCACGAATGGGATTTCGCCGATACGCCTCTGGTTTACAAAGGCATGTTTGGCGAGCATACCAATGATGACGGTGTGCAGCTCAATTACGTCGCCCCAACCCAGCAATTTGTGCAAGTGGGGACAGAATTATTCAAAGGCGATAAGTTCCCGGCTGGCAATAGTGATAATACGGTCGGGGCAGCCACCGTCTTCGCCAAAACCGGCGGTGACATTGGCACGGATCATAGCTGGCAAGCCGGTGTCGGTCACTGGCGAGCAGACAGCATCAACGGACGTGAAGGCGAATTACACGAACATGCGCGTCCTGATGGTTCCATGCATTCTGTCACCCCCAGCTTCAGTGGTAAAAGCCATATCAACAGCATCAATGCTCTCTATAAATGGGCACCGAATGGCAATGCCAAAGAACGTAACCTGAAATTGCAAGCAGAATATTTCCAGCGTGATGAAGACGGCAACATCGCCATGCACGAAACCGACGGCGGGATTGCCCGCACTTTTGGCTACGATGGCAAACAGGATGGTTTCTATGTGCAAGGCGTTTATCAGTTTCGCCCACACTGGCGGGTTGGTCTGCGCCATGACCACCTCGGCAGTGACAACACCCTGACCCAAGCTAGCGGCGCAGCAGCCACCGAACATCAGGTGGAAGCGACCGGGCTTGCCACCGAAGGTCACACCCCCAAACGCAACAGCCTGATGGTGGATTACACCCCGCGTGAATACAGCCGCTTACGCTTGCAATTCAACGAAGACAAGAGCACGCCGGAAACTGACAAACAGGTCATTCTGCAATACACCCACAGCTTCGGTTCGCACGGCGCACACAGCTTTTAAGGAGCCTGCATGAAACGTCTGATCCTCGCTGTCAGCCTATTGTGCAGCAGTGCACTGGCTCATGCCGACCTAAAAATCTTTGCCTGCGAACCGGAATGGGGTTCACTGGCACAAACCATCGGTGGTGACAAAGTGAGTGTTTACAACGCTACCACGGGATTGCAAGACCCGCACCATATCGAAGGTCGCCCTAGTTTGATTGCGCAAGTGCGCAATGCTGATCTGCTGGTGTGTACCGGGGCAGAACTGGAAATTGGCTGGTTGCCGATCCTGCTGCAAAAATCCGGTAATGCCAAGGTGCAGGACGGGCAACCGGGGTCATTCATGGCAGCGCAACAGGTGCAATTGCTCGACATTCCCGTGAAGGTTGAGCGCAGTGATGGCGATGTCCACGCCGACGGCAACCCGCACATTCAGACCGACCCGCGCCGCATTGCGCAAGTTGCCAAAGCACTGGCGGAACGCATGGCGCAACTGGATGCCGCCAATGCCGCACATTACCAACAAGGTTACACCCACTTCAACACGCGCTGGCAGCAAGCGATGCAAGGTTGGGCAAACAAAGCAGCCAGCTTACGCGGCACACCAGTGGTGGTGCATCACAAAAGCTGGGTCTACCTGCAAGATTGGCTCGGTTTGAAGGAAGTCGCCACGCTCGAACCCAAACCCGGCATTCCGCCTACCACTGCACACCTGACGAACGTATTGCAGCAATTGCAAACCACGCCCGCCAAATTCGTGCTGCACTCGGCTTACGAAAACCCGCGTTCGGCACAATGGTTGTCAGGAAAAGCGGGGATTCCGGTGGTGATGTTGCCATCAACCGTAGGCGGAACACCAGCAGCGACGGATTTGTTTACGCTGTTTGATGACATTATCCAACGCCTTACCAGTGTGCCGGACTAAGCGGTGGATTGGGCATTACAACTTTCCATCCTCGCGCCTGCACTGGTGGCAGGTTTGCTGGTATTGGCAACGCATATCCCGCTGGGGCGGGAGGTATTGCGGCGTGGCATTATTTTCATCGACCTAGCGATTGCGCAAATCGCCGGGTTGGGGGTGATTGCCGCGCATAGCTTTGGCTGGGAAGTGCATGGCTGGGAAACGCAGGTGATTGCGTTGAGTGCGGCATTGGGCGGAGCGGCACTGCTCGGCTGGGCTGAAACCCGCTTGCAGCATCAACAAGAAGCCTTGATCGGGATTGTGTTTGTGCTGGCGGCGACGGGTGGTTTGCTGTTGCTGGCGAATAATCCGCACGGTGGCGAACATTTGCGGGAGTTGCTGACTGGGCAAATCCTGTGGGTGAACTGGGCAGATTTAGTGCCGCTGGCAGTGTTGACGGCGTTGTTTTGGCTAGTGGTGTGGCAGTTTCCGCACTGGTTGCCTCGCCTGTTTGCACGGCGCACCTTTTATCTGGTGTTCGCGGTGGTGATTACCTTTTCGGTGCAAATCGTCGGGGTGTATTTGGTATTTGCCAGTTTGGTGATTCCGGCATTGGCGGTAATGGGCAAAGCGCAAGAACAGCCCGCGTTGCTTCCGGCTTTTGGATTGGGGGTATTGGGTTATGCGGCGGGGATTGCGGTGTCGGCATGGCTGGACTTGCCGACCGGGGCGAGTATTGTGTGGTTTTTGGCGTTGGCGGGGCTGGGGTATCGGTTGGCACTACAAACAAGCACTGCGTAAGCGTGCTTCCACCCGTAAGGCTGTCATGCGCTGGGCATCCGCCACGGCAGGGTATAGGTGAAAATGTGCCGCCACTTCCTGCGCGTAGCCACTCGCCATTTGCTCCACCCTATCGCGGCTTTCCAACGACAAGGCTTGCAAGGTTAATAAGCGCGGGGCAATGCGCTGCAAATAACGGTGACACAAGTCCTGTTCTGCGGTTTTATCCCAAGTGTCACGCACTAACAACGGCGGGAAATGATCGGCTGCCAACACCTCACCGACAAGCTGCGCCTCTTTATCCAACGCCTGCCCGGTAAGGTCAGCCGCACGTAAGAACCAACAAGCCTGCGGATTTTGCCCAGCACGCCCCTTAACCTGCTGCTCCAAACGGTAACTGAGTGGGGGCAACCCGCGCCGCGCTTCTTCGGGGGTATTGTCTAACGCCAATTGGCTGGCGCTGATGCATTTCCAGATGGGGTGAATGGTTGCCTGACGCATTTCCTGCGGCTGGCGGCAACTGGCGAGTAATGCCAATGGCAGGCGTGTGCGGTCTTCCAGTAACCAAAATTCGTAGTAATCGTCTTGTGGTAACGGTACTTGCGCCGTTTCCAGTGCGGCTACCGCCAGCAAATACGCCGCTTCCACCGCGAGGCGATCAATACGGGGGTCGAGAGGGTAAGGTTTGAAACCAGTCGTGCGTTCCCAGCGCCCTATCCGCGCATACTGGACACCACGCGGGGTGACACATTGGAACTGAAGTTCCCACTCCATCCCATTGAAACTTAAGGCACGAATCTGCTCATTAGCCACCACCTGCAAAACGCCACTGAAAGGATTGTGTAAACGTTTCGCATAGGCATTCATGGCTTAACCTGTTTAATGGGTGGAACGTGGTCGTCTGCGTCGCTGTTCACCACCGCGATTGCCACCCTGCTGATGGCGATGGTGATCGCTGCCATGATGCGCTACCCTCTCTCGCTGGCTGCGTTGTGGGCGCTGTAACTCACCCGGCAGCAATTCGGTCGTAATCTTGGCAACCGGCAACGATTTACCGGTATACGCTTCAATATCCGGCAAGTAAAACGCGGTATCTTCACACGCAAAACTGTGCGCTTCACCGGATGCACCTGCCCGTGCAGTACGCCCAATACGATGCACATAATCTTCCGCCAATTGCGGCAAATCGAAGTTAAATACGTGCGACACGTCAGGAATATGCAGACCGCGTGCAGCCACGTCGGTGGCAATCAGCACCTGAAACTCACCCGCTTCAAACGCCTGCAACAACTTTTCCCGCTTATTTTGGCGCACATCACCGGAAATCAAATCCGACCTAATGCCATTCGCCCGCAAATAATCGTCAATCTTTTCCGCAATGTGCTTGGTATTCACAAACACAATCGCCCGAAACGGCTGAAGCTTGCGAATTAAGCCAATCAACAGCGGAATTTTTTCGTCATTCGCCGGAAAATAAACGTGTTCGGCGATGTTATCTGCCCGCACCGATTCCGCTTCGATTTTCACCTGCTGCGGGTTATTCATGTGCTCGTAAGCCAATTCCAACACGCGCTGCGATAAGGTCGCCGAAAACAGCATATTCAAGCGCTTAAACGGTGGTGGCAACTTGTGCATCAAATAACGCACATCCTGAATAAAACCCATATCAAACATACGGTCAGCTTCATCCATGACCAATGCCTGCGCGTGTTTCAGGGTAAACACATGCTGCTTGTAATAGTCGATAATCCGCCCCGGTGTACCGATCAGCACATCCACCGGCGCTTCAAACTGGCGACGTTGTTTATCGTAACCCGCACCGCCGTAGACCAGCACCGCACGCAAGCCGGTGTGTTTGCCCAGTTCTTCCGCATCGCGTGCAATCTGAATCGCCAATTCACGGGTTGGCGCAAGAATCAAACAGCGCACACTGCCTGCCGCTGCTTCTGGTAAAGGATTTTTCAGCAAATGTTGAAAGATGGCGACAAGGAATGCACCGGTTTTACCCGTACCGGTTTGTGCCTGACCAGCAATATCCTGCCCCGCCAATGCCAACGGCAAGGTTTCCGCCTGAATGCGCGAGCAAAACTCAAAGCCTGCCTCGCGCAATGACGCCAGCAAGCGTTCATCCAGCGGGAAAGCATCGAAACGTGTTTGACTTAAGTAGAAATTTTCCATTGTGCGAGAATATCACAATGAATCAGCAAGTCAGCACAAAAAGCCCAACAACTTTTACAGATTTTTCAAGAAAATCCTCAGTCACTTCACATTGTCGACACTATACGCCCTTCTCTCACACGGGGAGAAGGGCTTTCCGCCGTAAAATCCGCTATAATGTGCTCTTGACCCCTACCCCCAAGAGCCACCTATGCCCGCTTCTTTCGCGAATTTGAACCTGCCTCCCCAACAACTCGCCAATCTGAGTAAGCTGGGTTACAAACTAATGACGGGAATTCAAGCCAAAGCCCTGCCCCACGCTTTGCAAGGCGCTGATGTCATCGGGCAAGCCAAAACCGGCAGTGGCAAAACCGCCGTGTTTGCGATTACCTTGCTCGCAAAATTAGACCCACAAAATTTCGCCGTGCAAGCCTTGGTGCTCTGCCCCACCCGTGAACTCAGTGCGCAAGTCGCCACCGAAATCCGCCGCTTGGCACGTTACCAGCCCAATATCAAAGTCGTGACCTTAACCGGCGGGCAACCACTTGCCCCGCAAGCCGCTTCCCTAGAACACGGCGCACACGTCATTGTCGGCACACCGGGGCGCATTAACGACCACATTGGCAAACACACCATTGAACTCAACCAAATCCACACGCTGGTGCTCGACGAAGCCGACCGCATGTTAGAAATGGGTTTCATGGAAGACATCGGCAAAATCATCAGCCTCACCCCGAAACACCGCCAGACCTTGCTGTTTTCTGCCACCTACCCCGACGACATTAAACGCCTGAGTGCGCAATTCCAGCGCAACCCGATCGAAGTCAAAGCCGAAGCCTTGCACACCGCCGGGGTCATTAACCAGTATTCCTATCTGTGCAATAAAACCGAACGGCTGGCAGCACTCGAAACCTTGCTGGCGCATTACAAACCGCGTTCGGCAGTGATTTTCTGCAACATGAAAGTCGGCGTGCGCGAAATCACCGAACAGTTGAGCCAACGCGGTTTCAGCGTCAAAGCCTTGCACGGCGAAATGGAACAGCGCGACCGCGACGAAGTATTCGTGCAATTCAAACACAACAGCTTCCATTTACTGGTCGCCACCGACGTTGCCGCACGCGGGTTGGACATCGAAGACCTGCCCTGTGTCATCAACTACGAATTGCCGCACGATGCCGACATTTACATCCACCGCATCGGGCGTACCGGGCGTGCAGGCAAAGAAGGCATGGCACTCAATCTGCTCACCGATGCCGAACGCCACAAACTGGCTGACATTGGCATTGCACAGAAAACCGAATTGGACTACGAAGTGATTTCCGCCCTGCCCAAAGCGGTGCTCAACCCCACCCAACCCGGCAATATCACGCTGTGCATTGCGGCGGGGCGCAAAGAAAAAATCCGCCCCGGTGACATTCTCGGCGCACTGACCGGCGAAGGCGGCATTAACGGGAAATCAGTCGGTAAAATCGACGTGTTGGAATACGCCGCCTACGTTGCCATCGAGCGCAGCGCTGCCAAACAAGCGTTAAATTGCCTGCTCAATGGCAAGATCAAAGGGCGTAAATTCAAAGTTAAAGCATTGTAAGCTACTATAATCCCCCTTCCCTGTTTACAGAGCGTTAACGAACCTATGAATAGTCTGGAATGGCGCGTCACCGCCTCCCTTGCTGCGATTTATGCGGTGCGGATGTTGGGTCTGTTTATGATCCTGCCCGTCTTTGCGTTGTATGCAGAAACCCTCCCGGATTCCACGCCGTTTCTGGCAGGTTTAGCCATTGGCATTTACGGCTTATCACAGGCAGTGTTCCAAATCCCACTCGGCATTCTCTCGGATAAAATCGGGCGTAAACCTGTGATCATTGGCGGTTTACTGGTCTTTGCCTTGGGAAGCATTATTGCAGCACTGACGCAATCCATATGGCTGATCATCTTGGGGCGGGTCATTCAAGGCATGGGCGCGGTAGCCGCCCCGACAATGGCACTGGCAGCGGATTTAATTCGTGAAGAACAGCGTATCCGCACGATGGGCGTGATTGGCTTAACCATTGGGGTGTCGTTTATGTTGGGCATGATTCTGGGGCCAATCGTCAGTCAATGGGGTGGCGTACCCAGCATTTTCTGGTTAACCATGCTACTCGCGTTCATGGGGATTGCGTTGGTGGTATTCGTGATTCCTAATCCTGCCCGCACAATACAACACCGTGACGCGGGCATTATCCAAGGCTACTTGAGCACAGCACTCCGCAATACCGCGTTATTGCGCATGAATGTGGGGGTTTTCATCCTGCATCTGGTGATGACCGCCAACTTTCTGGTATTGCCGACCTTGTTTACGCATGAGTTGGGTTTGCCGACTGCGGAACATTGGAAGGTGTATTTGCCGGTATTCGTTGGTTCCTTCCTACTGTCTATCCCATTGATTATCATGGCAGAAAAGCGGCGCAAAATTCGCCCGCTCCTGCTGGGTTGCACCGTATTGCTGATCATCGCCGAATTGGTGATGGCAGCGGGTCACACCCAGATTGTGTGGTTACTGGTGGCTTTCTGGTTGTTTTTCATTGGTTTCAACTTTCTGGAAGCAGTGCAACCTTCCTTGGTGGCTAAATATTCTGACGTGAATACCAAGGGAACCGCAATGGGCATTTTCAGCAGCTCCCAATTCCTGGGCATTTTTGCAGGCGGTGCACTCGGTGGTGTCGTGAACCATGCATGGGGCGCAACCGGGGTATTTCTGTTCAGTGCGCTGGTGGTTAGCCTTTGGTTGGTCGTCGCGCTGCAATTACCGCAACCCACCTTCTATACTAGCAAGCTCTTGAAGCTAGACCCGCTGCTGTTTTCTGACCCCCAACGCCTGCACACAGAGTTGCTTGCCGTCACTGGGGTTAAGGAAGTCGCACTCGCCGCTGAAGAGTGTATCGCCTATCTGAAAGTCGATAAGACAACGCTCGATCAAGCAGGCTTGGATGCATTCTCCCCCGCTTCAGCGTAGAATTCCGTGAAATATTGACATAAGGAACAAACATGGCACGAGGTATCAACAAAGTTATTCTGGTCGGCACGGTCGGCAAAGATCCCGAAATGAAATACATGCCGAGTGGTGATGCAATGGCAAATATCAGCATTGCTACCAATGAATCGTGGAAAGACCGCAATACCGGCGAGAAAAAAGAATCGACCGAATGGCATCGCGTCGTCTTCTTCCGGCAATTAGCGGATATTGTCGGCAAATACGTGCGTAAAGGTCAGCAAATTTACATCGAAGGCAGCCTGAAAACCCGCTCGTGGGAAAAAGACGGTCAAAAGCACTATTCCACCGAAATCATTGCGTCTGATATGCAGATGCTCGGCGGTAATAAATCCGACGGCATGAATGCAGGCAGCTACGAAAGTGCCCCTCAGCGTAGCGCACCCAGTAATAATGGTGGCTACGGCAGTGGTGGAAATTCACCTTCTGCTCCGGCAGGCAACACCCCCAGCCGTGACTTTGAGGACTTCGACGATGACATCCCATTCTAAGTGGTAAGTGGTATCTAGGGCATACCCTTGTATAAGCTGCCATTAATGCCAGTAGGCGAGTAATTCCCTAAGCTTTACAATCTCCCCAGTGTCTGTACTGGAGCGGATTAAGATGCCGACTAGGGGGAATACAAGCACTGCACCAATGTTGTGACAAACTATACACACAACGACACAACACCAGAATCAAAAAGCTCTCCAGAGCCACCGATACGGTGGCTCTTTTTTACTTAATTCTCAAAGCCCTGACCAATCCAAGCGGTCAGTGTTTCGTGGAACATCACATCAGTCAGCTCCTCTCTAATTGCCGCTTCGATGTCCTCAGGTTCGTGTTCCTGTGCTTCGGCTTGCGCCGTTTCCAACATTTCAGCACGGACTTGCGCCAAATAAGCCAAAATTTCTTCCGCCTCGGTACGCTCAATCGGCAGCATCCCAAAACTAAAGATATTCTGGTCATTCGGCAGCTTCAATAGACGCGAGGCAATGCAAATATGCTTAGGAATATTGGTCGCATCCAGTTGCGCCAATACACTGGGTTCACCTGAACCCAAGCGGCGCACTTCCACTTTTTTGCCCACTTTGCCAACCACTTCCCATAACGCCAGTTCAGAATGTGCGAATGCATCCAGATACTGGCAGGCAAACGATTTATCTTCTTGTACGCGGCTGCGGATGAACGCTTGCAACACACTTTCACCGTCTTCATTGGTTTCCGTCGTCACAAAATGCTCAAACACATGCGAATGTGCCATTTGCCCTAAGGGTTCTTCGTCAAGGTAGTCCAGCACTTCATCGCCGGATAGTTCCAGCATTTCAGCGGCATAGGCAATCGCATCCGAGAAGACTTCAACCATCCACTCTTCCCACGGCGGGTTGGCAATATAAGCACTCAGCAACTCCATTGCACCGCTGACTTGTTGCTCCTGTTCGGCTGTAATCATGGGAGAAATCCTTTTTAATGGTGGTAAACGGCTATTCTACAACAACCCGCGTTCGACAAACGACACTACTTGATCGCCGATCACAAAATGATCCAACACCCTGACATCAATTAAATGCAAGGCATCTTTGAGCTTTTGGGTAATGCGCTCATCCGCCTGACTGGGTTCGGCAATGCCGGAGGGATGATTATGCGCGAAAATAATAGCGGCAGCATTGTGATGCAACGCACGGCGCACGACTTCGCGCGGGTGTACACTTGCTCCGTCAATCGTGCCGCGAAACAGCTCTTCGTACTGAATCACCCGGTGGCGATTATCGAGGAATAAACAGGCAAATACCTCAAAACGGTAATCACGCAATTTGGAGGTCAGGTAAAAACGCACGGCATCAGGGTCACTCAACGCATCACCGCGCCGCATTTTTTCGCTGAGGTAACGTTTGGACATTTCCAATACCGCTTGCAATTGCACGTATTTGGCTTCCCCCATGCCGTGCGTTGCACAAAAATTTTGTGCGTCTGCATCAAATAATTGCCGTAAACTACCAAACGTTTGCAGCAGTTCGCGTGAGAGGTCAACCGCTGTTTTGCCCTTGACCCCAACACGCAGAAAAATTGCCAGTAATTCGGCATCGGATAAGGCTTGCGCACCGCGTAACATCAATTTCTCACGCGGGCGTTCATCAACAGGCCAGTCAGTAATTGCCATGAGTTTCGCTTTTATTGTGAGTATAATTTAAGGGTTTAGAACACAAATTTTATGGCATTCCTTCCCGGTAAGAACATCCTTTTAGGGATAAGTGGCGGTATCGCCGCCTACAAATCCGCTGAACTGACACGTCTGTTAGTGAAAAGTGGCGCAAACGTGCGGGTGTGCATGACCGCTGCTGCTCAAGCTTTTATTACCCCACTGACGCTGCAAGCCTTGTCCGGCAACCCGGTGCATACCGAATTGCTCGATCCGCAAGCCGAACTGGGCATGGGGCATATTGAATTGGCACGCTGGGCCGATGTGATTCTGATTGCGCCCGCCACCGCCAATACTTTGGCACGCTTGACTTGGGGCATGGCGGACGATTTGCTGAGTACGGTTTGCCTTGCCTCCACTGCCCGCCTCATCGTTGCCCCCGCAATGAATCAGCAAATGTGGAAACACGCCGCCACCCAGCACAATCTACAAACCTTGCAAACACGCGGTGTGACCGTGTTTGGACCAGCGGAAGGTGTGCAAGCCTGTGGCGATACCGGCTTGGGGCGAATGCTCGAACCCGCCGACATTGTGCGTGAATTAGAAACCTGTTGTGCCACCAGCCAATTGCTGCAAGGGGTGCGCGTCTTAATCACCGCAGGGCCTACTCGCGAAGCGATTGATCCGGTGCGTTTTCTCACCAATCGCAGTTCCGGCAAGATGGGTTACGCTGTCGCAGCAGCGGCTGCCAGCTTGGGCGCGACCGTTATGCTGGTTTCTGGGCATGTGGCGTTGGATTGCCCTACTGGGGTAAGCCGCATTATCACCGAATCGGCAGCCGATATGCTCAAAGCGACCTGTGAGGCTGCCAAACAAGCCGATATATTCATTGCCACTGCCGCTGTTGCCGATTACACCCCCATTAACGTGGCAGACCGCAAAATCAAAAAGAACGCGGCTACCCTTAATCTGGAAATGCAGCGCACCACCGATATTTTGGCCACCGTCAAACAAACATACCCAACCCTGTTCACTGTCGGTTTTGCCGCCGAAACCCACGACTTGATGACCTATGCTCGCAGCAAACTGGAACGCAAAAACATCGACATGATTGCCGCGAATTCGGTGGCGGATGGTAAAGCCTTCGACCAACCCACCAATGCGCTCGAAGTGGCGTGGAACGATGGGCATACCTCCCTGCCTGAAATGGATAAACACCAACTGGCTGTCGCTTTGCTGCAATTAGTGGCAACCCAATACCTGCAACGGAAGCAACCGACCCATGACCACGATTGAATACAAAATCCTCGACCCGCGCATTGGCACTGAATTTCCTTTACCCGCATACGCCACCACTGGCTCAGCGGGTATGGATTTACGCGCCTGTTTAGATGCACCGCTGGTATTGAATGCAGGGGAGACAGCACTCATTCCCACCGGCATTGCGATTCACATCGGTGAGCCGACGCTTGCCGCTGTTATTTTGCCGCGTTCTGGATTAGGGCATAAACATGGAATTGTGCTGGGGAATCTGGTCGGGTTGATTGATTCGGACTACCAAGGGCAGTTATTCATTTCCTGCTGGAATCGTGGCAATGACGCTTTCACGGTGCAACCGGGCGAACGCATTGCGCAATTGGTGTTTGTACCGGTGGTGCAAGTCGCACTGCAACAAGTTGCCGATTTCGACCAGTCACACCGTGGCGAAGGTGGCTTTGGGCATTCCGGTAGGCACTAAATCATGGGTATTACACAACCACTCGTCTCGCATTCCTTATTCCGTGCTTATGACGTGCGCGGTGTATATGCCGACAACCTAACCGAGCACAGTGTGCGTTTGATTGGGCAAGCCATTGGCTCAGAACTGCGAGACCGCAATGAACAAGCAGTGGTAGTTGGACGCGATGGGCGGCTTTCCAGCCCCGCATTGGCGCAAGCGGTGATTGAAGGATTGATGACGGCGGGCTGCCATGTTACCGATGTTGGTTTAGTACCAACGCCGGTGTTGTATTTCGCCGTACAGTCGGAGCTTGCACCGCACGGGGTCATGATCACCGGCAGCCATAATCCGCCCAACCAAAACGGTATCAAAATCGTCATCAACGGCGAATGCCAGTACAACGAGCGTATTCAACGCCTATACGAACGTATTATTCGCGGTGAACTTTGGCACCAATCTGATGTAGGCAGCGTGCAAACTACCCGTGTCTTGGCGGCTTACCAACAAACAGTTTGCCAGCAAATCCACCTGCAACGCCGCCTGCGCATTGGACTGGATTGCGGCAATGGCGCGACTGCGTTATTGGCAGAACATTTGTTTCGGGATTTGGGTTGCGAGGTTCACCCACTGTTTTGTGAAGTCGATGGCAATTTCCCCAACCATTCCCCCGACCCAACGCAACCGGCGAATTTACAAGCGCTGCAAACCTTGGTGCGCGAACAAAGACTGGATATTGGTATTGCCTTTGATGGCGATGGCGACCGCTTGATTGCCGTGGATGGTAACGGGCATATTCTCTGGCCGGATCGCATCCTCATCCTGCTGGCGCAAGCGGTGTTACCACAACAGCCGGGGCGCATGGTGGCTTATGACGTGAAATGCACCTATCGGCTGGATCAGGCGGTTCGTGAGGCAGGCGGTATTCCCAGCATGTGCATTAGCGGGCATTCCTTGCTGAAAAAATACATCCGTGAACACAGTGCGGTATTGGGAGGGGAATTCAGCGGGCATATTGTGCTGCGTGATCGCGGCATGGAATACGACGATGGCATGTACATTGCCGCGCGTTTGCTGGAAGTGTTGGCACAGGAAACCGTGCCCCCTGCGCAAGTCTTCGCCCGTATCCCCGAAGGTTTTAGCACACCGGAATACAAGGTGTACTTTGCCTCTTACGAAGCTGCCAGGGTGGCAATGGCACTATGGATGCAGCATCAGCAATTACAGGCGCAACGTTTAATTACACTCGATGGAATGCGTGCCGAATACGCCGACGGCTGGGGTTTAGCGCGTGCTTCCAATACCAGCCCCACCATTACTTTGCGCTTTGAAGCCGATACGCTAGAACGCTTAGAAGCCATCCGCGCCCTGTTTCGTGCCGATATTCAACGCCTGCAATTGACCCTGGAGGCATTACCGTTTTAATCTTGTTCCCCTTACCCTCAAGGATTCTCACCCGATGAGCAAGAAACAAAGCAATTCACAAGACAATGACCCGGAATTCTGGGACTTGGCAGAGCAATTTATTGAGTTGGCGAATGCCTCGGTCGACACCAGCGATTTAGGCAAAGTCGGCGCTGCCATGCTGTATGCAGCGGCGCGTTTCAATACCTTCGTGGTTGCCGCCTCCTCGCTTGACCGCAAAGAATTCATCGAAGACGCTGACGACACGATGGATTACCTCAGCAAACAATTCCGCCACATGCTCGGCGACAACCTGCGTGATTTCAAAGACAACTACAAGGTCTACATCAAACATGACGACGAACAACCCGCCTAATACCGCTGCCATTCTGACGGAGGCATTGCCTTACATCCAAAAATATTCTGGCAAAACCATTGTGGTCAAATACGGCGGTAATGCCATGACTGATCCAGCCTTGCAACAAAGTTTTGCCCGCGACATCGTATTACTGAAACAAGTGGGGATTAACCCTGTCGTGATCCACGGTGGCGGTCCGCAAATCGGCAATCTGCTTAAGCAAATTGGCAAGGAAAGCCATTTCGTGGATGGAATGCGCGTTACTGATGCCGAAACGATGGACGTGGTGCAAATGGTGCTGGGTGGTTTGGTCAACAAGCAAATTGTCAATATGATCAATCAGGCGGGCGGACGCGCGATTGGTTTGACCGGCAAAGATGGCAATATGATCATTGCCCGCAAGCTAGTGCTAGAACGCAAAGCCGCCGAACACCAGCCGTCTGAAATCATTGACCTTGGACACGTTGGCGAAGTCACTGAAATTGATGCCAGTGTGGTGCGCATGTTGGAAGAAGACCGTTTCATCCCCGTGATTGCCCCCATTGGCGTAGGGCGTGACGGCACGAGTTACAATATCAATGCTGACATCGTGGCGGGCAAAATGGCGGAAGTCTTGAATGCGGAACGTTTGCTGTTACTCACCAATACTCCCGGCGTACTCGATAAACAAGGTGTCTTGATAGAAACCCTGAGTCAGGCAGACATTCAGAACTTGATTGCGGATGGCACGATTCAAGGCGGTATGTTGCCTAAACTGGCGTGTGCTACCGATGCAATTTCAGCAGGCGCGAAAAGTGCCAGCATTATTGATGGTCGAGTGCCGCACGCAGTGTTACTGGAGCTGTTGACGGATCAGGGTGTGGGGACGATGGTGACGCCTTAAGCAATTTGCTCAGGCGTTCCCGGTCTTTTTCATAACGCTGGCGCAGACGGTCCTGCTCGGTTTGGTTTTCCTGCAAGGCGTGGTCGTAAGCCGCCAGCGTGTTTTCAGCATCATGAATGTAACCCTTGAGTTTTTCACGTTGCTCAGGCTCGGCGACTTTACGGATTTGCTCCCTGACCACTGTTAACTTGGCTTCTAGGGATTCACGGCGTTCTGCAATGGATTGGGTATTCTTATCCAGTACCATCAACTTACTGTGGAAAACCGCCTCAAGTTCAGCGACATCGGCGTAATTAGCCAGTAAGTGATCATCTTGTTCTTGCTGCTTATTAGCCAAGGCGTCCCGTAGTTTTGCCAAGGTTTCGCGGCGTTTACCTGCGGCAATCTCTTCCTCAGTCGGTACTGCCGGAAAGGTTTGTACCGTCATGCCTTGCTTATTGAGCTGGTCGTGTCCCTGCTTTTCGACAGAAGGGGGAACAACATCCGAATAATGCACCAAGCCTGCGGCATCCACCCAACGGTATAAACCAGCCTGCACCCCATTAGCGAATAGTAATAAGGCAAACAGAACAAAGTGCGGTAATAGGGCAATGCGTTTCATAACGTATAAAAATCCCAGATGATTTATATACATCAATTTTTAGCATCTATGCTTACATAAAGCCTGCTGCGGACGGAAGAACGGGATAATTAGGGTTACGAAGTGCGCAATACCCCTTTCCACGAGGAGCATTGCGGCACAATCAAACGGTTAACGAACCGTGTAGAAAGCATCCGGCACACTGGAACGAATGCGACTCAAATTGGCTTTGGCTTCGCTCTCGCTGCTGAAGGGCACGCGAACCTTGTAATAACCGCCAACCTGATCAATCACGGCATTAAAGCCTGCGGATTGCATCTGGCTACGCATCGCTTCAGCCGTTCCCCTATTTGGGCTGGCAACCACTTGCACCGCAAAAGAACCACCAGCAGAATTGCTATAGCCACCACCGGATGATGTGCCACTAGGTGCAGTGTAGTCGTAATAACTACCGGTAGAACCAGTGCCATAACCAGCAGTGCCACTGCCATAAAAAGAACCGGTCGAAGCACTGCCAGCGCCATAATCATAATAAGACGTATTGGAAGTAGCTCCAGTGTTAGCAGGCGGTGCGGTGGTAGTGCCGTAGCCGTAATCAGTACCCCCGGTGGTCGTACCGTAAGTGTTACTATTGTAAGGCGCGTAATCGCCGCCCGTGGTTGCGCCCGCTTGCGTATTAGCGTTAGGTACAGGCGCACAGCCAGCCATCAAGGTTGCCAAAGTCAGCGCAACCGCGCCCATTTTCATTTGATTATTCATAAGTCTAAGCCCCAAGTGCTAAGTGATTGTTGTATTGGTAGACAATGGTATGTTTGTGAAGGTTCCCAAACAAGAGACCATTCTTAAGAAAAATGTTCGTAACCCTGCCGTTTATCAGAAAAGGCATAATCCACGGCTAAACCCGCTTGATTATCATCCACTTCCCCGATAACTGTCACCTGAATATGATAGTTATTAGCCACTTTCTGCACCTCGCATAAAGACTGTTGGGGGATGGTAAATAACAACTCGTAATCATCGCCGCCCCTCAATGCAAAGTCCAACCTTTGTGCTAACGTAAGCCGTTGCAACGCTGGTGAAAAAGGCAGTGCTTGATGTTGTAACCGCGCCCCCACCCCAGAAGCGGTTAAAATATGCCCCAAATCTGCCAACAACCCGTCAGAAATATCCATACAAGCCGTCGCAAACCCACGCAAACACTGCCCCAACACCACACGCGGGGTGGGATAGTTAAGCCGTTGCACACAAAACGCTGCATCTTCCGTTGGCAAGGTCAAACGTTGCTGCACAATCGCCAAACCTGCTGCCGCATCGCCTAAAGTACCAGACACACAAATCAGATCACCGTGTTGCGCCCCACGTCGCAATAACGCCCTACCCGGCTGCACCCAACCCATTACCTGAATGGTAATACTCAACGCGCCGCGAGTGGTATCACCCCCAATCAAAAAAATACCGTGCTGTTCCGCCAATTCCCGCATCCCGCGCGTGAATTCTGCTACCCAAGCTTGATCCGCAGCAGGTAGGGAAAGCGCCAAGGTAAACCACGCAGGTTCTGCCCCCATTGCCGCCAAATCACTCAAATTCACCGCCAACGCCTTATAACCAATGGCGTGCGGCGGCGTATCCAACGGAAAATGTACCCCGGCATTGAACGTATCGACTGACACCAGCAATTCCTTATCCGTTGGTAACACCAACACTGCCGCATCATCCCCAACACTGACTCGCACATTATCCGGCACAGCTTGCCACAAAAAATATTCGCGGATTAGAGCAAATTCCGACATACTACCGCCCGCTAATCGTTAAATAACAAACTCTGGCAGATTTCCACAACCCCAGCCAGATGTTTTATGCTAAATGCTTACAATGGAACAGCCGGGCAGGGCTGTACGTTATTCTTGCTGGAGCATAAATGGAAACAAGCTCAGAAACAAAAATTGGGTGCTTACACGTCATTGGCGTGATTCTATTAACCGTATTCATCTCCGTCAGCGTTACGCTGTGGATATTACAGTACTTTCTGCAAGAATAACGCCTACAGCACCGTGCCACCACGTGTGGTCGGATCATACGCCAGCGTCATGCCAGAAGCGGTATCGGTGGCAAATTGTGCCAATACCGCTTCTGCATCAGCCCAATACGGTTGTTGTTGGGCATATTGCAACGGTGAGAAATGGCGACTGTATAAGCGTACCAACCGCGCTTGCGCTGCCGGATCGCGATAATCCGCCAAGGCTTCCACCACCGCAATGGCGGCTGCACGGTTATTACACATCAACAACTGGTCGCAACCCGCCGCCAAAGCGGCTGTTGCCCGCCCGATAAAATCACCGGCGGCTGCCGCTGCTGCCATATCAAGGGCATCACTGAAAATTGCCCCCTGAAAGCCCATTTCCCCACGCAAAATACCTTGCAACCAGCGCGTCGAAAATCCTGCTGGCACATCATCCACACACGGATACACCACATGCGCAGGCATCACCGCCTCTAGCCCTTGTGCAATCAAATGCCTGAACGGGGCAATGTCTTCCGCCCACAAGGTTTTCCAGCCACGCTCATCACACGGTAAGGCTTCGTGCGAATCCGCCGTCACGCCGCCATGACCGGGAAAATGTTTGCCGATCGACACCATGCCTGCCAAACGTGCGCCCTGCATCCACGCGCCGGTCAATGCCATTACGGTTTGCACTTGCTGCCCAAAAGCACGATCACCAATGACCCGACCTAAACCACGATCAATATCCAACACCGGCGCAAAGCTAAAATCCACGCCCACCGCTTGCAACTCGGATGCCATTAACCAGCCCATGCATTGCGCCGCGTGCTTTGCCGCTGCTGGTGACTGTTGGTACAACGCCGCGTAATACCCCGCTGGTGGCAAACGCTGAAAACCTTCCCGAAAGCGTTGCACGCGCCCGCCTTCCTGATCCACCGCTACCAGCAAATGTGGTTGACGCACTGCCCGAATCGCCGCCGTCAATGCCGCCAATTGCGCCGGATTCCGGTAATTACGCGCAAACAAAATCACGCCCCCCACGGCGGGATGTTGCAACAACTCACGGTCTTCAGCACTCAACGCCGTACCGGCTAAATCCAGCATGACTGGTCCCAATGACATTTACTTGCTCCTTTTAGTCACACACTTGTGATACGTTTACGCCATGATACAAACCTTACACCACAGCGACGATGAATTCGGCTCAATCACGGTACTCGACGATGGCGAATGCCGCATTCTAGCCTTTGCACCCAATGATGAGCAAAGCCGCTGCTTAAAATCCGCCCCGCACGTCTTACAATACGAATACACCCAAGCGATGTTGCTGGTATTGCTGTTTTGCCAACCCAAACGGGTACTGATTCTAGGCTTAGGCGGTGGCAGTTTGGTCACTGCCCTGCACCACCACATCCCCGGCATTCACATTACCGCTGTGGAATTACGCGCCACTGTCATCGACCTTGCCCAGCGTTTTTTCCAAATGCCACGCAGCAAACGCCTACAAATCATTCGACAAGATGCCGATGACTTTCTGAACAACACGGAATTACGCCAGGTCGATGTGATATTCGCCGACCTCTACCACGGTGATGGCATAGACCATGTGCAATTGCGTGCCGATTTTGTCGCTCGCTGTGCCTCTAATCTCAAGGAAGACGGCTGGCTAGTCATGAATTGCTGGACAGAACAGCGCGAAGACCCCTTGCTACATGATGCCTTACGCGCACATTTTACCGACATTCGCACCGTGCTGACGGGCAGCAAAAACTGGGTAATACTCGCGGGCAAAATGCCTGATTTTCAAACAACCCGTGCCTTGAAAGATACTGCTGAACACCTGAGCGCTTCGCTAGGCTTCTCATTGGTACGTTCACTCACGCGCTCGCGGGCATTAGGCGAATAGCCTGTGTTATAGTTATCCCATCAACTTAACCGGAAAAAACCATGCGCAATGAGATTCTCACCGAAAAAATTACCCAAGCCGGTGAAATACCCGCATGGGGTTGGGTTCCACCCGTGGATAATTACACTCAGCAACACATGGAAGAAAAAACCCTAGACAAAGCCGCCCGTACCAACGGCTACCAGACCCCCGAATTCGACCGTTTAATGGCAGAAGCCGAAACCCAAACCGACGCCCAAAAGCGCCAAGAGGCAATGAAATCCGCCCTAACGCAACCGCTGCGGTTCAGGCGCTTCGCGGGTTTGGAACTTCCGACCCGCGAATGCCGCCAACATCCCCCGCAAAATATTTATCTCACTCACCGTCACCCCTGCCCGTCCAAATAATCGCCGCATCCGCCGCATCAGCAAGCGCGGATTGTCGGGGTCAAGAAAGCGGGTAGCAATCATCGACTGTTCCAAATGCGTGTAAAAACCTTCCATCGCCTCAGCATTGGCTAAGGCGTCATCGGGATCCGTGTGGGTTGGTTTGGGCGGCGTTGCCAAGCGCACTGCCGTCGCACATTCGTAAGCCATCACCTGAATCGCCATCGCAATATTCAATGACAAAAAGTCGAATGCCATCGGGATATGCACCAAGGTATTGCAGTGATCAAGTTCTTCATTGGTTAGACCGGTGCGTTCGCGCCCAAATACCAGCGCGATTTTTTGCTGCGGCAAGTGTTCGGCAACGAAAGTGCCACATTCACGCGAATCCATCTGCGGCCATTGCAGAGTACGCTCGGAACGTGCGCTAGTGCCGATCACGATTTGGCAATCTGCCACCGCCTCTTGCAAGGTCGGCACAATTTTTGCCTGTTCCACAATGTCATTCGCACCGGATGCTAATGCCCAAGTGTCTTGGGAATACGGTTTGCGCGGAGCAACTAGGCGTAAATCTTTGATCCCCATGACTTTCATGGCACGCGCTGCCGAGCCAATATTGCCGGGATGCGAAGTTTCCACCATGACGATGCACAAATTTTCTAGCGCAGGTGTGTACATAGAATTACTCCACTGAATGCTTAGAGTTCGCCCAGATAAGCGGCTTGTACGGCAGGATCATTTGCCAAGGCTTGCGCCGGACCGCTCAAGGTAATGTCGCCATGTTCCATCACGTAACCGCGTTGGCTGATGCCTAAAGCAAGGCGCACATTTTGTTCGATCAGCAAAATGGTGATACCTTGTTGCGCAATGGTTTGAATAATGCGGTAAATGGTTTGCACCATAATCGGCGCAAGCCCCATGCTGGGTTCGTCGAGCATCAACAGTTTCGGCTTGGACAGCATAGCGCGTGCCAGTGCCAACATTTGCTGTTCGCCGCCAGACAGCAGCCCCGCCGGTTGCTGATGCCGTTCCTGTAAACGGGGCAGCAAGGTGTAAATTTCGTCGATTTCGCGTTGTACATTGTCGCGGTCAGTGCGGCGGTACGCCCCCATCAGCAGGTTTTCCAGCACTGTCATGCGGGTGAAAATGCCGCGCCCTTCTGGGACTAACGCGAGGTTTAAAGCAGCAATCTGGAAGGCAGGCATTCCATTGAGGCGCTTGCCATCGAAGTTAATCTCGCCAGCAGAGGCGGGCAATAAGCCGCTCAGGGTTTTAAGGGTGGTGGTTTTACCCGCACCATTTGCACCAATCAGACAGACCGTTTCACCCTGTTGCACCTCAAAGCTGATGCCTTTCACCGCTTGGATACTGTCGTAATGCACACTCAGGTTTTGCACGGAAAGCAGACTCATGCCACTACCTCCGCGCCCAGATAGGCAGCGATCACTTTGGGGTCGTGACGCACGGTATCGGGTGTACCTTCAGCAATCTTTTCGCCGTAATCCAGCACCACCAAGCGGTCACAAATCCCCATTACCAATTTCACGTCGTGTTCGATCAGCATCAACGTCAAACCTTCCTCACGCAAACTCAGCATGAGTTCACGCAGGGCATTTTTTTCATTCGGGTTCATCCCGGCGGCTGGTTCATCCAGCGCCAGTAGTTTGGGTTCGCTGGCTAACGCACGGGCAATTTCCAGACGGCGCTGGTCGCCGTAGGAAAGGTTTTTCGCCAACGAATCCGCGTGTTTACCAATACCGACGCGGTTGAGTAATTGCATGGCGTAAGCGGCGCAATCACGCTCTTCCTTGCGGTTGTGCGCCGTGTGCAGCAACGCCGCCAACACGCCGGAAGTGGTACGGGTATGCCGCCCCACCATCACATTTTCCAGCGCGGTCATATTGTGGAACAGGCGGATATTCTGAAAGGTACGAGTCAACCCGGTCTTGAGGATTTGGTGCGGTTTGCGGCGGTACAACGATACGCCATCCAGCTCAATCGCGCCGGTATCGGGTTGATACAACCCCGTCAAGGCATTGAACAGGGTGGTTTTACCTGCGCCATTCGGGCCGATAACCCCAAAAATTTCACCCTTGCGCACCGTGAAACTGACATCGGTGAGTGCCTTGATACCGCCAAAATGTTTAGAAACGGCTTCCACCCGTAATAAATCACTCACGGGACTTCCTCCGCTAACTCGCGTTTGCGCTGTTTGGAAGGCAGCAAACCTGCCGGGCGGAAAATCATCATCAGCACCAAAGCAATCCCGAACAACAACATGCGCAAGTCAGCCGGATCAATAAACACCTGACCGAACAAGGCACGTTGCAAATCGCCGGTATAACGCAAAGCTTCGGGAATCATGGTCACCAGAATAGCCCCCAAAACGACACCCCAGATATTGCCCATACCCCCCAACACAATCATGCACAGAATCATAATGGATTCCATCAAGTTGAAGCTTTCTGGGCTAACAAACCCCTGAAAACTGGCAAACAAGCTGCCACTCAAGCCCCCGAATGTCGCGCCCATCGCAAATGCCAACAGCTTGATATTACGAGTATTGATACCGGATGCCGCTGCCGCCATTTCATCCTCGCGAATGGCAACCCATGCCCGCCCAATACGCGAATTTTCCAGACGCATCGACACAAACACCACCAACGCCACACAGGCTAAAAACAGGTAGTAATACAAATGCGGGGATGACAGGGTTAAACCAAAGACTTCTTGGGTTTTGCCTAGCGAAAAGCCAAACAGGCTCACGGGTTCAATCTGGGTAATCCCTTGCGGGCCATTGGTGATATTCACCGGTGAATTCAAATTATTCAGGAAAATACGGATAATTTCCCCGAAACCCAACGTCACGATGGCAAGGTAATCGCCACGCAATCGCAAGGTCGGCGCTCCCAGCAACACCCCAAACAAGGCAGCCATAGCCGCGCCAATCGGCAAAATCATCCAAAACGGCAAATCCAGCCCAAAATGCGGCGAAGCCAGTAATGCCCAGCAATACGCGCCCACCGCATAAAACGCCACATAGCCCAAATCCAGCAGCCCGGCGTAACCGACCACAATGTTCAGCCCTAACGCCAACATAATGTATAACAGGGCGAAATCCAGAATCCGCACCCAAGATTTACCCAGACCGGCTTCCACCAAAAACGGTAACAGCAGCAAGCCGATCAGCAACAAACCGGCAGACAGCCACACTTTGCCTCTTAATACCTCAAGCACGTTCAACGCTTTTGCTCCCCAGTAGACCCGATGGTTTCAGCGTCAATACGAGAATTAACACCATGAACGCAAAAATATCCTGATAATGGCTACCGAGGAAACCGCCGGTCAGTGCGCCGATATAACCCGCACCCAAGGCTTCGATAATCCCCAGCAACATCCCGCCGAGCATTGCCCCGGTCAGGTTGCCGATACCACCCAGAACGGCAGCAGAAAAGGCTTTCAAGCCCAATAAAAAGCCCATGTGATAATGGGCTTGTCCGTAGTTGGCACTCACCATGACCCCGGCAATGGCTGCCAGACCCGCGCCAATCACAAAGGTGGCGGAAATGACCGCATTGATATTCACCCCCATCAATTGGGCTACCGCAGGCGCTTGGGCGGTTGCCCGCATCGCCCGCCCCAGTCGGGTACGGTTAACCATCGTCACCAAGCCCAGCATAAGCGTGACGGTTAATACCAGAATCATGATCTGCACATCCGTAATGGTTGCGCCGAAAATTTCATGCCGCCCCTGTGGCAGCAACGTGGTGGGAAACGCAATGTACTGCTTCCCCCAGATCAGCATTGCCACGTTTTGCAACACGATAGACAAGCCAATGGCAGTAATCAGCGGGGCAAGACGCGGGGCATGGCGCAGCGGGCGGTAAGCCACCCGCTCAATGCTATACCCCAGCAACATGCACGACGGTATCGCCACCAGCAGACCTGTCAACACAATGATGACACCGGGCAAATCCGGCGCGACCCCGACCATCGCCCCGATCACTGTGATAGCAATCATCGCCCCCATCATGGTGGTTTCGCCGTGGGCAAAGTTGATCAGTTCCAGAATGCCGTAAACCAGTGTGTAACCCAGTGCTACCAGTGCGTACACACTGCCCAGCACCAACCCATTCACAAGCTGCTGTGCAAAAATATCCATGCGAACCGTCTTACCTGTTTAGCTGAAAAATTACGGCTGAATGGTTTCAAGCGTTTCCCACTTGCCGCCCTTCACGGTGTACAGCGTGATGGGGCCGGAAGTCAGGTCGCCCTTGGCATCGAAGCTGATTGTGCCGGTCACGCCTTCGTAGCGGGTTTTCGCCAATTCGGGCAGGTATTTCTCAGGGTCAGTAGAATCGGCACGTTTCATCGCATCGACCATCACATAAGCTGCGTCATAGGCATACGGTGCGTACAACTGGATTTGCCCGTATTTGGCTTCAAATTTTTGCTTGAAGTCAGTACCTTTAGGCATTTTGTCGAGCGGCAGACCGGGGATGGAGGCAATCGCACCTTCCGCATCTGCACCCGCTAGCTCGATGAATTTCGGGGTTTGTATCCCGTCACCACCGAGGAATTGCGCTTTGATACCCAACTGGCGCATTTGTTTTGCCATTGGCGCACCCTGTGGATCCATCCCGCCGAAGAAAATCACATCCGGCGCTTTGCCCTTGATGGAAGTCAGAATCGCGGTGAAATCGGTTGCTTTGTCATTGGTGTGTTCAACTGCCACCACTTCTGCACCGGCGGCTTTCGCTGCTTTTTCTACTTCAGCCGCCAGACCTTGCCCGTAAGCGGTTTGGTCATCAATGATGGCAACTTTCTTGCCTAACTTGGCAGCATACGCCCCCAGCACCTTGCCTTGCTGTTCGTCATTGGTCATGACACGGTAGGCGGTCTTGAAGCCTTGCGCGGTGTATTTAATGGCAGTGGCAGAAGGCGATACTTGCGGGACATTGTTATCGGCATACACCTTAGAAGCGGGGATGGTTGCGCCGGAGTTCAAGTGACCGATCACGCCGACGACTTCCTCATCCACCATGCGTTGCGCCACAATGGTGGCGGTTTTGGGGTCAGCTTGATCGTCTTCGCTTATCACGTCAAACGTTACCACCTTGCCGCCGATGGTGGGCTTGGTGGCGTTAATTTCATCAAATGCCAAGCGCACACCATTGTCATTGTCTTTGCCGATATGGGCTTGTGGGCCAGTCAACGGGGAAGATTGACCAATCTTGACGGTGACAGCATCGGCGGCGTGGGCGCTAATCACGCCTAAGCCAAGTGCCAAGGCAATACTAAGGGTCAATAATGATGTTTTCATCGGTGTTATTCCTGTAGGTGGGATGGACTGCACTGAGATTAGCCAATTAATGACGCTTCATCAATCGCTCTTTTTCACGGCTCCAGTCACGTTCTTTTTCAGAATCGCGCTTGTCGTGTTGTTGTTTGCCTTTCGCTAAGCCGATTTCGACTTTGACGCGGTTATTTTTCCAATACATTGCCAAAGGTACAACGGTATAACCCTTACGATCGACCGCGTTATTGAGCTTGACGATCTCGGTATCGTGCAACAACAGTTTGCGGGTGCGCAATGAATCGGGAATGATATGGGTGGAGGCGGATAATAAAGCGCTGATGTGTGCGCCAAATAAAAATACTTCGCCTTTTTCGAGAATCACGTAGCTTTCTTTGAGCTGGATGCGCCCTGCTCTGAGGCTTTTTACTTCCCAGCCTTGCAGCACCAGACCCGCCTCGAAAGTTTGTTCAATGTAATAATCGTGGCGTGCCTGCCTGTTCACGGCGATGCTTTTGCTGCCGGGGGCACTTTTCTTCTTGGTCGTCGCTTTTGCCATGAGGGTAATAATCGCCATGCAAGTTAAGGAAACATGAAATGATACGCGGGTTTCCCGTATCATCAAGCGCTTTGTGACAATACTACAGGATTCCCCATGCGCCCAGCTTCACTCAGTTCCATCCTCGACAAAGAGTTTCTCGGCACGTTAGAAGGTCATCATACCCCCGTGATGTTGTGGGGACCACCGGGCGTGGGCAAGTCGCAAATCGTGGCACAAGTCGGGATTCGCCACACGGTTCCCGTGATTGATGTGCGTTTATCACAAATGGAACCCAGCGATTTACGCGGCATTCCCTTTCGTGACAAAGATAAGGTGGAATGGGCGATCCCATCCATGCTGCCGGATGAAGAGCGCCACGGGGCAATGGGTATTTTATTTCTGGATGAAATCACTTCCGCCGTGCCAAGCGTATCCGCTGCCGCCTATCAGTTGATTTTAGACCGGCGATTGGGCGATTACCGTGTACCGGATGGCTGGGCAATCTTTGCCGCAGGCAATCGCCAAGGCGACCGGGGCGTGACCTACACCATGCCCGCCCCCTTAGCCAACCGTTTTTCACACTTTGAAGTCGATTTGAATCTGGATGACTGGGTAGCGTGGGCATACAAGCACCACATCGACGAGCGCATTATCGGTTTTTTGCGCTTCCGCCCGGAACAGTTGTTTAACTTTGATCCCGCACACAATCCGGTGGTCTTCCCTACCCCGCGTTCGTGGGAATTTGCGCACCGCGCCTTGCAGAAATTTGGCAATTCCCCCAACTTATTGCTGGGAACCTTGCAAGCCTGTGTCGGGCCAGCAGCGGGTATTGAGTTGAAAGCGTTTGTGGATAGCCTCGATCAAATGCCGGATTTGGATGCGATTTTGCGTGGCGAAGAGGTTAAAGCGCCCAAAGAAGTGGATTTGCAATACGCAGTGGCTTCGTCGCTGGTGGGGCGAGCAATTCGGGCAAAAGGTACACCCGAAGCGGCGGAAACTTATGGGCATATTCTCAATTACGCCAAAGCATTCCCGTTGAAGGAAATGGGGGTAATGTTGGTGTCGGATATGTTGCGTGCTGTGGGTGATGAGATTTTCGGGATTCCGGCGTTTGCGCAGTGGGCGCAGTCGATTGGCGATATTATGTTGTACGATTAAGTCTCTAGCAGGGGCAGATCTGTAGCTCTGCCCCATCCCATTTTCATTTTGCCCAACTACTTTAAGGTA
>CAYQTB010000012.1:0-34859 GCA_964420315.1 uncultured Thiothrix sp. | reverse complement strand
GGAAGCGTTTCCACTACCGTGTAAGCACTGGTGCTGGTGGGCAAATTTACGCTCCACCGTTCTAAACCACCCGGCTGCACAAAAGCCGCGCTGCCTGTTTTCGTAAAACCGGGGCTGGGTGCAGGCGGTAGAGTCGGGCATGGTGCATCAATCCCCGCAGGCACGGTAACGTCCGGTGCCATTGAAGTCGTCGTCACCTCACCACTCACTGCGCTTGCCACATTGCTCACCACAGCGGGCGGAGCGGCACTCCCACAAGTTGGAAACTTTACCTGCACTTTGAGAATCCCGGTCGAACCTGCGGCTAAGCCATCGGCGGGCACACCTTGCGGCAAACTCTCAACCGGCGTGGCTAAGCGCCAACTTACGGTTTTATCGACGACAGTGGTGGCTGCCACACTACCCCCCATCGGGGTATAACTGACAATTTTCAATGGAGCAGGCACGGTGTCGGTAATGGTGGGGGCTGCACAATACAGCTCGGTCATACTTGCGCACCGGTAACGCAAGGTATACGTGAATGTTTCACCCGCCCGTGGTGCAGTAGTACTCACCTGTTTACTGATCAATAAATCTGAACCCGCTGCGAACACAGGTTGCCCCCCTAACAGCGACAACAATGCAATCCCTGCCCACGCCCCAAACACCGCCCTGATGGCAGAAGCATAATAATCATTAAACACAAACAAGCCCGCCAATTTTTTAATTAAGAACTACTTATATCATTTTATTTTATAATAAAAACACTATAAATACCACCCATTAGATTAAAAGTATTAAAACTCCAAGGGGAAACCCTACATTCGTCGGATTCAAAGCACCACCCGTCCAATGTTATGATAGGATAACGGTTTAGGGCTTAATCACGAAACACCCATAATATAAAAACACTGCTATTACCAAGACGAGGAAACACGCATGAGTATCGGTAACGCTATTCAAAAAGGTACGTTAATTTATATTTACGACCATAATGGCAAACAAATCACTTCGGTATCCGCCCCCGGACGTTGGCCTGAAGACGGTCTCAAAGGCTTCACTGCCAATATAGTCAGCATCCAAAAAGGTTCACTCATCTACCATTACGACGAAAGCGGTCACTGTGTCGGCAGACCACGCCCCGCACCAGCACCGCTCCCTGACACACAACAAGGCAAGCGCGAACCGTGTGCCGCTTGAGCAAAAAAGTGCCGCTACCGACGCGGCACTTTCCACAATAGCCAAGCGCCAACCCCAAACAGCAACAACACTGCCAGCAAACCGGTACGGGGTGAATTGGTCAATGCCCCGACCCAAGCCACCAGCAACGGTCCCAAAATCGCCGCAAACTTACCCAACATGTTGTAAAAACCGAAAAATTCCGCTGCCTGATCCTGCGGGATCAAACTCGCATACAAGGAACGGCTCAACGCCTGCACCCCACCCTGCACCAACCCAACCGCTCCCGCCAGCCAATAAAACTCCCGCGCATCCGTCATCTGCGAAGCCATTAGCGTAATCACCACATACCCTGCCAGCCCCACCAAAATACCGCGTTTCGCCCCGATCCGATTCCCAATCCACCCAAACGCCAACGCCGCCGGAAACGCAATAAATTGGGTAATCAACAACGCCGTAATCAAACTGTCATTCGCAAACCCCAGCGCCTTACCGTAATCCACCGACATGAGGATTACCGTATCCACCCCATCGATGTAAAACCAATACGCCAACAAAAACAGCCACACCACCCGCAATTGCCGGATATGCCGAAACGTATCCCACAATTGCGTGACCGACTGCCGCAGCAACATCAATACTGGCGGGCGGACTGCCTGCACAGGCGCACGTTCCCGCACCCACCACCACAACGGAATCGAAAACAGCGCCCACCACACCGCCGTCACCCCAAACGCCCAACGTACCGCCGTAACGTCATTCGCCAACCCAAACCACTCCGGCTTCAAGGTCAGCAATACACACGAGGCAAACAATAACCCCCCCCCTAAATAGCCCAAGGCATAACCCAGCGCCGACACGCGGTTAAAATCTTTTTCCTCCGCCACATCCACCAGCAGCGCATCATAGAAAATATTTGCCCCCAAAAAACCCACCACTGCCAGCACAAACGCAAACATCGCCCACTGCCACTGGCTATCCCCCACCAAAGTCAAACCCAAGGTTGCACATACCCCCAAAGTCACAAAGCCCGCCATCATCGGCTTTTTAATCCCGCCCTGATCCGCGACTGTCCCCAAAAACGGGGCGAGTAACATAATCGACAAACTCGCCAGCGCATTCGCCGTTCCCAAATGCAACGTAATGTCTGCCGAAGGCAAGTCACTAGCCCAATACTCCCGAAAGAAAATGGGAAAAAATGCCACCATCACCGTGGTAATAAAAGCCGAGTTCGCCCAGTCATAAAACGCCCAAGCCCAACGCTCGCGAGTAGTGGTTGCGGTCACAGTCATGTTGTCATGCTTCCTTATTTTCATTTATCGGTATCATTCAACTAAACGAGTCTTGAACCAATAATACCCAAATCGTTTATAATCCACAGCATGAATATACATACCACCCTATTCCTACTGTTTGCGTTCCTGCTATCCAGCACTGCGCTGGCAGCACCGCAAGATGTCCGCACTATCCCCATGACCAACGCCCAACAACCCTTCGAGCTTGCTGCCAAGTTGCAGTGGAACCCGCGCGACAAAGCATGGGACAAAGTGCTAGTACTCTACAACGGCAACCCCAGTCCACCCGCGAATCATCCGGTCTGGACATATCTTGACGGGTTGCAAATTCCCCAACGTCAGCCCAAAACGCCTGGCGAAAATTTGCATTACAAAGCCTTTCACCTCAATGCCTATTGCAGTGGCACAACACCCCTGACCTCTGGTAAACCGCTGCGCATCAGCTTCGACCAAGACACCCCCGGCAATTATACCGAGAAAGACTACTTCCGTGACTGGAACTGCCCAGGCTGGAGCATGGGCTTAAACAACGTCAGCATCGTCGGCAAGCAAGAAGCCCGCAACGCACAAGGGCAAGCCTTACGCATCAACATTCCCAAAGGCACATCCGGTTGCATCAACCCAAAAGACTGCGCCAGTTGGAAACCGCATATCGGTGCACAACTCGATAGCCTCTACTATTCCTACTGGGTGAAATTCCCAGATAACTTCGACTTCGTGCGCGGCGGCAAACTACCCGGTATCGGTAGCGTTGAACCGCGTGTCGGTGGTGAAAAACCCAACGGCAACGACGGCTGGAGCGTGCGTGTCATGTGGGATAAAGACGGCAAACTAGGGCAATACGTCTATCACCCCGACCAACCCAAAAACTTCGGCGACTTTTTCTTGTGGGATATGCCCCCCTTGGAAAAAGGTCAGTGGTATCAAATCAAAACCTTCGTGCGCCTCAACACTCCCGGCAAACGCGATGGCATTATCACCAGTTGGCTGAATGGCAAACAAGTGTTGGACAAACGCGATCTACGCTTCCGCATTGGTACTGACCTCAAGATTGAGCGCTTCCTGTTTGCGGTATTTTTTGGGGGTACTGGAGCAGAATGGGCACCTAGGCGCGATATGTTGCTGTATCTTGATGATTTTACGCTCTCTGCCACCCTACATTGATCATGATGGCAGCCCATACCATTTTCACGCGACCTTGGCTTTGCCTGATACTGTTAACCCTGTTGGCATTGCCGCTACCGACCACCGCTAATGAGTTTTCCATCGAGCGTTTAGATGATCTCAGCACGCAACTCAACGCTGCTGAAACACTTTTTCAGGAAAAAAGATACCCAGACATCAGCAAACTCGATAGCCTAACCACCACCGTAGCGAGTTTGGAACAAACCGCCAAAACGTGCGTGACGCAACAGGAGCAACAACAAACCCAAACCCAACAAGCGATGGATAGTTTGGGTGAAGCCAATACCGACGAAGACGCGGAAGTCAGGCGCAAACGCAAAGAGCTGACTGAGCGAAAACAGCAAGTTGAAAAAACCTTGTCACAATGTCGCTTACTCAGCCTGCGTGCCACGACCCTCTTGACCGATGCCCGGCAATCCCGTCAGGCTTTGCTCACACAACAGTTACTTGCCCCCAGTGCTTCCGTACTCAACCATTTGCAGGTGATACTGCTGGAATCCGGGGTATGGAAAGCTGAAATTAATGGTTTAGTGCACACACTCAGCAACCTCCCCTTGAATAAAACGCATGTATCGATCGCACTCGCCTATGGTATCGCCGGGTTGGTGGCGGGGTTATTTTGGAGCGCTCATAAACGCCGTCAGTACCGCGAAACCTTGCCACCGATCCATGCAACCAGCCCTACACTGGCAGCGGTGTGGATTAGTCTATTGCGCTATTTACCGTTCACCTTGTTTGCAGGCTTAGCGACACTGTCGCTCTATTTTGCACCGCCGGGTGTGCCGCTTATTTTGCAGTTTATGCAGGCATTGCTGTTATTTGGTGTCAGCTACGGGATTATGCACTCGCTATTGCGTCCTGCCGGACAGGTTGAGCACGTTGTACCCACCACCCAACAAACGGGACAAAAATTATACTTTTGGGCACGGCTACTGATTATTTCCACCTTAATCGGCACGATTTTTCACTCACCGCTGTTAGATTCCGCCTCGCAAATCACTACCTCGCCTAGTCATTTAGTGGGTTTAATACGCATTGCATTGGGTACAGTGATTGGCTTTGCACTCGCCCGTCTCATTTGGCTCATGTCCAATCACTTTTTGTTTATCCAACGCACACGGCTGCATTGGTTGGCAGTGGGTGCCTTACTGCTTGCGGTCGCCAGTTTATGGCTGGGCTACCGCAATTTTTCAGTATTCTTGTTTACTGGGGTGTTTGGTACGCTGTTCTTGTTACTGGCAGCTTGGCTGTTCCTCAAAATTCCAGCGGAAATCTTTGATGGGGTGGATGTCGGGCGTACCGCTTGGCAACAACGTTTGCGGCAACAGTTAGGGCTACGTAGCAATCAACCCGTACCGGGTTTACTGTGGCTGCGCCTTGCCAATACGCTGGTGGTTTCCGGCGTATTGCTGATTTTGTCGCTGCGGCTGTGGGGAATGCCGGAACAAAACTTTACCCTGTTACTGACACAACTCGCCAGCGGCATCCAGATTGGGGGATTCACCCTGGAACCCTTGCGGATTATCGGTGGCTTGCTAATAGTAGCCTTGCTGGTCAGTCTTACCCATGTACTGAAAAAGAATCTCGCGGAAAGCTGGTTACGCCGTACCACCCTGAGCCGGGGCGCACGCGAAGCGATTACCACCGTTTCAGGCTATACCGGCATTTTGCTGGCAGTTTTAATGGGCTTGTCGGTAGCAGGCATTCAATTTGAAAATTTGGCGATTATCGCGGGGGCTTTATCGGTCGGTATCGGTTTTGGCTTGCAAAACATCGTCAACAATTTTGTGTCGGGTTTGATTTTGCTGTTTGAACGTCCTATCCGACGGGGTGATTGGATCATCGTAGGTACGGCGGAAGGTTATGTGCGGGATATTAGCATTCGCTCAACCACCATCCAAACCTTTGATCGCTCTGATATTATTGTACCAAACTCACAAATCATTTCTGGGCAAGTCACGAATATGATGCTGAATGATAATTTCGGCAGAGTGATCATTCCGGTCAATGTGGCTTATGGTGCTGATACCGAACGGGTCATGGCGATACTGCAAGAAGCAGCTCATGCACACCCGTTAGTACTGAAAGACCGTAGTGATATGAAAATCAACGTATTCTTTCGGTCATTTGGCGATAATGCGCTAAATTTTGAATTACGTTGCTTTATTCGCGATATTGAAACCAAAATCAGAGTCACCAGTGACTTGAACCTAGCAATTGATAAAGCCCTACGCCAACAAGCAATACCCATGTCCTTTGCACGCAGTGAGCCGTATACTTGGTCAGGAAAAACTGTCAAATCACAAGATTTAAGCTAGAATACCCGTTTCTTACTGTTTGGCTCCATAGTTTAATGGATAAAACGGCCCCCTCCTAAGGGGCAGCTACAGGTTCGATTCCTGTTGGAGCTGCCATCATCAAATACGCATTCATGCAAAAAGCCCTTACAGATTGCCGCCTGTAAGGGCTTTTCATTAGATGTATTGGTCGGGACGATAGGATTTGAACCTACGACCCCCACACCCCCAGTGTGGTGCGCTACCAGGCTGCGCTACGCCCCGACTTGAAGGGGAGAGAGCTTACCGTAATCACACCGTAAGCTCAAGCTGAAATCAGTGTTTGAGAACAAACAGAATACGTTCCAACTCTTCAACCAACGGCGCAACGTCATTGCCATTCACCACAATCGGTTCCAATGGTAAGGTTGCAGGTGGTGACGTATGCACATCATCCAGCAGTTTTTGGCGTGCACCGCTAATCGTATAGCCTTGCTCATACAATAAACCGCGAATCTGGCGGATCAACAACACATCTTCGCGCTGATAATAACGGCGATTACCACGCCGTTTCATCGGTTTGAGCGAGGGAAACTCACCCTCCCAGTAGCGCAACACATGCGTTTTTACGCCACACAAATCACTCACTTCACCAATGGTGAAGTAACGCTTGCTAGGAATAGGAGGCAGTTGACTGCTAAGCGGCGTCGCTGCTTCCATATTCCTCTACCCGTTGCTTGAGTTTTTGCCCCGGACGGAACGTCACCACCCGGCGAGCCGTTACCGGAATCTCTTCCCCGGTCTTCGGATTACGCCCTGGGCGCTGAGTTTTATCACGCAACATAAAGTTACCAAAACCCGACAACTTCACATGCTTGCCAGTTTCCAAAGCATCACAGATTTCCTCAAAAAACATTTCCACCAAATCCTTGGCTTCACGCTTGTTTAAACCCAACTCTTCAAAAAGGTGTTCAACCATATCTGCTTTGGTTAATGTTATTGTCATGCACTTTCTCCCTGTTTAACGCAACACCGCACCGACTTCATCCCGAAGTGAAGCGACAACCGCATCGACGATCTGATTGATTTCCGCGTCTTCAAGAGTGCGCGAAAAATCCTGTAAAATCAAACTTAAAGCAACGCTTTTTTGACCTTCCGGTATTCCTTTTCCAGTATAGACATCGAATAAATAATAGGACATCAATTGCGGAATTGCTGCTTTTTCTACAGCATTTTCCAATGCAACTGCCAAGACATCCTGCCTGACCAATAAAGCCAAGTCACGCCGGATTACCGGAAACTTAGAAACTGCCTGATACTTGGGCAATACCCGTTGCACCAATAAGCCCATATCCAATTCGAACACATACACAGGTTGTTGCAAACCTAACTGTGCTTCAATTTTAGGGTGCAACATCCCCATCCAACCAACCACTGCCGTATCAGTCATGATCTGAGCAGACTGACCAGGGTGTAAAGCAGCATGAGCGACGGATGCAAAATGGAAGCGAGTACCCGTCACCTGGTCTAGCAAAGCTTCCACATCCCCTTTTAGGTCGTAGAAATCCACCGAGCGGTTCACCTGCCCCCACTGTTCCGGGTAAAGATTGCCGGTCAGCACACCGGATAACAGGGTTTGTTGCTGGGGCTTACCATCTTCGCCGCTTGAAAACGCGGAACCAATTTCAAACAAACGCACACGGTTTTGTTGACGGTTTATATTATAAGCAACCGCACGCAATAAACCAGACCACAAGGTACTACGCATCACCCCCAAATCGGCAGAAATGGGGTTAGCCAAAGCAATGCTCTCTACCGCAGGCGCTAAGATTTGCTCCATTTTGGGATCAACAAAGCTGAAGGTAATTGCCTCTTGATACCCCCGTGCTACCAATGTGTAACGCAGGTTTTCACGCTTTACGGCGGTTTCACTCGGCTGGGTAATACGCGGCGCACGCGGGCGCAATTCCGCCGGAATCGAATCGTAACCCCGTACCCGCGCCAGCTCTTCGATCAAATCCTCTTCGATATTCAGATCGAAACGTGCCAACGGCGCTTTCACCTGCCAACCGGTCTCGCCACTGGTAAACGTGCAATTCAAACGTTCCAACACGTCTTCAACCGTTGCTGCGTCCATCGTCACGCCTAACACACGGCGGATACGTTCGGGGCGCAACACAATCGTTTTGCGTTGCAACACCTCAGCATCAGCCAACGTATCCACCAACGTACCCACTTCGCCCCCGCAAATGCTCACAATCAACTGTGTTGCACGTTCCATTGCTTTAACCGGCATATCAGGGTCAACCCCACGCTCGAAACGCGCAGAAGAATCGGTTTGCAAGCCATAGCTACGCGCCTTACCCATAATGTTAGCCGGGCGAAAATGCGCGCTTTCTAGAAACACATTGCGGGTCGCATCAGTCACAGCGGTGAGTTCACCCCCCATAATGCCCGCCATTGCCACTGGCTGCGCCGCATCGGCAATCACCAGTGTATCATCGCGCAAGGTAACGGTTTGCCCATCTAACAGCTTCAGGGTTTCGCCTGCATTGGCATAACGCACCACAATGCCGCCTTGCAGCGTATCAAGGTCAAAGGCGTGCATCGGCTGACCAAGTTCCAGCAACACGTAATTGGTTACGTCAACCGTGGCGGAAATGCTGCGCACACCCGCACGGCGTAATTTTTCCTGCATCCATACCGGCGTAGCGGCTTGCGGGTTGATATTGCGGATGATGCGTCCGACATAACGTGGGCAAGCATCCGTTGCTTGTTGTTCAACGGGGAATGTATCGGTATGCTGGGCAATCTGCTCAGGAATTTCTGGCACGTTGAGTGGCACGTCCATCACCAAGGCGGTTTCACGCGCCACGCCGATCATGCTCATGCAATCGCCACGGTTCGCGGTAATCGCCAGCTCAATCACTTCATCGTCAAGTTTTAAATACTGGCGAATGTCCATGCCCACAGGCGCATCATCCGGTAACTCCAGCAATCCATCGGACTTGTCAGACATTCCCAGCTCGGTTGAAGAACACAACATGCCGAACGATTCCACACCGCGCAGCTTACCTTTTTTGATCTTTAAATCCGAGCCATCCGGCAATGGCAATACCGCGCCAATCAACGCCAACGGCACTTTAATGCCTGCACGCACATTGCTTGCACCACAGACGATTTGCAGAATTTCACCACGACCATTGTCGACTTTGCAGACGCTGAGTTTATCAGCATCGGGGTGTTTTTCACGCTCAACAACATGCCCTACCACGATATTGGTGAACGCGGTGGCTACTGGGTAACGCGCCTCCACTTCGCAGCCCGACATGGTGAGTTTGTCGGCTATTGCACCTAACGTCAGCGGGGTATCAATCCACTCACGCAGCCATTTTTCACTGACTTTCATAAGGTTACTCCGCTTTATTCAACTGAATTGTTTGAGGAAGCGCACGTCGTTATCAAACATCACGCGCAAGTCATTGATCTGATAGCGCAACATCGCCAAACGTTCAACCCCGAAACCAAACGCAAAACCGGTGTATTTTTCACTGTCGATACCGACGTTTTTCAGCACATTCGGGTGAACCATGCCGCACCCCATGACTTCTAACCAGCCCGTGCCTTTGCACACCCGACAACCATCCCCGCCGCAATGCACACACTGAATATCCGTTTCAGCCGATGGCTCAGTAAACGGGAAGAAGGTGGCACGGAAGCGCGTCGGCAATTCATCCACTTCAAAGAAAGCTTTAAAAAAGGCTTCGAGAATGCCTTTCAAATCCGCAAAAGTGACATCTTCATCCACCATTAAACCTTCCACTTGGTGGAACATCGGGCTGTGGGTCATGTCCGAATCGCGACGGTACACCCGACCCGGCGAAATGATACGCAGCGGTGGCGGGTTGTTTTCCATGTAACGCACTTGCACGGATGAAGTATGGGTACGCAGCAGCAAGCCGCTATCCATATAAAATGTATCGTGCATGGCACGCGCCGGATGCGATTCTGGGATATTCAAGGCGGTAAAATTGTGAAAATCGTCTTCGACCTCAGGGCCTTCTGCTAAACTGAAACCCAACTGTGCGAAGATCTCGCTAATACGTTGAATAGTCTGGGTAACAGGGTGCAGGCTACCGGTATCCATGCGCCGCCCCGGCAAGGTGACATCTACCTTTTCCGCTTGCAAACGCGCACTCAACGCTTCGGCTTGCAGACTTTGCTTGCGGTCTTCGATCGCAACGGTCAAGGCTTGCTTGGCGGTATTGATTTCCGCACCCGCCGTTTTGCGCTCTTCATGCGGTAACTTGCCCAATTGCTTGAGTTGCTCGGTCAACAAACCTGTCTTGCCTAGATACTGCACACGCACCTGATCCAACGCGGCGAGGCTGACGGCTTGCGAAATCTGCTCGTGGGCTTGGCCCATCAGTTCCAGCAAACTTTGCACGACGATTTCCTTAATGTATGGGGTTATCGGTAAAAAGCAAAAGGCGGGGAGAGGTAACACCTTCCCCCGCCTTGCTCACCCGTTATACGGGTATTTTCCAGCGCATCTTAATGCAGCTTAAGCAACTAGGGCAGCTTTTGCCTTTTCTGCCACTGCACCAAACGCCGTGATGTCATGGACTGCCAAATCAGCCAGAACCTTACGGTCAAGACTAATGTTCGCTTTCTTCAAACCATTCATCATGCGGCTGTAAGACAGACCAAACATCCGTGCACCGGCATTGATACGCACAATCCACAAAGCGCGGAACTGGCGTTTTTTCTGACGGCGGTCGCGGAATGCATACTGACCAGCCTTGATGACTGCCTGATGTGCAACCCGGTAGACCCGGCTACGAGCACCGTAGTAACCCTTAGCCAGCTTGAGAACCTTCTTGTGGCGGGCATGTGCCGTTACACCACGTTTAACTCTTGCCATGTTTTAAATCCTCCTGATTATGCGTAGGGCAACATTTTTTGGACATTGCCGTGATCGGCTGGAACAACAAAGTTGTCGCCTGAACGCAAATGACGCTTACGCTTGGTGGATTTCTTAGTCAAGATATGACGCAGGTGCGACTGCTTGCGTTTAAACAAGCCACCGCCGGTTTTCTTGAAACGCTTAGCCGCAGCGCGACTACTTTTCATCTTAGGCATCTTGGTCTCCTTTTCGATCAGGTAGCTAAAACATCCTGCAAGAGTGCCTTGCCTTAACAGGATGGTGTTGGGGAATACCCCCAATTTTTATGCTTAGGCTTTTTTCTTCGCGCCCAACATCATGACCATTTGACGACCTTCCAAGCGCGGGAATTGCTCGACAATCGCCAGTTCTTCCAGCTCTTTTTCAACACGCTTGAGAACATCCATACCCAGCTCTTTGTGAGCCATTTCACGACCTTTGAAGCGCAGAGTAACTTTAACCTTATCGCCGTCTTCCAAAAACTCTCTCAACTTGCGCAGTTTGATCTGGTAGTCACCTTCATCCGTTGCTGGACGCATTTTGATTTCCTTGACCTGAACTTGCTTTTGGTTTTTACGGGCTATTGCCGCTTTTTTGCTTTCATCGAAACGGAATTTGCCGTAATCCATAATGCGGCAAACCGGTGGTTTCGCATTAGGTACGATTTCCACCAGGTCGAGTTCAGCGTCGTAAGCCATTTCAAGCGCCTCCCGCAGGGAGACAACACCTTGGTTTTCACCTGCCGCATCAATCAGACGAATTTTCGGGACATTAATATCGTCATTAACACGGTGTTCTTTTTCGAGAGCGATAAGTTTAATCCTCAGATAGTGATAAGCGCCGCGCAGCAACTTCCGCTGACAGACGCTGCTGGACTTCCGCCAATGGGAAGGTTCCTAAGTCTTTACCGGAACGTGTGCGCATAGCCACAGATTGTGTTTCCACTTCGCGATCCCCGACTACTAACAGGTACGGGACACGCTGCATAGTGTGTTCGCGGATTTTAAAGCCAATTTTTTCATTTCTCAAGTCTGATACGGCACGAATACCTGCATCGAGCAACTGCTTGGTGGCATCTTGCACGAAATCGGCTTGTTTGTCTGTGATATTCATCACGACAGCTTGCGTTGGTGCCAACCAGAGCGGGAAACGCCCTTCATAATGCTCAATCAGAATGCCGGTGAAGCGTTCCAATGAACCGAACAGCGCACGGTGCAACATGACCGGACGCTTACGGGTATTGTCTTCCGCCACGTAAGTCAGGTCAAAGCGTTCTGGCAAGCTCATGTCCACTTGCAACGTACCGCACTGCCAATCACGACCGATGGCATCACGCAACACGAATTCCAGTTTAGGGCCGTAAAATGCGCCTTCGCCGGGGAACAGCGTGTACGGCAAATTCATGCTATCCAGTGCGTTACCGAGGGCGTGTTCCAGTAAATCCCAGCTCTCATCCGAACCGATGCGGTTTTCAGGGCGAGTCGAGAGTTTAATGTGTACATTTTCAAAGCCAAATTCTTTGTAAATGTCGAGTACCAAGGCAACCACATCTTTGCACTCTTGCGCCATTTGGTCTTCGGTACAGAAGATGTGCGCATCATCCTGCGTGAAGTGACGCACCCGCATCAAGCCGTGCAATGCACCAGACGGTTCGTAACGGTGCACCTTGCCGAATTCCGCCATACGCAACGGCAGGTCACGGTAGCTTTTCAAACCCTGTGAAAACATCAACATACCGCCGGGGCAGTTCATGGGTTTCAGGGCGAAAACACGCTCATCTTCTGTCGTAGTGGTAAACATATTGTCACGGTAATTGAACCAGTGACCGGAGGTTTCCCACAGACTACGATCCATGACATCTGGGGTATTCACCTCAACGTAACCAGCACGTTGCTGCCGTTGACGCATATAGCCAATCAGGGTTTGGAATACTGTCCAACCTTTAGGATGCCAGAAGACTGCGCCGGGGGCTTGTTCGTCGAAATGGAACAAATCCAGTTGGCGACCGAGCTTACGGTGATCACGCTTTTCAGCCTCTTCCAACATCGCCAGGTAGGCTTGCAAATCTTTTTTGTTTGCCCATGCCGTGCCGTAAATGCGTTGCAACATTTCATTGTTGGAATTGCCTCGCCAGTAAGCACCTGCCACCTTCATCACTTTGACAGCGGGGATTTTGCCCGTGCTAGGAACATGGGGACCACGGCACAAGTCGATAAAATCGCCTTGGCGGTAGAGGGAGAGCGTTTGGTCAGCAGAAATGCTTTCGATGATTTCCGCTTTGTACTTTTCACCCATGTTCAGGAAAAAGCTGATGGCTTCATCGCGTGACAGCGTGCTGCGCTCAACGGGGATGTCTTGCTTGATTAAATCTTGCATCCGCGCATCAATCGCCTGTAAATCTTCGGGCGTGAACGGGCGTGGGGAAGCAAAATCGTAGTAAAAGCCGTTTTCGACCGTGGGGCCAATGGTAACTTGTACGTCAGGGAATAATTGTTTGACCGCTTGAGCCATCAAATGCGCGGCGGAATGGCGAATAATATCCACGCCTTCGGCATCTTTCGCGGTGATGATACTCAGGGAAACATCGTGATCAATGACATAGCTGGCATCAACCAATTGATCGTTTACTTTGCCAGCCAAGGTAGCTTTAGCCAAACCTGCACCAATATCGGCAGCAACGGCAAGTACAGAAAGGGGGGCATCGTAGATACGTTGACTTGCGTCGGGAAGAGTAATAATAGGCATATTGTGCTCCAGTGGTGGCCTATACGAGGGGTCACGTGGTTATAGTGGTTGTGTGCACGAACTTGGTAGGCGTAATTGGACTCGAACCAACGACCCCCACCATGTCAAGGTGGTGCTCTAACCAACTGAGCTATACGCCTGTCGTTGAAGGAGGCAAAGTATAGCGTTATTAAACTCAAACGCAAGATTTTTTTCGTACTGGCGTGACGGGTACACTGCAAAAACTATCAAAGACACTTGAAATCCTCTACCCCTCCCCCCACCTTACCGACACCGAAATATACAAGATATGAGGATGCATACCCCATGACAGCAACAAGTAACAAAGAAAACCTGCAATTTCAAACCGAAGTGAATCAACTGCTACACCTGATGATTCACTCGCTGTATTCCAACAAAGAAATTTTCCTGCGCGAACTTATTTCCAACGGTTCGGATGCGTGCGACAAACTGCGTTTTGAAGCCATTGGCAACGATAGCCTTTACGAAACCGACAGCGAATTGCGCGTGGAAGTCGAATTTGACGCAGCCGCTGGCACCATCACCGTGCGCGATAACGGTATCGGCATGAACCGCGATGAAGTTGTCACCAATATCGGCACGATTGCCAAATCCGGCACCAAAGAATTCTTGAGCAAACTGACCGGCGACGAGAAAAAAGACTCGCACATGATCGGGCAGTTCGGGGTGGGTTTCTACGCCTCCTTCATCGTTGCTGACAAAGTAACGCTGACTACCCGCCGAGCAGGTGCTGCTGCATCCGAAGGTGTGCGCTGGGAATCCGACGCACAATCCGGCTATTCACTGGAACAAATCGACAAAGCCACGCGCGGTACAGAAATCGTTCTGCACCTCAAAGAAGACGAAAAACTGCTCGCAGACGGCTGGCGTTTGCGCAATATCATTCGCCAATATTCCGACCACATCCCGCTACCGGTCAATATGCGTAAAACCGAAGCCGGTGAAATCAAGGATGAATGGGAAACCGTCAACAAAGCTAACGCGCTGTGGACACGTTCCAAAGCCGAGATCAAAGACGAGGAATACCAAGAATTCTACAAACACGTTTCGCACGACTGGGAAGACGCGCTGGCATGGTCACACAACCGCGTCGAAGGCAAATACGAATACACCTCCCTGCTGTACCTGCCTTCCAAAGCCCCGTTCGACCTGTTCGACCGTGATAACACCCACGGCTTGAAGCTCTACGTGCAGCGCGTTTTCATCATGGAAGACAAAGAATTCAAGCTGATGCCACGCTATTTGCGTTTCGTACGCGGTGTGCTGGATTCCAACGACCTGCCACTGAACGTGTCACGTGAAATCCTGCAAGGCAACAAAGTCATCGAGAACATGAAAAGTGCTTCGGTGAAAAAAGTGTTGGGCTTACTGGAGAACATGATTGCCAACGAGCCAGACAAGTACCAAAAATTCTGGAAAGAATTCGGCAGAGTTCTCAAAGAAGGCCCCGGCGAAGACTTCAGCAATCGTGAACAAATCGCCAAACTGCTGCGTTTTGCCTCCACAAACAATGATGGTGCTGAACAAACTGTGTCTTTGCCTGACTACCTTGGACGCATGAAAGAAGGTCAAGAAAAAATCTACTACATCACCGCCGACAGCCACACTGCTGCCAAGAACAGCCCGCACTTAGAAGTGTTCCGCAAAAAAGGTATCGAAGTGTTGCTGCTGTCTGACCGCGTAGACGAATGGCTGGTGCAACATTTGATGGAATTTGAAGGCAAATCGCTGCAATCCGTCGCCAAAGGCAACCTTGATTTGTCCAAACTCGAAAGCGAAGAAGATAAAAAAGAACAGGAAAAAATCGAAGCCGAAGCCAAAAACATGGTCGAACACATCAAAACGGCATTGGGTGAAAAAGTCAGCGAAGTACGTGTTTCACACCGCCTGACCACATCACCATCGTGCATCGTGTTGAACGACCACGACATGGCACTGTACATGCAGCAATTGATGAAACAAGCCGGTCACGAAATGCCTGACACCAAGCCTGCGTTGGAAATCAACCCCACGCATCCATTGCTGAAGCGCATGGAAGCCGAAACCGATGATGAACGTTTTGGCGAATGGTCAAGCATTTTGCTGGATCAGGCGATTCTGGCAGAGGGCGGGCAGTTGGAAGACCCGGCGGGCTTTGTTAACCGTTTGAACAAACTGATGTTGGCAATGGGTTAAATCTGTTGAGACCAATGCCTTGCTCATCATGTGCAAGGCATTTCCGCTTTCTGCAAAAGTGATAACATTAAATCCGTGACGAAACACCTATCCAGACCCACACAGCAGGGAAATGATCATGATGAATTTACTGGCAGCTATTGGCTTCATGCTAGTGCTAGGGGGAGTCACCGCACTGATTATCGGTAGCGTGCGCTACTTTTTTCCGTTTGTGGATGAGTACATTCCAGAGGAATTCAAAAAGCCGCTCACCATCCAGTTCGCCGCCTATTATCTGCTGGCAGGGCTGCTGCTATTGCTGATTCAGCCCACCTGAGGCTTGATGCTCAATGCACCACGGTATGCAACACAGTAAGCCGCTCGAAATACACCGAGAACGTGCCATAATGCCACACTGTAATCCGAGGCCAGCGCTGCTTGATGGGGCCAGCAGACTGGCGAACCGACTGCGGTTCACCGTATTGTGCCTTCACGCTGCTCATACTCATGCCATTATGGGGGTAGCCTGCGAATGCGCTATTGGCGAAAAAAGCAATAGCCAGTAACAAAGCACTAAACCATTTAGACAAACCCATGTCTGATCTCCCGATACTTTACTATTAAACGGCACTCATCATCTGTACAATCGCCACCTATGTTTACACCACTCGAATTATTCATCGGGCAGCGCTACACGCATTCACGGCGGCGTAACCGTTTCATCTCGTTCATCTCGTTGGCCTCGATGCTCGGCATCCTGCTGGGGGTCATGGTGCTGATCACGGTTTTGTCGATCATGAACGGATTTGAAAAGGAACTCAGGGACAAGATACTGGGTGTAGTTTCCCATGTCACGGTTTCGGGGACAAATGGGCAACTCGCGGATTGGACGGCGAAAATCGACGGACTAAAGGCACAGCAACACGTGATCGGCGCTGCCCCTTATGTGCAAAAACAAGTCATGTTGACCAATGGCAATCTCATGCGCGGTATTGTGTTGCAAGGCATTGATCCCAAACTGCAAAGCCAAGTCAGCGATGTCAATTTCAAAATGTTGGAGGGCAGTTTCAGCAGCCTTGCCCCGCGTGATTACGGCATTGTCTTAGGCGTAGAAGTCGCGACTGCCCTCGGTGTCATCCCCGGTGATAAGGTCACGGTAATTGTGCCGCAAGTGCAAGTGACCCCTGCGGGGATTTTGCCGCGCCTGAAACGCTTTACCGTCACCGGCGTCTACCAAATCGGACACCCCGAATACGACGGCATGACCGGTTTTATTGAATTGAGCGATGCCTCGCGGCTGTTTCGCTTGGGTGACAACATCGGCGGCATACGCTTGAAGCTGGATGATTTATTCGCCGCCCCCGCGATCGGGCATGAATTACAAACCAAGCTGGGCGAGGAATTTGAAGTCGTGGATTGGAGTCAGGAACACGGCAGCTTTTTCCGTGCTGTGAAAACCGAACGCATTGTCATGAGCTTGATTCTGGGCTTGGTGGTGTTGGTGGCATTGTTTAATCTGGTCGCATCGTTGGTAATGACCGTGAACGACAAGGCTGCGGATATTGCCATCTTGCGCACCTTTGGGATGGATGCGAACCGTATCCTGCGCATCTTTATGATTCAGGGCAGCATTATTGGTATTTTCGGCACCGTCGTTGGTGTGACATTAGGCGTGTGGCTGTCACTGAACATTGGCACGGTGATTCCATTTTTGGAAACCACTTTCGGGTTCAAGATTTTCTCGGCTGACGTGTTTTACATCAGTGAAATCCCCTCCGATATGCGCTGGAGCAATGTGATTTGGATTGGGGTTGCTTCGTTGATTACCTCAGTACTGGCAACGATTTACCCGGCATGGCGGGCATCACAAATCCAGCCCGCAGAGTCACTGCGCTATGAATAAGATGTTTCAACCCATGGAGCTGTTTGTCGGCTTGCGCTATACCCGCGCACGGCGTGAAAAACACTTCATTTCCTTTATTTCGTTAGCGTCGATAATCGGTATCGCGATTGGGGTATTGGTGCTGATCACGGTGCTTTCCGTGATGAATGGTTTCGAGCAAACCATGCGCGAACGTATTATGGGCATGTTGGCACACGTCACGGTATCCGAACACGATTTAAGCGTATCCGATTGGCAAAACGTGCAAAAAGATTTGCTGAATTTTCCGGGTGTGAAAGCCGTATCGCCGTTTATCGAAAAGCCTGCGATGTTGAATCAAGGCGACGAAGCCCGCGCTGCGGTATTGCAAGGCATTGTGCCGGAGCTGGAACAGCAAGTGAGCACCGTGTTTAAGCACGTCATCAAAGGCGATATGCAAACCTTGCAACCGGGCAGTTTTAACGTGGCTATCGGCGCCACGATGGCAAAAGAACTGAACGTTGACGTGGGTGATGCGCTTACCCTAGTCAGTCCTAGTGAAGATGCCTTGGAAACCGGCGAAATGCCTGCTTTGCAACGTTTCACCATTGCTGCCATTTTTCGGGTAGATATGCAGCAGTTCGACACCACCACGGCTTACGTGAACCTTGAAGATGCTGCCAAAACCTTTGAAATGGGCAATGACGTAACCGGCTTACGCATGACGCTGAGTGATTTGTATCTTGCCCCGACGATGGCGCAAACCATTTTACAACGCATGAGTCCCGCATGGCAGGATATGTGGGCGAATGACTGGACGAATTTGAACAAAAACCAATTTAAAGCTATTCAAGCGCAAAAGTCGGTGATGTTTATTATCCTGATGCTGATCATTGCGGTGGCGGCGTTTAATCTGGTTTCAACACTGGTGATGGTGGTGACGGATAAGGAAGGCGATATTGCCATCCTGCGTACCTTGGGGCTGTCATCCGGGCGGGTGATGAGGATTTTCATGGTACAAGGCACACTGATTGGCGTGTTTGGTACATTGATTGGGGTGATCTTGGGCGTGTTGCTGGCAAACAATCTGGATGTGATTGTGCCGTTTCTGGAACGCTTGTTTGATACCCACTTCATCAATGCGGATGTGTACTTTATTAGCGAACTCGAATCACGGGTAAACCCCAGCGATGTCATCGTGATTGCCTTAAGCGCCCTGATTATGTCTATTCTTGCGACGCTTTACCCTGCTTGGCGTGCGTCCAAAGTCCAGCCTGCGGAGGCATTGCGTTATGAATAAAGTGATTATTTCCTGCCAACAATTGGGTAAACGTTTCAACGAAGGGCGGCTGGATGTTGAGGTATTACGCGGGGTGGATTTGGTCATTCATCAAGGGGAAAAAGTCGCCATTCTCGGCAGTTCCGGCAGCGGCAAAAGCACCTTGCTGCACTTAATGGGCGGTTTGGATTTGCCATCCACAGGGCGTGTGGAAGTACTCGGCAAACGCATGGATCAGTTATCCGACACCGAACGCGGCATCTTGCGTAACCAGTCGATGGGCTTCATCTACCAATTTCACCACCTGTTACCCGAATTCACTGCGTTAGAAAACGTTGCCATGCCCTTATTGATTCGCGGCGTGAAAGTGGCAGAAGCCCGTGCGCAAGCCAGCGAGATGCTGGCAAAAGTCGGGCTGAAAGAGCGTCTTGACCATAAACCTGCCCAACTTTCCGGTGGGGAACGCCAACGTGCAGCCATTGCCCGCGCTCTGGTGACACGCCCTAAAGCCGTGTTAGCCGACGAACCCACTGGTAATCTTGATCACCACACCGCTGACAATGTGTTTAATTTAATGCAAGGGCTGAATGAAGATTTAGGCACGGCGTTTGTGGTTGTTACCCACGACCTGCAACTGGCAGCAAAAATGGATACGGTTTACCGTTTGACGGATGGTGTGTTAGCCAACGCTTAACCTGCTGAATCCCGATCGTTCGCTGGCGGCGGGGATTTGCGTTGTTTGCGTTCACGCCGCTCCTTCAAATGTTTCAGCAGTTGCAAACGCCACAGCAAATGTACACCGTAATAGCCCATGAGGGATGACAATACTGCTGTGATAAAAATACCCAACAAAAATGGCTTCCAAATGAGCGTCAAACCATTCATTAACCAATCAAGACTCAGCTCAAAATTAAACCCCCCAGGCGGATGCCCCAGAATTGCAGCACCCACTAAATAAGCACCATACAACATGGGAGGCATGGTCACAGGATTGGTCACAAATACCAATACCACCGCTAATGGTAAATTTGCCCGAAACAATACGGCTAATAATGCCGCAATAATGGATTGGAACGGTATCGGAATCCACATACAAAACAATCCAATTGCAAAAGCCGAAGCTACATTGCGGCGGTTTAAATGCCACAAATACGGCAAATGCAGCGTATCCCCCAAAAACTGGAGATGTTTGTGTTCTTTCAGTTTGTCAGGGTTGGGAAATAGCTTGCGCAACAATTTTCGCGACATGAAGTTTTAACAGCAATAACAATTGAGGTAAGTCATTATCCATGGTTTGCGAAATATGCGCACCTTTTCAGTGAGTTTTTTTATTGGCACACTCGTGTTATGGGTACTGCCGCGCCTGCCGACGCTGGATGCGCTGTTTTGGGGAAGCGTCATCGCTGTCGGTGTCATCATTGGTGTGGCAGGGCGTTACCAGCAGCGGCAAACAGCCACATTGCTTGCAGGTGTGTTACTGGGCAGTGTTTACGCCTTATGGATTGCCAGTGGTGTCAGGGCTGACTGGCTTCCTGAAGCGTGGGAAGGTGAAGACATGCTGCTCACTGGTACGATTGCCGACGTACCAGAATGGCGGGCGGATGGCAGCAGTTTTCTGTTTGACAGCGATACCGCCAGCTATCGGGGACGCTTGCGCCTCGCTTGGTACGCGAAAGATGCCCCTAAGTTACGGGCAGGCGAGCGCTGGCAATTGCTGGTACGCAGCAAACGCCCCAATGGTTTCATGAATCCGAATGGCTTTGATTACGAACAATGGCTATTTTCACAGCGCATCGGTGGCAGCGGCTACGTGCGCCAATCAGTGGATAACCAACGTTTAGCCGCAGCATCTTGGTGGCAACCGAATCACTTACGCCAACAATTACAGGAAAAAATTTCAGCAGCGCTACCCGATTCCGCCATGACCGGCTTGGTGCAGGGGTTGGCAATTGCCTATACTGCTACCATTCCGCAGCAACAATGGGAAATCTTGCGTCAAACCGGCACGATTCATTTACTGGCGATTTCGGGGTTGCACATTACGATGGTCGCCAGTCTGGGTATTTTGCCGGTGTGGGGGCTTTGGCGCTTATTTCCTAGCTTGTACCTGTGGTTGCCATTGCGGGTGGCTGCCGGGCTATCCGGTGGTATGTTAGCAACGGCGTATTCCTTGCTGGCGGGGTTCAATATTCCGACACAGCGTACCCTGATTATGTTACTGGTGGTGATGGCTGGTTTGCTATGGCGACGACAAGTGCCGTTTAGTGTCACCATGAGTATTGCGCTCTTGCTGGTGTTGCTACTTGACCCCTTGGCGAGTCTGGCGGTGGGGTTTTGGTTATCGTTTTTGACGGTGGCTTTACTGGCATTGTTGGGAATGCGCCAACGCAAACTGGGGAAATCATCCCTAGTATGGATGCAGTTGGTATTATCACTGGGAACCATTCCACTGGCAGCAGGCTTTTTCGGCATGATTTCGTTAAGCTCGCCGGTGGCAAACTTATTGGCAATTCCGGTCATTACGTTTGTGGTGACGCCCTTGGTATTGCTGGGAATCGTGTTCGCAGGGTGGTGGGAAGCCGCAGCCGCCGGGGTTTGGACAGTCGCCGCCACCTTGCTGGAATGGCTGATGTGGGTATTGGAATGGCTTGCTGCTCTGCCCTTATCGTCGGTTTACATGCCCTTGATTCCCTTGCCGTGGTTAGTGTTAGCCATCGCGGGATTTGTGTTGCTGTGGTTGCCGCGTGGCATACCGGGGCGTTGGCTGGGTATCTTGCTCATGCTCCCGCTGATAGTGTATCAGCCACCCAAGGTCGTACCGGGTGCATTTCGCCTCAGTGTGCTGGATGTGGGTCAGGGGTTGGCAACTGTGGTGCAAACCACGAACCATACCTTGGTATTCGATACCGGCCCCAAAGTGTCAGACAGTTTTGATACCGGCGAACTGGTAGTGTTACCTTGGCTACGCGGGCAAGCCATTAACCAGGTCGACACCCTCATCGTATCTCATGCCGATAACGATCACAGCGGCGGTGCCAAGGCATTACTGAACGCCCTGCCCGTCGCGAATTTGCTGGTCAGCAGCACTGAAATACTCGCAGATCATCATGCAAACTTATGCGTTGCGGGTCAAACATGGCAATGGGATGGGGTAACGTTCACGATCTTACACCCCGCTGAGGACTTTGTGGACACCAAGAAAAACAATCGCTCCTGCGTATTGAAAATAGCGAACCCGCATCACCGCGTATTATTGACCGCCGATATTGAGCGCCCCGCCGAAAAATGGTTACTCAAACAAGCTGCTGACATATCAGCGGATGTACTATTGTTACCACATCACGGCAGCAAAACCTCATCCAGCCCAGCGTTTATACAAGCCGTTGCGCCTAGGCTTGGGATTGTCACCAGCGGCTACCGTAACCGTTTCAACCACCCGCACCCCAGCGTCACCCAACGTTATCAGGCGCGTGACATAAAATTACTGAACACCGCCGAAACCGGTGAATTGCGGCTCGATTTTCCCGCCACTCCCGCAAACTTGCACTGGCGCGAATGGCGCACCGCAAAAATGCACCTCTGGCAACGTTAACTCACACAGTAACGTGGCAAAACATTATTATTTATGCCAGAATCTGAGCAATCTCACCATTGTTTATCGCGCAAACAGGTTGGCGGCTCCCTGTTATTGTGCGCCAGTAGTGCTCAGGAATTATCGTCAGCTACCCCGCCCTAAAGGATGGAGCTTGTAAGAGCTAGGTTGACCAGACTCAGGGCTAGCAATAGTCCTACGCAGATAAGAGGTCGTTAAGACTTACCAAGGGATGCTTCCTTAGTCCCTTGCCCTAAAAGGCTGTGATCAAGCTGGCGCAAGGTAAAACGCCGAAGGTTGCTGCCGACATTGGAAACAATGTGAGCCGCTTATCTGCATTGTCGAAGGGAGATTGCCTTTTACCCTGAGCGTAGTCGAAGGGAAGGCAGCGTTACCAGACCCGTAAGGGTAACTATTTAGGAGAACAACGGTGGCAGTTTTTGTATGGGACAAACGTAAACAACCGCTGATGCCTTGCTCAGAAAAACGGGCAAGGTTGCTGCTGAAGCGTGGACGTGCCATAGTGGTCAAACACTATCCGTTTACCATCCGCTTAAAAGACCGTATCGGCGGGGAAACCCAACCACTGCGGGTAAAACTTGACCCCGGCAGTCGCCATACGGGTATTGCAGTCGTCCGGGAAGACAAGGAAAAACTCACGGTATTAAACCTGTTCCAGCTTAATCACCGTGGTTTGTCAATCAGTGAAAACCTGGCCTCACGCCGTGCCATGCGCCACCGTAGACGCGGCAACCTGCGTTATCGACCAGCACGTTTTAACAATCGCCCCAAACCGCAAGGCTGGTTAACCCCATCCTTGCAACACCGTGTCGACACCAGCATCAGTTGGGTGAACAAACTCCAACGCCTAGCACCGGTAACAGCTTTTTCCCAAGAGCTGGTGCGCTTTGACATGCAACTGATCAATAACCCAGAAATCAGCGGTGTTGAGTACCAGCAAGGTGAATTACAAGGCTGCGAGGTACGCGAATACTTGCTGGAAAAATGGGGCAGGCAATGTGCGTATTGTGGTGCGCAACACCTACCCTTGGAAATTGAGCATATCGTGCCGAAATCCAGCGGAGGTAGTGACCGGGTAACTAACCTGACCTTGGCTTGCCGCGCTTGCAATCAGCGTAAAGGCAGCCAACCCATTGAAACTTTCTTAGCCAAAAAGCCGGACGTGTTGCAGAAAATCAAAGCACAAGCCAAACGCCCCTTGAAGGATGCCGCCGCTGCCAACAGCACCCGCTGGGCATTAGCCAACCGACTTAAAGCCACCCACTTACCCGTAGAATTAGCCAGTGGCGGCAAGACGAAATTCAACCGCAAGCAACACAATATACCCAAATCCCACGCCTTGGATGCGGTGTGTGTGGGTGAAATCGGCACTGTCGCACACTGGAACATCCCCACCTTAGAAATCCAATGCACCGGACGCGGCAGCTACCAACGTACTCGCTTGAACAAGTATGGTTTCCCGCGTGGGTATTTGCTGCGTCAAAAAGCCGTGCATGGCTTCCAAACGGGCGACCAAGTGACCGCCAACGTGACCAAGGGTAAAAAAACAGGCACGTACAAGGGGCGTGTAGCAGTACGTGCCAGTGGTTTTTTCAATATCACGACCACCACGGGTGTGGTGCAAGGCATTAGCCACCAATATTGCCAACTGATTACCCGTAACGATGGTTATGGGTATGGTTTTCAACCGAAGGTAGCTTAACGACAAAGAGGAGCGAGGAGAGGGTCGGCTAACGCCGATGCGCTATCCCTCCCCGCCGTGAACGGCGGAGTATCTCGCGCAAGATGGATGAAATTGGAAGAAAAGGATCTCGACATCTTTAAAAAGCTGGATTCAAACGTTTATCTGACCCTAAATGATAAGCAGGAATTGAAAACCAGTGTGGATGAATTAGCCCTGCGCTTACAGGAACGTGAGCAGCGCTTGCGTGAACTATCGGGATTATTGCTGGAAAAAGACGGGCATATCCGGGTACGTGACGCCCGCATTGACGAGCGTGATAAACGCATGGAAACCCTCGCACGCCTGCTAGGCGAAAAAGAAAAGCTACTCACCCAACAAAACCAATTACTCGAAGAAAAAGAAAAAGCCCTACGCAGCCGTGATGAAGGCGTGGTCAACCGCGACCGTGCCGTACAACAGCGCGATACCATGCTGAGTGACCGTGAGGCTCGCTTAAGTACGCTGGAACAAAACCTCGTGCATTACGAAAAACTGTTGCAGGAAAAAGAACTGCAAATCCAGATGCGTGACCGCAGTCTCGAAGACAAAGACCGCTCACTCTCGCGCATTGACCAAGCCATTCAAAGCAAAGACAAACTGCTGCAAAGTCGCGATGACAGCATCAGCAAAAAAGATCAGCAATTGCTGGATCGCGAAGCCTTATTACAAGAGCGTACTCGTCAAACCCTAGAGCAGGAAAAAATGCTCAAGGAACGCGACAAGCACCTCAGCGAACGCGATAACCATATCTCAGAACGGGATCGGCAACTCGCCGCCCGCGATTCCCACATCGACCTTGCCAACCAGCATTTGCAAGCACGTGACCGCACCATTGCTGACCGTGATCAGCAAATCCAAAACCGCGAGATGTTGCTCAAAGAAAAAGCAACACTGCTGCAAGAACGTGATCAACGCATTGGCATTCAGCAACAGCAAGTCGAAAAGCGCGACACCATCCTCAGTCAACGCGACCGCGAACTCAGCGAACGCGACCGCACTGTTGCCGAGCGCGATAACGAATTGCGCCTGCGGGAAGAAGCCATTCGCAGCCGTGACCAGCAAGGGCTGGATTTCCTGCAAACCATCCGCGAACTCGAAAATCATTTGCAGGAACGTGACAGTCAACTCACCGAACGCGACCGCCAACTGATGATGCGTGACGAGCGCATCAATAAAACAGATGAAGATTTGCGCGACCGTGACACACGCCTGTCCAGCCGTGACCGCACGGTCGAAGAACGCGACGTACAAATTACCGAACGCGACCGCCGCATCAAAGAACGTGATATTTCACTACGGGAGCGTGATACGCGTATCAGCGGGCAAGACTTGCAATTGCGCGAACGCGACAAGCAATTGCAATTACGCGATTCCCAAGTGCAAAGCCGCGACATCACCATCGGCGAACGCGACCACAGCATCAAGGAACGCGATTCCCACATTACTCAGATCAACGCGCAAATGCAGGAACGCGATGAAACCATTCATGCGCGTGATTCACTGCTGACCGAACGCAACGCTGCAATTCAACAACGTGATGACACCATACGGGAGCGCGATTTCCAACTCACCGAGCGCGAGCAAACCATCCAGCAACGCGACACCTCGATGCATGAACGCGATCAGCACATCCAAACGTTGGGCGAATTCCTCACCCAACGTGATAGCAGCCTGCAAGCCCGCGATACCGAAATTGCCACGCGTGATGAACAAGTACGCAACCTGCAACTGGAAGTGCACCTACGCGACCAAAGCATTGCCGAACGTGATGTGCAATTACAACTCCGCGACCAAACCGTGCAAGACCGGGATGAATTCCTCTCCGAACGCGAAGAAACCCTTTCCGAACGTGACGCTACCGTTGCGGAACGTGACGCACAAATCGAACAGCGCGACCTGCAACTGCAACACAAAGAAGAAGCGTTACAAGCCCGTGACCAGCAAATACACCTGCGTGATACCGAAATTGCTAAACGCGATACCAGCCTGCACGAACGTGAGATCACCGTCTCACAACGCGATGCGCAACTGCAAGCACGGGATGAGCAACTCAGTAAACGTGACGCCAGCCTGCATGACCGTGACCAGACCATTGTAGCGAAAGAAGCGCATATCCGCCGCCGCGATGAGCGCTTGCAGGAACTCACCTTGCGCATCCAACATCTGGAAAACACCCTGAAAGAAAACCAGCAACAGCTACAAAATCGTGATGAATCCCTACACAAACGCGATTTAATTATTGCGCAGCGTGACCGCCAGATCGACAAACTGGATAAAAGCGTAGTTAAGTATGCAGCCAGTTCACAAAGCCTGTTTATTAGAGGTGCAGTAACCGGCTTAATCGCCGCCTTGGTATTTGTGCTGGGGCTACGCTTAATGGCAATTATCTAATCAGCACAGACGGCATTGCAGCAAATCACCCCACGGCATAGAATACCGCCTTTTTCGCTCCAGGATGCACACACGATGACGACTGCCTCTAACCTGCCTGTCACCCGCGCTTTGCTGAGCGTTTCCGACAAATCCGGCGTACTGGAATTCGCCCGGTTCCTGCACAGCCAAGGCGTACATTTACTTTCCACAGGCGGCACTGCCAAACTGCTGGCGGATAATGGCGTACCCGTCACCGAAGTGTCAGACTACACCGGCTTCCCGGAAATGATGGACGGGCGCGTCAAAACCCTGCACCCCAAAATTCACGGCGGCATTTTGGCGCGTCGTGGACAAGATGATGCGGTCATGGCGGAACACGGCATCGGGCGTATTGACCTGATTGTGGTCAACCTTTACCCGTTTGAAGTCACCGTTTCCAAACCCGGTTGCAGCTTTGAAGACGCGGTTGAAAACATCGACATCGGCGGTCCCACCATGGTACGCGCCAGTGCCAAAAACCACGCGCACGTAACGATCGTCACCGAACCCAGCGATTACGAGCGCATTCAAGCAGAAATGGAAGCCAGCGCAGGTTGCATTAGCCCGGCTACCCGTTTTGATTTGGCGATTAAAGCGTTTGAACACACCGCACGTTACGACGGCATGATTGCCAACTATTTCGGCGCACGGGTCGGCGAAGCTAGTCATGCAGCACCCGCAACGTTCCCGCGCACTTTCAGCCTGCAATTCGAAAAGAAACAAGATTGCCGTTACGGTGAAAACAGCCACCAAGCAGGCGCGTTTTACGCGGAATACAACGCCCCACAAGGCAGCATTGCTACCGCCATCCAGATTCAAGGCAAGGAATTGTCTTACAACAATATCGCCGACACCGATGCTGCGCTCGAATGCGTCAAGCAATTCGATGGCACACCGGCTTGCGTCATCGTCAAACACGCTAACCCGTGCGGTGTTGCGGTGGGTGCAAACTTGCTGGAAGCCTACAACCGCGCTTACAGCACTGACCCGGAATCCGCGTTCGGCGGCATTATTGCGTTCAACCAACCGCTGGATGGCGAAACCGCAAAAGTGATCGTGGATCGTCAGTTTGTGGAAGTGATTATCGCACCGGGGGTTTCGCCGGAAGCGGTTGCGGCAGTGGCAGCGAAGAAAAACGTGCGTTTGTTAACCGTTGACAGGTGGAGCGGTGACGTTCCCAAGCGTCTCGATTTCAAACGGGTTAACGGTGGCTTGCTAGTACAAACGGCTGACATCGCGTTGCTGGATGAGCTGAAGGTCGTATCTACGCGCCAACCAACGGATGCCGAGTTGCTCGACCTGCAATTTGCTTGGAAGGTTGCCAAATTCGTTAAATCCAACGCAATTGTGTACGCGAAAGGCAATATGACCATTGGCGTGGGTGCGGGTCAGATGAGTCGCATCAATTCAGCACGCATCGCCGCCATCAAAGCCGAACACGCAGGTTTAGTTGTGCCGGGTTCGGTGATGGCATCGGATGCGTTTTTCCCCTTCCGCGATGGCATCGACAGTGCTGCGGCAGCGGGGATCAAAGCGGTGATTCAGCCGGGTGGCTCGATGCGCGATGAAGAAGTCATCGCCGCCGCGAATGAGCACGGCATGGCAATGGTATTCACCGGGATGCGTCATTTCAGACACTAATGGCTCTGTCGCCACAAAAAGGGCGCAACCTGCGCCCTTTTTTCAAAACGGTACGTGGAACAGTTGGCGAATGCCTTGTTTCATGCGACTGCTGGCGCTTTCCGGTTGCGCTTGAGTCGCAGCAAAAACTTCACGCGGCGTATAACCAAAGGTTTCGTTAAACATGCCGAAGTCGATACGAAAACTTTCACCTTCCACGTAATAAGAAAGCAATTCAACTAACGGCATTTCACGGTCATGATGCGGCTTAACGGTTTTGATGAAACCTTGACGGCTTAGCTCAGTTGTCGCCTTCACAATGCGTTTGCGATTATTTTCATCAACAACATGCCACACGATTAAACCACTTTCTGGGGTCGCCTGATCATGATCAATGGCTTTTAGGGTAAATGTCTTAATCATTGTCTGTTTCCTGTGACCATCAGTAGCAACAAGCTATCATAAAATTTATGAATGATACAGATAAGCTAATGAACTAAAGATGAACAGATAACAATCAAGCAATCCCACCTAACCTAGCTGACAGCTAACGGAATCCAAGTACCATTGACTAAGCCTTCCATCGGCTGGAAATTTATTTTATAACGCATTTTGGGCGACTCTGCTATCCAATAACCGGGGTACACAAACCGTAAACCGCATTGACGCGCTTGCTCAATTTGCCACAGTACCGCGAATGTGCCCAAGCCACGCGACTCACTGGCAGACGGGTCAAAAAATGTGTAAACGGATGACAAACCGTCTTTTAACTCATCCACAGCCGCCACGGCTAACAGATGCTCCTGTTCCCAAAACTCGACCAACAGCGTTTTACACCAATGACTCAGCAAAAACCCGGCAAACGTGTTCATATCATCCGTATCCATACCCCCGCCGGTATGGCGTTGCTTAATGTAATGCCGGTACAAAGTGGCGTATTCACGTTTGAAGCCTCTGCGATTCACAACCACCCGCAAGTCCTGATTGCGTTTCCAATTGCGCCGTTGGGAACGGTTGGGTTGAAAAGTACTGACCGGAATGCGGCTAGAAATACAAGCGCTGCAATGACGGCAATGCGGGCGGTAAACATCACCACCACTGCGCCGAAAACCACTATCCAACAAGCGCCCATACAACTCAGCCGTCATCTTGTAGCCGGGGTCAACCAACAGATTCATCGCCTGACGTTCCGGTAAATAGGGGCAAGGATGCACGGCAGTAATATACAGGTTAAGACGAGCTTCTGCGGACATCCGATTCATCGTTTAGCAACTCCCACCGGAACAAGCCGCCTTACGCAATCCATCAACATTTTCAAGCTGGATGCTGCCGCGTTGTTCGTTAAGAAATCCCTGACGTTTCCAATCGGACAAGAAACGGCTCACCGTTTCGATAGTCAACCCCAATAATTCCCCGATTTCAGCGCGTGACAGCGATAAAGTCACCCAACCACCATTGCTGTTTTCACACCAACGAATCAGGAAAGACGCCAAGCGTTCGGCGGCTTTTTTCGCACCGAGTTCCAGCATCATGTCTTCAGCTTCACGCAAATGCTGGATCCAACGCTTCATCATGGTGTTTTCAATTTCGGGATTTTGTTTTTTTAATTCTGCCAGTTCCACCAAAGGTAAACGGCACACTTCAATGTCATTCAGGGGAATCGCGGTATGATTGTAAGTTTCCCCAGCAAGACCGTCGAAACCAAATAAATCACCGGTACGCAACACCCGTACAATTTGGGTGCGTCCGTCAGGCAGGGTTTTAATCAGCTTCACTAAGCCTTTGCGCAAAGTAAAGGCATTCAGAGAATGATCGCCCTGATGGTAAACTGCCTCATCGGCAGCATAGGTGACAACGGATGGCTGAAATGCCTGTATTTCGATGAGCCTATCCCTTGGCAATTGCGCAAAAATACTCAAATGCCGAATCTGGCAGGATTGGCAGTGTCCCCTACCTTTGACGTTTGACATACCCTCTCCTTCGCTTTGCCGCCAATATAACGGCATACTACCCTTATACTCTAAAGTGTAGGGAGAGGGTATGGCAAGAAGCCGACGTTATGGCGCGAGATTTTTCACGACGACAAAAGCACCGCGCAAATCACCTTCTTTATAACCGGTCGCTTTGTCTTGCGGGTACAGCTCCGTTAACTTCGCCGTAACGGCGGGGCTGAGTTCTGTGCCGTGGCATTGCAAGCACACCGCAGCGGTTGGAATCGCTTTCATAAAGCGGAATTCGTTATCCACGACTTCTGCATAAGCGATGGTTGACGGGTCTTCACCTGCCGCTTTTTTCGCTTCAAAGTCATTCAGCACAGCGGTTTGCCATTCATTTGCCTGACCCATCACCGGGTTACGGTTTTTCAAGCTTACCCGGCTGACTTCCATGCCTTTTTCGGCTGAAACGGCTTTGGCAATTTCAGGCGCTTTGGTGTGGCAAATGCTCATCGCCTCCACCGGACCACCGGCTTGCATGGCAGCTTCGAGTTCACCCTTGAGTGTACCACCTAATGCTTGTACGGCACCTTTTGCCGATTCTACCAAAGCAGCTTTATCAATGGCTGGCGCAGCAGATGCCGAAGTCGCTTGCTGTGCTGCGGTTCCGGTTTGAGCCGGTGCAGTTGCAGGCACTTCAGTGACTTTTTCCGCTTTCTCGCCACAAGCGGTTAGCAAAGCAACCAAACTCACCATTACAATAAACTTGTTCATCTCAACCCCTTCATATCAGAAAACAATAACCTAAAACACCGGTGGCAGAGTGCCTAAACCTTTGCTGCTCTGCATTGAAAAATCTCAAACATTATCGGCTAAGCCTGCTTCATTCTTGCTCCTAAAATAAGGATACAGCAAACTGTACCCATACGCATTATCAATCCGGTTCACGGGAGGTCAAAAACGCGCTAGTCCGCGCATAACCGGATGGAATGCCGCTGAAACCTTCCGCCACAACCGCAGCATCCAGCGCATCCACATCCAAGCCATGCCCCGCCCCCAGCAACACATCGAACAATTCAGCGATGTTGGCAGTTTTCCCTGCGCGGCCTGAAAAACGTCAGTGGGGAATGGAACCTGGTTTGTCTGGCATGGAACTTGAAACGCATGGCTGTAGTGATGGTCATACCGCTTTTTGCAAAGGAATGGAAGCAATCAGGGTACACCTCATTTCTCTCCAAAACGTTACACCCATCACATTTTTTCAGCAGCAACTCTGGTAACCTTCAGTTCACGATCCACACGTCAGGACAGGGCTGCTCATGACCGAACCTTCACCACCACCGTTTGCAGTTACCACCTCCGCCTTGAGCCAATACGACGAGTCGCTGCTCGATAGTTTTGCCAAAGATGTTGCCGCGCAATCCACCCGGCTGGATGACCTCGCCAAGCAGTTAATCAGCTTGAACATTGCGATTCCGGGTCTGTACGCCACTGTCCTCAAATTCATCAGCGGTGAAAAGGCGGTGGTGAATGATCCCGTGTTGCTAACCCTCACCTTTGCCGTGTGGCTGTTGGCGTTGGGTTTGGCACTTGCCAGCCTGTTTCCGCAGTCTTATACAGTTGACCCTGACAGCCCCAGCGCAATCGAAACGTTCTTTTCTCGCAGCGCACAGCACAAACGCAAACTGCTGGCGGCAGCCAGTTTATTGAGTTTTTTCGGGATTTGTTTTGCAGTTTTCAGCTTATTTGTTTAACAGGGGGAAACGGCATGGGGCAAAAAATCACACGCCGTACACAATGCGGCAATCAACCATGTGGCAAACAGTTTACCTATCACTATAACTTGGAGGATATGCCAGCGGGGATGAGGCGCTATGATTTGTCCTGCCCGTTTTGCCACACGCGCCAAGCCGTGCCGCTGCACAGTGTGCGCAAGGTGGAGGTATTGAGAGACGGCACACAACAGGAACTCACGGCATTAACCTTGCCAGAACATCCTGTCGGCACCGTGGGGGAATAAGTCATGTCAACGGCTACACCTTTCGTCATTACCCCATCTACTGACCTGCTACGCACGCACCCGTATCTCAAAGGCATGGCGGACAACCTTGCCAGCATTTATGCCAACCAAAAGCAGCGTGTCGAAGAACCCCAACTGCAAGCGATGGGTCAATCCCTGTGGGATGCCCTGCAACTCGGTGATCGCCTTGAGACTGCCAAGCAAGCCAGCGGTCAACAGGTTTTACCCATCATCATCGAAACCAGTGATGCCACCATCCTCACCTTGCCATGGGAAACGCTGTATCACCCGACTTACGGTTTTGTGGGGCGGGAAGCGGGTTTCAGCTTGTCGCGGCGCAACCCAACGGTCAGCGTGGCGTTGCCTGCGGTGCAACGTGAGCCATTGCGCGTGTTGCTGTTCACCTCCCTGCCCGATGATTTGAGCGAACCGGAACGGCTGGATGTGGAAGCCGAACAAGCCGCTGTGCAAGAAGCCCTGATGGAGCAGGAACGCCGCGGTGAAATCGTGCTGGCAATGCCGGATGACGGGCGGCTGGACACCTTGCGGGATACCTTGCAGCAGTTCCAGCCGCATCTGGTTTACCTCAGTGGGCATGGCAGCTTTACCCACGAACATCACAAGCAACAGGCGTATGGCAGCTTTTTGTTTGAAGATGCGCTAGGGCGTGGGCAAACGGTGGCGGAAAGTGAAGTGGTTGCCTGTTTCCAGAATACGCGGGTACAACTGCTGGTGCTGTCAGCGTGTTTGAGTGCCAAACAACACCCCAACTACCCGCATAACGGTTTGAGTGCGGCGTTGTATCGGGCGGGTATTCCGCACGTTATCGGGATGCGCGAATCGGTGTTTGATGTGGCGGGTATCCAGTTTGCTAAAGCCTTACTGCACGCCTTGGGCAAGCGCAGTACGGTGGATGTGGCGTTGCAGCAGGCACGCGCCGCAATTACCCAACCCTTCAAGGCGGCGGGCGGCTACCGCGACAGCAGCAATCCGATCCGCACCGCAGCCTCGTATGGGCAATGGTGTTTGCCGCAATTGTTGAGCCATGACTTGCAACAAGGCTTGGTCGATTGGGGTTTTACACCGCAGCCTGTCAAACGCAGTGAATGGCAAGTCATGCGCGGGGATGTCAGTCTTCCTGCACGCTTTATCGGGCGACGGCGTGAGTTGCGCCTATGGCAAAACCGTTTGCGTGACAAACACCAAAACCGCCTGCTGATCACAGGTTTGGGCGGTATGGGTAAAACCGCATTAGCGGGCAAGCTACTCAATCGGTTGGAAAATGATGGCTATCAGGTATTCACGCTGTATGCTGGCAACTTGGACTGGAAAAAGTGGCGTTTACAGTTGCTCAAAAGTTTAAGCAAAGATCGTAAAGAAGACTTCAACCTAATGAAACCAGAGTTGGAGACAGAACAAGATCAAAACGAATACCTGCTTGAATTATTGTTAGCGCAACATGGCAAACTGGCGTTGTTCTTCGACAACCTCGAATCGGTGCAGGATGGGCAATTCCCCCACGCCGTCACCGACCCCACGCTGCAACACTGGCTGCAAGCTGCTAGAGTCTTAACCCAACAAGGCTTGAAACTGATCCTCACTTCGCGCTGGCAGTTGCCGGATTGGGCGGAGGCGGAACACTGCCCGCTGGGTAAACCCGTGTATGGCGATTATGTGGCAATGGTGCGGTTGCAAGGTTTGCCGTTGCAGGGTAAACGCCTGCAAGCCGCCTATGAAACCTTGGGTGGCAACTTTAGGGCGTTGGAGTTTTTCGCCAACGCTGCACAAGGGATGAATGTTGCCGAAGAACAAGCCTTTATTGCTGCCTTGGCTGAAGCCTCTGCGGACAGCCAAACGGATATGGCATTGGCAACAGTGGTGGCACAGCGCAGTGCGGAGGAAATCGCGCTGTTGCATGGTTTGTTGGCTTATCAGACGGCAGTGCCGTTGGTGGGGGTGGAGGTTTTGGGGGCAGAACCCTCACCCCCTAACCCCCTCTCCCGCCAAGCGGGCAAGGGGGAGCAAGAAATGGTGGGGAGTGTGTTGCAGCGGTTGTTGGCGGTGTCGTTGGTGGAGCAATACGCTAACCTGCACACGGGGCAAACCGAATACCAGCTTGCGCCGTTGGTGCGGGGTTGGTTGTTGGCAAACGGTGCCCCGAAACCGGATCAGGCATTGTTGCAACAAGCGGCTAACTTCTTGTTGTGGGAACTGGAAGAACGCCAAAACACCTCATGGGAACACCGTTTGGCAACTCATGCCGCGCTGCTGGCTGCCAACCTCACCGAACAGGGGCAGCGGCTGGTGCTGGAGTGGATTATCGAGCCACTCAACAGGGCTGGCATGTACCGCACCCTGCTGGACGACTGGCTACCCCCGTTACTTGAAACTGACAACCCGCAGCTCAAAGGGAAAGCACTCGGACAAATCGGCAAGCAATACCTCCATATTGGTCAATACGACACCGCTCTCGACTTCCTCAAAAAATCACTCGCCATTCAACAGGAAATCGGCGACAAATCAGGCGAAGGCACTACCCTCAACAATATCTCGCAAATCTATTCTGCTCGCGGCGACTACGACACCGCTCTCGACTTCCTCAAACAGTCACTCGCCAT
>CAYQTB010000011.1:29343-36868 GCA_964420315.1 uncultured Thiothrix sp. | reverse complement strand
GGGCAAGTGTTTGTTTGCCCCGCCGTCGATTTAGAAGTTGAAGGTTGCGCCGACGTAGATCATGTCGGTGTCGGTTTTGACGCTGTGTAAGTCCTCGACGTTTTTACTGGAATCCAGTTCTAGAAAACGGTCGCCTTTGCCGGTGTCAAAAGTGCGATCCCACCCCGCGCGGATGCTGATACGATCGGTTACTTCGTGTTCGATACCCAGACCTATGGTTGGGCTAACCCCGTGATCAGTGCTTTTATAGGTTCTGCTGATGTTATTAAGGTTGGTGTAGTCCATGCGGTTTTTGTTTTCCCAAGCCAATGCGCCCACTTTGCCGTAGACCGATGTTTTGCGGGTAATGCGGTGGTTGGCTTTGGCGCTGATGCCAATACCACGGGTTTTCTGGCGGGCTTTGGCGTATTCAGCGCGTCCGCCGGGGATGCCGAATTCCGGGCGGTACATATCGAGTGAATAGGTGTCACCGAGGTTGACGTATTCCGCTTCCACGCCGAAGACGGGGTTTAAATTTGCACCCGCGTAAACCTTGTGGACTTTCGCACCACCCCGATTCTTTTTGTGCATGGTGAATTGCGAACCGGTGCATTCGTCGCAAAATTGGGCTTCATTGCCGTTGTTTTTAGATGCACCAATGGCTGCCCCGGCGTAATAGGGGGAAAAACCTGCTTCTGCCATGCTTGAACCCATGAGCGCGGCCAGACCAGCATTGACGACAAGGAACTTTTTCATGGGGGTATCCTGAAGGTTATCCAACAATATATTTTATTGCTTTGATTTTAATGCTGTATGGTTACTTAATGGGGTGGGATTTGATGAAGTGGGGTATTTTGCAGATGATTGGTGTAGTGGGTTCAGTTAATGTTTCCAGATGACGTCAACCTCATAGTCAGCGAAATGTCGTAATTGTCCCCACTCCCACTCCTTGAGGCAAGGCAGGTAGCTTAAGCGGTGATGCATCCGAGTGCGACGTTCACCAATGCGATCATGGCAGCACGGATGTCGGGTTTTACGGCTGCTGAGCTGGATGCCCGTCACTGACCGATGCTAACCAGCGGATGACGCCATTCGCCGCCTCGCGTCCGCTGGCGAAGCACGCCGTCAGGAGATAACCGCCTGTCGGCGCTTCCCAATCCAGCATTTCCCCCGCGCAAAACACCCCCGGTAAGTGCCGCAACATCAAATTTTCATCCAGAGCTTCAAACGGTACGCCGCCTGCGGTGCTGATGGCTTCGTTTATTGGTGTAGTGGCAGTCACAGTGATAGGAATCGCTTTTAAGGTTGCTGCCAGCAGTGGAATGTTCTGCCACTGTGCTTTATCCAACGTTTCAAACAGCAATGCTGCTTTTACCCTATCTAATTTCCACTGACTTTTCAGGAAGTTGCCCAGCGTTTTATTGGCAGGCTTTTTGTGTAAGGCGGCTTCCAGTTGGGCGTGACTGTGGTTGGGGAGCAAATCCAGATGGAAGGTGGCGGAACCTTGCGTGATGAGGGTGTCGCGTAGCCGGGCGGAAAAGGCGTAGATCAGGCTGCCTTCTATGCCGCGCTCAGTGATGATCATTTCACCCCTGCGCGTTTCGGTTTGCCCCGTCAAATCAGTGAAACGTAAGGTAACGGATTTTAGCGCTGAACCGGCAAAGCGGCTGCTAAGGTGTGCGCTCCAGGCACATAAAAAGCCGCAATTGGCAGGTTTTAAGGGGGCGATGGGTATATGACGGTCGGTTAGCAGCTTGACCCATGCGCCATCGCTGCCGAGTCTTTTCCAGCTACCGCCGCCGAGCGCGAGAATGACGGCGGTGTAGGGAGCGGTAATTGTACCTTGGGGGGTTTCAAACACCAGTTGCCCCTGTGCACCCCACCCCAGCCAACGGTGACGCGGATGCACCCGCAACCCGTTACGCTTCAGCCGTGCCAACCATGCCCGCAACAATGGTGCAGCTTTCATTTCCTTGGGAAACACGCGCCCTGACGTACCCACAAACGTTTCCACGCCTAACTCGGCACACCATGCCCGCAATTCCTTCGCGCCAAAGTGTGCCAACAGCGCTTGTATTTGCGGCTGACGTTCGGCGTAGCGGCTGCAAAATGCATCAAACGGTTCAGAATGGGTAATGTTTAAGCCGCCAATGCCTGCCAGCAAGAATTTACGCCCCAGCGTTGGCATGGCATCGTATAAATCCACCGCATAACCCGCGTTGGTCAGTTGTTCTGCTGCTATGAGTCCGGCAGGACCGCCACCGATAATGATCACACTCAACTGCGAATCCCAATGCCTTTGTTCAACAAATACAGGCTAAACCCGCCGAGCAGCACAATGAACCCGATGATAACCCCGTAACTCAACCCAATGCTGATATCCGACGTTCCCAAAATGCCGTAGCGAAAGCCATTCACCATGTACAGCACGGGGTTGAGCAAGGAAACGTTCTGCCAAAACGGGGTAAGCAGCGTGATCGAGTAAAACACCCCGCCCAAGTACGTCAGCGGTGTCAGTACAAAGGTCGGAATAATGGTGATGTCATCAAAACTTTTCGCATACACCGCATTGATCAAGCCTGCTAGCGAAAACAGCACTGAAGTCAGCAGCACAATCGTAAACGTGATGAAAATATGTTGCACGCTCAGGGTACTAAAAAACAAGGATACCAAGGTAACCGCTAACCCAACTGCCAAGCCACGTGCCACCCCGCCACTCACAAAACCCGCCAAAATAATCCAATTGGGCATTGGCGACACCAGCATTTCCGCGACATTGCCTTGAAACTTGCTGCCGTAAAACGACGACACCACATTGGCGTAGGCGTTGGTAATGACCGTCATCATAATCAACCCCGGCGTGATGAAGTCGATGTAACGATGTCCTTCCATATCGCCGATTTGTGAGCCGATCAGGTTGCCGAAAATGACGAAATACAGCGCGGTGGTAATCACCGGCGGGATAATGGTTTGCACCCAAATGCGGGTAAACCGCAGCACTTCCTTGACCAGAATGGTGGTGTAGGCTGTCCAGAGTTGCTTAGCATTCATTGTTTGTTATTCTCCACTAAGTCCATGAAAAGTTGTTCTAAACGATTGGTTTTATTGCGCATACTGTTGACGATGACCTTGTGTTCGTTGAGGAAGGCGAACACTTTGTTGAGCGAATAGTGTTCTTTGTGAAACACCACCTCTAAAGTGGTCGGGTCTTGCAGGGTGAAATGGCACAGGTTGCTGGTGGTGGGTAATGCTTCAACGGCGTGGGCAAGGTCAAACACGTAGCTTTCGGTATCCAAGCGATTCAGAAGCTGTTTCATGCTGGTATTTTCGATCAATTCGCCTCGATCGATAATGCCGATATTACGGCACAGGCTTTCGGCTTCTTCCAGATAATGCGTGGTGAGGATGATGGTCGTGCCATCCGCGTTGAGCTTGCGCAGGAATTCCCACATCGAACGGCGGATTTCGATGTCAACGCCAGCGGTGGGTTCGTCAAGAATCAGCAAGCGCGGTTGGTGGATCAGTGAGCGGGCAATCATGAGGCGGCGTTTCATCCCGCCGGAGAGGTTGCGGGCTTGGTCGCGGGCTTTTTCCCACAACCCCAATTGCTTGAGCAGCACTTCGGCACGGGTGAAGGCTTCGGTACGCGAAATACCGTAATAGCCGCCCTGATTCACCACGATCTCAATGACTGGCTCGAAGATATTGAAATTGAATTCTTGTGGGACTAGCCCGATTTGGGCTTTGGCTTGGTCGCGCTGGGTGTCGAGGTCGTAGCCGAAAATCGTCACTTTGCCCGACGTTTTGTTCACCAAAGAACTGATAATGCCAATGGTGGTGGATTTGCCCGCGCCGTTTGCACCGAGTAGGGCGAAGAAGTCGCCTTGTTCTACCTGCAAGTCGATGCCTTTCAGCGCGGTAAAGCCATTGTCGTAGGTTTTGCGCAAGCCTTGGATATTGAGAGCCGTTGTCATGGTGGTATTGCTGTTGAAAACGAAACGCGAATGTTAGCACGTCCCACGTTGTGCGGGGTGGCTATTCCGTTAGCTTATGGCATCTGACTTAAAACGTGTGTCAATGTGATTCCTGCCAGCCACAGCCTAACCCGGTAGCAATCTCTCGTAGGCGCTTATCCCGTGTCCAAAGCTGTGTTCCCGGTGATAGCAGGACAGCGGTTAATAGGTGCAAATCCACATAGCCAATGCCTTTTCCCATCAGTTTGCGTTTTTCTAGGCAATACATGGCTTCAGTATGACTGGCCTGGGTGATGGCGGGTAGACCTTGCCATAAACGCAACAGGGTTGGGCGGTTTTTCAGGTTGCCACACGCGAGTTCGCCCCACACCATTGGGTGCATACAGACTTGCACTTCAGTTAAGAGCAGGGCTAAGCGTTCTTCTGTTGCGCGTAGGTGGTCAATCCAGACCGAGGTATCGACCAGAATCACAAGGCTTCTTCCGTGCTACGGCGGCGGGGTGGGGCTTCCAGTTGTGGCTCGGAACCCCCTAATAAAGCGAGGCGGCGGGCGCTTTCGCGTTCGATCAGGGCTTTCAGGCTTTCGCGTATTAGGGCAGCTTTTTCGGCAATGCCCGTTAGTTCAAATGCTTGATGCAGTAACTCATCATCAAGGTTCAAGGTAGTGCGCATGAGTGTCTCCAAATCATCAAATATGGCATCATAGTATGCTTGCTTTGATGCTTTGACAATATGCTCGATACGGGCTTTCATACGGGGATTGTTGGCGTGAATTCAAGGAATAAGTGCATAACCCACCAACTTTTCAGCGTCCGTGCCGGATAGTTCGCGGAACACCTCGCAAGGTGTCTTGAACCCCGCTGACCCTGGTTACGCATCAATTCACGGCTGATGGTCGATTGGTTGCGACCAAGGGCTGCTGCTATTTCGCTGGTCGAATCCTTCAGCTTTGTCGAACGAGTAGCATCAGCGATGTGCAACCTCCTGCATGGATAAGCCGATAAACACCTATCAGCTAGGACTACCATTGTGAAATAACGCATTCAATACAACAAACAACAGGCAGCAGAAACCTTAGAAGCATCGCCAGCTTGTGACATAATACGCGCCATTATGAAATTGTATGATCTACTCACTCTTGGACAATCCAAACACTGGGTGCACTGGTTGTGGCGCGTTCCCTTGCTGTTGTTTGTGGCATTGTGCGTGTGGCTGCTGGTGTTTCGTTGGGTTCCTGTGCCCACCTCAGCCTTTATGCTGCGGCAAGATGTAACGGCAATCTTCAGTGAAGCAACACCCTTCGTGCGTCACGATTGGGTGAGTCTGGAGGAAATTCCGCGCCACATGCAATTGGCGGTGATTGCCTCGGAAGATCAACGCTTTGCCGAGCATTGGGGCATCGATGTGGCGGCAACGGAGGCGGCGATTCGTGCCGAAATGCGCGGGCGTGGCAAAGGCGGTGGCAGCACGATTACCCAGCAATTGGTGAAAAATTTGTTTCTATGGGAAGGGCGCAGTTACGTGCGTAAAGGCTTGGAATGGGGCATTGCGGGCGTGATGGAAGTTTTCTGGTCAAAAGAGCGTATTCTGGAGGTTTACCTGAATACGGCACAATTTAGCAACGCGGACTACGGTGTAAGCGCGGCGAGTCAGTATTTGTTGAAAAAGCCGGTCGGTCAATTGGCGGCAGCGGATGCGGCATTGTTAGCCGCAGTGTTACCCGCACCGCGTAAATACAGTGTGGCGAAGCCTTCCGGTTATGTGCGAGCACGGCAAAACCGGATTTTGCGGCAAATGCGTTCTTTGGGCGGCGCGACCTATTTGCAGCGCTTATAAAAATCCGTCGAACGGTATAATAGTCACCATCGCTCCCGCGTCTATATTCCCCGCCTCTCGTGGCAAGGCGATAAAGCAATTCGCCTGACTCATGGAGCGTAGAATATGGGAGCCTTGCCCACCTGTGCTGCGGACTTGCCATTGCCCGTGTGCGTCACGCTCGCAAATGCCGCGTTGATAATCTTTGCGCCCCGGTACTTTTTTCAGTGGGGTCGTACACAGCGCGGTGTATTCCGGCACAGTGGGCAAGCTTTCGCCGCGCAGTCGCAAAATGGCGGGGCGCACAAACAGCATAAACGTAGCCATGACCGATACCGGGTTGCCGGGTAGCCCGAAGAATACGCATTTGCCCAAGGTGCCAAACGCCAGCGGTTTGCCCGGTTTCATGGCAATTTTCCAGAAATTTACCTGCCCTAAACGTTCCAAGGTGGGCGTGACGTAATCCGCTTCGCCCACTGACGCGCCGCCGCTGGTGATGAAGACATCCGCTTGTTGCATGGCTTGCTGAAAAGCGTGTTCCACCGCTTCGGGAGTATCGCGTACCACGCCGAGGTCGATGATTTCCACGTCGAGGTTTTGCAGCAAGCCATACAGGGTGTAGCGGTTGCTGTCGTAAATATCACCGAGTTGCAAGGTTTCGCCAATGCTTTTGAGTTCGTCGCCCGTGGAACAAAACGCGACTCGTGGGCGGCGTAACACCTTGATGTCGCTAATGCCGAGTGAGGCGAGTAAGCCGAGGTCAGCCGCATTCAGTTTGCGCCCTGCATCGAGAACCGTGTCGCCAGTGCGCATGTCTTCGCCGGGGTGACGCACATTTTCACCGAGTTTCAGTGTGCCCGTGAGACGGATGCTGTCGCCGTCACGTTGCACATTTTCTTGCATGACCACGCTGTCGGCTCCGGCGGGGACGATTGCCCCGGTCATAATGCGTACACATTCACCGGATTGTACCTCACCCACAAACGGGCGACCGGCAAAGGCTGCTCCCACGACGTACAGTGGCTGGTCACGGGCAAGATCGGCATGGCGCACGGCGTAGCCATCCATCGCAGAATTGCGGTGGGGGGGGACATCCAGCGGGGCGCTCACCGTTTCTGCGAGAATGCGCCCTTGTGCTTGCCACAAGGTGACGGATTCGCTGGCTTGCAATGCCGCCACGCTGCCGAGAATATGGGCTTGCGCCTGTTCGACGCTTAAGATGCCGGAGGGTAAAAGCTCACAAGTGTGGGTCATGGGGGTTCTCTTGGGTAGGGTGGTTAATGGAGTTGCAAGGCTTGTTCCAGCGTGTGCTGAATGTGCGCTTGTTGCGCCTCATCCACAATCATTTCACAGTGGCGGGTCGTGATGTAGAAAATATCCTGCGCTTGTTCACCGAGCGTATTGATGCGGGCATTGTGCACCCGCAACCCTAAGCCATCCATTGCTTCACCGAGACGTGACAGCAAACCCGGCATGTCACCGGCATTGATTTCCAGCAGGGTCAAGTTCTTTTCGGGTTGCTGACTGAAGTAAATGCGGGTCGGTACATCAAAGTTGCGCAAAATACGTGGTTTACGATGGCTGTGATGGTAGGGTTGGTCACGTTCCAGATTGTTGGATAAGGTGTCAATAATGTGTTGTTGGTCAACGTCACTGATAATAAGTTGATTGTCAGAACCGAGGATGTGCAGGGTATACAAGTTGAAACCTGCGGTGGTCGAGACAATGCGTGCTTGCACCACGTTGAGGTTAAGCTG